>NZ_AP025281.1:3370104-3676478 GCF_024347195.1 Aliamphritea hakodatensis
GTTAAGATCGAATTGCCAGTAACCGATGGGAAGCGAGTAATGAACGCTGTAGTTGTCTGAGCCGGTGTCGCTGTCAGTATGTAAGTCACGCCCTTTGCTGATATAAAACACGTCACTCAGCTGCAGCGGGTTTTCTATAAATAAGGTGGCATTGCCCTGATACTTGCCGGTATTGTCTGCGCCGCTGTCATTCGCCGACAGAATCAGCCGCCACATTTTCTCCTGCTGCCATTTCACCCTGATATCACTGACACCCACGTCTTCAGTTGGATGCAACGAAAAACTGGCAGTGGCAGCGCTCAGGCGGTGTAAGTTTTCCAGCGCCTGCTCCAGCGCTCTGATATCCAGGTAATCGCCCTTATTTAAAGGCACGACTGTATTCAGATTAATATCACCCTCAGGGGCGGATGGGTCGCGGCCAATATTCCCTGCCTTGCCGGCAACAATCTGCAAAGTGAGTGTGCCGGCATTTAAATCCTGTGGGGGTGCTACCACGCGCGTTGTCACAAGCCCCTGTTCTATATAGTGGTTTTGCAGTTTATTCATGAGGCTTTTGATCGCCTGCGGCCCCAGACAATCCGTGTTGTGCCGGGCAAGTATGGCGGTGATCGCTGAACGGTCGGTCAGTGACTCATCTCCCTTAAGGACAACGTCTTCAATTGGGAAACATTGTTCATCGCTGATACTTTGCGGCAGATCGGCTTGCGGAACAGATAGGTGAATACTGTCTGATGAGGGCTGTAACTGACGTTGCAAGGCTTCCTGTTGTTGCTCAGCACGCTGCAGCTGGTCCTCAGCGATGACTGACGGTTCCGGGGCAGCCAAAGCCTGAAAAGCAAATATCAGTACGCTGCAAAACAGGGCTGCTTGCCCTGACTGGGGTAAATCCATGACAAATTCCGTTTCATCACTCGTGACAGGTGGTTAATTCAGCACTGCATTTTGTTGAGCCCTTGTTGTCCACATGCCTGATTCCTTTCATGCAAAAGACTTAAAACGGCTATTCGCAGCACCTGCTCCGGGCGAACTGTGTTTGCAATGGTGAATAGCATTGCCAGCTTGCGGCCATATTGAAAGATAAAACCTTCATTAGTATAAAGAAGGTACTTAGCCGGAGCTGACCTGTTGATTAGTGGTAGCTGTGCCTGAGTGGCAGGCAGCATTTTTCTGAAGACAAAGACTACCGGCCTGAAAGATTTCCGGCCTGAACAGCTGTGGGCAAAACCCGATACCAGCCCGGTCAGCAGACACAAAAAAGCCTGCTTTAAGCAGGCTTTTTGGGTTTTAAAAGGTTACCGCGGTTAGCGAACAACCCTTGCTGTTCCGCCCTGACCCAGTACCCGGACCCGGTCACCGGCCTGGAAGATGCCGTTGCCGCTGACTTCCTGAACCACTGAAATAATCCGGCGGCTTTCCAGTTCAACGGTAATTTCCTGCCCCTGTTTACGGGTCAGTTTTTCTTCGGCCTGCTGGCCTACCACACCACCCGCAACCGCACCCAGCACGGTGGCGATGGTCCGGCCGGAGCCGCCGCCGATCTTACTGCCGCCAATCCCGCCGATCACAGCACCGGCACCGGCACCCAGCGGGCTGTTGGTGCGGCCTTCAATGACAACCGGTGTTACGGAAAGCACCTGGCCATACTGGACCTGCTGAACTTTCCGCGCTTCGCTACGCGAGTAAGTATCCCCGGTCAGTGAAGATGCACAGCCCTGCAACATTAAGGATGATGCCAGCACTGTCGCCACTAAAATCTTATTCATAACTTACCTCGCATCCCAATGCATTGATCGGGGTTGCCTCCAAATAACTGATCCTGCCAATGTAGCAAAATCTTGCTTAACCTGTTTTTAACTGTTTTAACGTGCTTATCGCCCTTCAGGTTCAGTGCTGATGCTGCCCGTACAGTTTAGCGTACAGTCCGTCCTGTTGTAGCAGGTCCTGATGTTCGCCCTGTTCACTGATCTGGCCGTCTTCGAAGACATAGACCCGGTCAGCCTGCTTCACCGCACTTAACCGGTGCGCCACGATAATTGTTGTTCTGCCGGCCAGAAAGGTTTCCAGCGCCGAGAGTACTTCAAATTCAGTTTGCGCATCCAGCGCCGATGTTGCTTCATCCAGAATGACCACTTTTGGATCGGATAACACCATCCGGGCAATTGCCAGACGCTGCCGCTGACCGCCGGATAACCGGACGCCCTGACGCCCCACCAGCGCATCCAGTTTGCCGTCAAGTTCTTCAACAAAAGGCTTCAGCTGCGCGATGTCCAGCGCCTGCCAGAGCTTATCATCATCGAAGCGACGGCCCAGTGTGAGGTTGCCTCTGACGGTATCGTTAAACAACATAGGCTGCTGTAACACTGTGACAACATTTTCACGAATAAGATCAAATCCGATCTCTTCTACCGGCACGCCATCGTAACGGATTGCACCGCTGCGAATCGGATACAGCCCCAGCAGAATCTGCACCAGGGTCGACTTACCGCCACCACTGGCCCCGACCAAGGCAATTTTCTGGCCGGGCTCAATGGTTAAGCTCAGCCCTTTAAGGACTTCCTGCTCCGGCAGATAACCAAAGTGAATGTTATCCACCGCGATGCCGATGGATTCCCGCTGACTGAACGGGTTTTCCAGATGGGGGTAGTCCGGTTCTTCTTCCAGATTCTGCAGTTCATTGATGCGGGATAAGGCCGCATTGGCGCTGTAGTAGGCATACTGAATGCCCAACAGTTCCTGCACCGGCCCCATCATGAACCACAGGTAACCAAACACGGCCATCATTTCGCCGATACTCAGGTCGGAGAACACCACCATCAGCATGGACAGGGCACGGAATAAATCGAACCCCACCAGGAACACCATAAAGCTGAACCGGCCAGCCGCCTCGCTGCGCCAGCCAAAGGCAACGGAACGGTCCCGGACCTCGGCGGCCTGATCCTGTAAGCGCTGCAGATAATGTTTTTCACGGTTGGCAGCACGGATCTGGTAAATCCCTTCCAGGACTTCAATCAGGGAACTCTGAAATGCTCCGTAGGCGGCGTTTTCATCCTTCTTCAGTTCTTTAACCCGTTTGCCCAGCACCATGGTGAAGTACACAACGATAGGATTCAGCAGCAGAATAAACAGTGCCAGTTGCCAGTGCATCCACAGCAGCACCACTGCGGTGCCGGCAATGGTCAGCCCTGCCAGCAGCAGCTTGCTCAGAGACGTACCGACAAACTGATCAATGGTATCCAGATCTACCACAAAGTGATTGCTGACTTTACCGCTGCCCAGGGTTTCGTATTTCGCCATGGAGATACGTTTAAGTTTTTGCAGCAGCCCCTGCCGGATACGGAACACCACTTCTTTGGAAATGTGGGTAAACTGCCTGCCCTGCCAGACGTTCAGCACCAGCGCGATACAGCGCAGGATGATGGTCAGCACCAGTATCGCGGTGATGTAGAGTATTGCCCCCTGCCAGGATGCAGGGAACAGTTGCTGACAGATTTCCACCAGGGTTGCCGGCTGCCCCAGCAAGACTTCATCGACCAGTAATGGCATCAGCAGGGGTAAAGGTACGCTGGCAATGGTGGCCACCAGCGCAATCAGATTAGCCTTTATCAGTTCCGGCTTATATTCACGGGCGATGGAAAAAATGTAGCGCCAGTTGTAACCGCTTGAATGCATTAATAATCCTACAAAAAAATATAACCGTTACTGACACTATAAATATAAAAAAACCCGCAATAAAGCGGGTTTGATAACGAAATCAGAATTCGGCGTATTTGGTTATCAGGCCGGCTCAGCCGTCAGCATCGCAAACAGCTGATCTTTCAGGTGCAGACGTTTGGCTTTACGGGCATTTTCTGTGTCGCTACAGACCGGCTCAGTGAGTGTCTCCATACGTTCCACCTCCTTGGTGACGTCATGATACTCATCAAACAGCCGTGAAAAGTGTGCGTTTGATATCTTTAAATCGTGGATACGCTGGCGATATTCCGGCAGTTCGTGGATCAGATCGTGGTGCTCAATGCTCATCTTCGTTCCCTTAACAGATGCTTTTGATGACTTAACTATCGCGCTGCCGGTAAAGAAAAACATTGATGTTCATCAACAATAGATGCACCTTTTCTTATCAATCTCTAAGTAAGAACTGAGACACAAAAAAAGCGCTGTGGCCGGGGCCGGAGCGCTTGTTTCTGAGGCTTACTTAGAGCCGCCCATGCAGTTAGGAGACAATGGAATCTCACCGTTTTTATCAGTCCATTCCTGTCGGGTATACAGATGCATGGAGAATGCATGGATCGGATTGTTCATCAGGCTGTCCACTGCTTTATAGACCGCCTGATGACGGGCAACCAGTCGTTTGCCGGTAAAGTCGTCAGAGACGATTGCCACTTTAAAATGGCTGTCGGTTGCCGGGCCGCTGTGCATGTGGCTTTCATTTTCAATATACAGCTGGTCCACAGCCAGTGAATCACGCAGCATGGACTCAATCTGTGCAGCAATTGTTTGTGTCATTTCACACCTTTACCCATGACCTGACCGGGAATCCGGATCATCAGCCAGTTTATTAAATTTCGAATGAATACGCCGGGTCAGCCAGGCAACCACAATGATCACCAGCGGCATGGAGATCCCCAGCGCCAGACTTTTATCGAATGAGATGCCCTGATCGTAGAGCACCCCAAGAAATATTTTCACCAGCCCGATGGTGTAATAACTGATCGCCGCAACCGATAACCCTTCTACGGTGTGTTGCATCATCAGCTGGATTTTTGAGCGCCGGTCCATGGAGCTGAGCAGTTCCTGATTCTGCCCCTGAATCGACAGATCCACCTGGGTACGCAGCATATCACTGACCCGGTCGATCCGGCGGGACAAGTCTTCCAGACGGGCGGCGACCGATTCACAGGTTTTAACCGCAGGGCCAACCCGCCGGCCGATGAATTCCTGCAAGGTCAGGTGGCCGGACACTTCGTCTTCCCGCAGTTCATCAATGTTATTAAACATGATGGCCTGATAAGCCAGGGTGGCATTAAAGCGGAAAGTAGACTGCGCCCGGTAGGCTTCAACCTGCGAGGCAATGTCCGTCAGCCGGCCAAGCAAATGCTGGGCATCTTCAAAACCTTCCTGCTGCTCCCCCTGCGCCAGGGTCTGGGTCAGCTCTGCCAGCTGCAAATCCATCTGCCGCAGTTGCGGGCTGATTGAACGGGCCAGCGGCAGGCCAAGAAGGGTCATTAAACGGTAGGTTTCAATTTCCACCAGACGCTGTACCAGACGGCCTAACTGGCTGGCACTCATCTCCCGGTTATAGACCAGAAAACGGCCGTAACCGTCATCGTGCAGCTGATAGGTGGTCCAGACCTGTACCGCCCCCTGTGAGGGCTGGCTGCCAATCAGACGCATGTCGTCGAAGTATTGCTTAACCTGCGGAATATCCGGTTCGCCGGATTCCGCTACATCCAGTACGGTGACGTGAAAGGCGGTAATGATCTGCCCTTCCAGCCCGGCCAGCCAGGCTTCCGGTAAGCCACCCACACAACTGTGGGCAAAGGGTGCTTCGGCATCATCACAACGGCTGGTAAAGGTGTAGGCTATAAACTCAAGGTGCTTTTCACGGCGCATTTGCAAGCCGTTCAGGTCCATCTGAAAAAAAGCGACGTCCTGATCCGGTGGCGCAACCCCGTAGTTTTCACACAGGCTGAGTAAATGCTGATACTGGGATTTTTTCTGCGACTCGTCGCACATGATCACCAGATGGCTGATCCGTGCCGGTGCATCTATCACCCGGAAAGGCCGGGAATGCATTTCGGCATACAGCTCTTCCCGTAACGGGTGCTCGGATAAACTGTCTTTGGCAGAAAATTGCATGGTCATAGGGAATATTAACTCGCTACTGGCGTGTGCCTGCATCTTACCTGAGCCGCCGCCCCGGAAAAAGCCAGACAGGTCAGTATCAGCTGTGCAGAATCAGTCGGTTAAGGGGGCCAGCATCAGCGGCTGGGCGGACAAGTCCACCGCAATCACCTGTGGCGTCACATCGAACCATTCCTGAAACACGCTGAAACTGCGGTCGGACGGCCAGTCATCGCCAAATTCATCCCAGGCCGCCAGTTCATTGTCAAACATCGCCGCAAAATGCTGTTGCAGCAGCCGGGTGATATCGGTCTCCTCCTGAAACTCATCCACCATGTACACACTGGCTTCACGGCGATGGTCTTCCAGGCTCATCGGCGCATTCAGCTCATCCGCAGCCAGCGTGTTTGCCCAGTCAGCGAAGGGCTGTTTCGGCAACAATGAAAACGCCGAACGATTTATTAATTTCATAGAGTCTCCAACTTGGTATACTGCGGTGATAATACTGTCGTTTGAATATCCCGCTATCAATGAATATCCGCCACCTGCCTCATCTGAATGACCGCGATGCCTGGATCAGCTTTTGCCAGCGGGAACAGCCGTATTGCTTTATTGCGTCTCCGGAAGCCTTGGTGGACTTTCAGACCACTTACCTGCTGATCACCCTGCTGGAAGGCAAAACCCGCAACGGTAAAGCTGCCCTGAAGTACAGCATAGGTTCCAGAACATCAATGGAGCCTGCCTGGCGGTTTATCAAGGCCTGTGATTTCGATCTGCAGCTGATGATCGACGGGCTGAATCAGGTGGATTTCGACGGCAACGTTCGGGATAACTCGCTGCTTAAGGCCCACTCTGATCTGACCGTGAGAAAATTCTTCTCTAAAGATAAGAATATTGTCTCACCTTCCCATATGGGCCTGCTCAGCCCGATGCAACACTTACCCGAGGTCTGGAATATAGCCGGCGTCTGTCGCCTGCTTGCCAATCAGCAGTTCAGCCATCTGGATAATCAGCAACTGGCGCTGCCCGGTAATCTTCAGACAAGCAGTGAAGCGGTTATCAGCCCAAAAACCTTGTTACTGACCCTGCTGGATGCCCCCCACGAATGGCAGGTGCGCCCGGTCAGCCACGCTAACACGCCTTTTCATCTGCGAATTTATGAGAAAGGCCAGCCCCGCTACAGCTTGCGGCCAAACCTGAGCCGGCCGGAACCCAGAATGCACCAGAGGGGTTCCCACTGGCACAATCTGGATCGCTGATCCGGTTACTGCTTTGCGGCTGCCGGAACCTAGGCAGGTTCCAGCTCACCAACGTCTTCAGATTCCGCCGTATTCCTGGCTGCCAGACGGAACGGGTTATCTGAGTTAAGCAGCTCCTTGCCTTTCGGGGTCGGGAATTCAACGTCGATATCCACCACCCGACCATCACGGCATACGTTGATAACCGTATCCATGGTGGTCGCCATCAGCGAGTACTTATCATCCGGCGCGGCAATCAGGGTTTGCAGACCCAGATCGCTCATGAAGCCCAGTGATGTCTGGGTGTTCTCAGCATCCAGCTTGTTGAATGCTTCATCGAATACCGACAGGCTGAAGCCGCCCAGCGTCACGCCATCCGCACTGTCACGCAGACGGTAGGTAGCACCCATCGCGGCGGCAATGGCCACGTAGAACGGTACCTGGTGCTCACCACCGGAACCTGTCTTGATCCGCTGACTCAGGGTGGTCTTGCGGTTGCCGTCCAGATCTTTGATCACCAGTTCGAAGTTGTAGAAGTTACGGTAATCCTGCAGCAGGCTGCTTTCACCTTCGTCTTTCAGTACTTCGTGGATCTTCGCCAGCGCATCCTGATGCGGTTTGTCCTGATCATGCTGCAGATCAAACAGGCTACCAACATTGGCCTGATCCATCTTAGTGTACGCCTCCACCAGCTCCAGAATGTCTTTCAGTTCCGGGTTCGGTGTCATTTCAAAGCCGTAACGCTCTTTATGGAACGGACGGTTCTTCAGGTGGGCGTTCAGTTCGCGGATCAGTTCTTTGATCTTGTCGATCTGATCTTTCAGGTGAGCCACGAAGTCGGAACGGAATGAGGTTTCCGCTTCCAGACGGGCCCGTTCAGCTTTCTCGGTGTATTCCGCCAGTTCACTGTCACGCAGGGACTGAATGGTATCGTTGACGAAACGCTCCAGCTGTTCGTGAGTGGAGTCCGGGGTAACTTTATCCAGTTCCTGATGGCTCAGGCCGGAACCGTGGTAACGGGCCTTGTACTGAGCCACACCGTCACGGACGGAATTCTTTTTCTTCTCGATCAGACCCAGTTCAGACTGGGCCTTTTTGGCCGATTCAAAGATGATCCGGTCCAGATCACCGGAGCAGGATTCATCCATGTAGTCACGTTTTTCCTGCGCGGACTGTGCATCAAAATTCGCATCATCTTCACACTTGCCCCGTGCAGCCGCATGTTCTACCAGTTCTTTATCCAGCAGTTCCAGCGAGGCGTTATCTTTAATCAGGCTGGTACGGGTGGTCTGCAGTTTATCCATCAGCTTCTTCTGCTGATCCTGTGCCTGCTTCTGTGCGTCTACCAGATCAGAGATGCGCTGCTGTACACCGCTGTCGTCCTGGTTACGCAGGTCGGTAATGCCCTGACGGTAACCGTCAATTTCGCTGTGCAGCATGTCACGCTGGTTGGCCAGATCGAAAACCCGCTCGCCGACACCGGTCAGCCCGGTGGTCATGCGGACCAGATTTTCTTTGAGGTTATCCAGATCTTCATGGTCTTTGTTCAGCACGCTGAACTCAGCCATCATTTCATCGACCTGACGGCCCTGCTGCTGCAGCTGATGCTGACGGCGGCCACCGCCGCTGCCCAGCATTGGTGTTTCTTCACGGATGGCGGTAGTGGTACCTTCGGTCTGCAACATGCAGTCGTAGGTCAGTGCCCGTTCCTGACGGATCAGTTCCGCTTCGGTTTCCACCGCGATCACAGCACCCAGCGCCCGGTTCATATAGGCTTTGGCATCGTCGGTCTGGCAATCCACAAATTCCGCCAGTGAGTTTGGCTTGCTGCGGTTCAGCCATTCGTGGCTCTTGGTGGTGTTAACGATCCGGCAGCCTTTCAGATGGCGGCCTTTACGGCGGTAAAGCGTAATCGCTTCTTTCACCCGGTCAGGATCAACGATCAGGGCTTCACGGCGTGCGCCCAGGAAACTCTCGATAGCAATGCGCCATTTCTCATCGTTGATGTCCACCAGCTCACAGATCGGGGTGGACTGAATGCCATAATCGTTCAGCAGCTGCATCAGCTCGCGGGTATTGCGACGTAATGGCGCGTGACCTTCTTTCAGCTGTTCAACGGCACTGCGCTGGTTCTGAATCTCGGTACGCAGTTCATTCATGCGAATCACCGAGGCTTCAAACCGGCGGGAAATTTCACGGCGTACTTCGTCGATGCTGCCCTTGAGCTTCTCAAGGTTGTTATCCACGTTCACCGGTTCCAGCGGCCAGGCTTCCGCCATCATGTCTTCGCCGGAGCGCCACAGGGCAACCGACTCCTGAACCACAGGAATAAAGCTTGAAGGCAGGAACTGCTGGAAGTTAGAGAAGGTAACGGTTGAGCGCAGCAGGCTGTAGACGTTCTGGATCTTCTCTTTGACCACATTCAGCTCGTGCTGCTTGGCATCAATGGAGTTTTCCAGTGCTTTAACCTTGTGGGCGCTGTCGGTGTTATTCAGTTCCGCGCGTGCTTCCGCCAGATTCTGCATTACCGTATTCAGCTGTTCGCTGTTGGCTTCCAGATCTGTCTGTAACTGGGTTTCTTTTTCCTGATTGGCTTCCAGACGGTCCTGGGCACCTTCCTTTTTCAAGTCGGCGTGTTCAAAACGGGTCTCATGCACCACCCACTCGTATTCCGCCGAGTTCTTAACGTTGCGGTGAATGCCTTTGCACTGCTCCTGAACCTTCTCCAGTTCGCCAATGCGGTTGGCTACTTCACGGGTCTTCTGTTCCATCACCCGGTATTCATCCAGGGATTTTCGGAACGCGCCGACGTGGACGATGTTTTCATCCAGCACGAATTCACGGATAAAACGGGTCGGACTGTTGATCGGCACAAATTTCAGCGCGTTACGGAAGTTCTTCACAAACTTCTCGTCGTCGTTCGGCATTTGCGGGTCGTAGCTGAGTTCGGTGACCAGCTCACGGATAAAGCGGCTGGCACGTTTTTCCAGCTTCATGTCCGGGCACTGTTTCAGCAGGCTCTCACGCACTTCCGGCCATTCTTTCGGCAGCCGGCCGCCGTCTTTTTTGTCGGTAAAATCTTCCAGGCTGACGGAAAAATCAGGCAGGATAAAACGGCCCAGAATTTCTTCTTCCGGCGATGACAGCGAGGCACTGATGGCCAGACCGACACAGGTTTCCTTGCCGGTTTCGGTATCGTAGAAGCTCAGCGCCAGATAGCTGATGGAATCCTGACGGGCATTGTCTTTCTTACCCGAGTCATCCATAAAGCCCAGGCAGTAGGTTCGCAGGCTACGCTCACTCTTGTCACCGGCGCTGGCGTTAAAGCTCAGGTAACGCTTGTTACCGCCCATCAGTACGGTTTGAATGGCATCCAGCAGGGATGACTTACCGGAACCGTTTGGCCCGACGACCGCGACGTTGCCTTTAATCGGTACCTCTACGGCACCCAGAACATACCAGTTAACCAGTACGATGCGATTTAACTGTTTCATTGTACCGGCTCCTCCGGGGTTACCTCTTCAGTAAGCGTGTTCGCCTGTACATCTGACGGCGCTGCTTCTGTGGTCTGTTCCGCTTCATCGGATGCTGCAGGCGTCTCTTCTGCCGGCTGATCTTCCGCCGGAGCGTCAGTGCTCTCTGCCGCCTCAGCTGCAGGAGTTTGTTCGGCATCTTCACACAGGGCTTCAAGCTGGCCGATAAAGTCTTCCACCACCACCTGACGGATCGTCGGGTTAATGGTCAGCGGAATGTTTTTCGGGTCTGTTTCGTGGGGCTTGCCCCGCTCAATAACACCGTGGCGGCTGAACAGCGACAGGATTTCCTTTAAGCGGGTTTCGTTCGGGATGTCTTTGCCGGTGAGGTTTTCATAGACCGTCAGCAAATCATTCGAGGTAATGTAGGCACGCCCGCCTTCAACTTCAAAGGCTTCCAGTTTTTCTTCATATTGCTGGCGCAGGCACAGCAGGAAGAATGATTCATCCAGTTTCAGGCGCATAAAACGTTCATCGCCCTGAGGCAGAATCCCCAGAAAGGCTTCGTCCGGCTGGTACACAAACGACCAGCCCAGTGCGGCAAACAGGTTGGTAAAATAATCCACATGCGACGCTACCAGAAAGTAACTGTCACGGTGGCCTGAACGCTCAGCGTATAAAAACTGATTCACCAGCAGCAGATTGGCAGCATGCACGAAGCCTTCTTCCTGATACTGATCGCTGCGGGCTATGATTTTCTGCAGATCACCTAACATGTTTATCGTCTCTGAATACTGAAGTCGCGACACTCAACCATATCGGCGACATTGACATATGTATCGCTGAACTGAATATCGTATTTATTAGCGGTAGTGCGCCCCTTCTTACCCAGGGAACGCATATGCCTCAGATAACTGAAGCAGATGTAGTCTTCAATGCTGTCGATCGTAAACTGACCGGCAGAGATCTGTGTCTCGCCCAGCAGATGACGTTCGATGTAATCTTCGATCTTTTCCGGGCGCACTTCCCGGCGGGCTTTGTACTCTTTGAACAGCTGACGCATTTCCAGCACCCGCGGATCAATGATGTCCTGCTGAATCACCCGTGGCTTGGTTGCTACCCGGCGGCGAACCGGCGAGCGCACACTGCCCGGTGCCAGAAAGCCAGTTTCCTCAAGGGTTTCCAGCTTCGGTAGCTTACGCTGATCCAGCTGTGCCGCATCGGTAATCACCCGTGACAGGCGGGCACTCATTCCCGGTGTGGTTTTGTCCATGTAACGGACGGTATCCGCCACACGTTTTTCCAGCCGGTACCGGAAGTCATCGATGGTCGCCAGACGCTGATCCACGGATTCAAATATCCGGATAATCCGGTTGATATGACTGTGCACCATGGCTTCGGCGTCGTCATAGCCGGTTTCGAACTGTTCCTGATAGTGAACGCTCAGCAACCCCACCTTAGGCGTATCAAACTGCAGTTCACGCAGTTGCGTGAGAATCTGACGGCGGAAACGGAACGGGTTGTTTTTGGTCTTCAGGGTTTTGTAATCGGATACCAGAATGTGCGCCACGAAGTGGTCGAAGAAGTTACGCACAATCTCCTGCGGATTCTTGGTGGCCGCCAGGCTGATTTTCAGCTCCCGCAGACCAAGCATCATGTCCGTCAGGTGGGCACTGAAATCAGACGCCGTCTGTGCCGCTTCCTGCAGGGTAATCCCCCGGCCGGCCGGATCATTGATGGCCGCTTCCAGTGAGCTCAGTACGTTCAGTACCGCGCCACCGTAGCTGCGTTTTTCCAGATTATTGATCGATACCAGCGTCCGCAACAGGTAACTGTTGGCCGGCGACAGCAGTACAAAGGTACGGTAAATACGCTGCTCTTCCTCCAGCCAGCCGGTCACCACTAAACGGCGATAAATCCGGCTGGTGTATTCAGCAGTGGAACGGGGCGCTTCCTGTTCGGCTTCCGAATCATTTTCTTCCGGCTCCCAGCGCCGCACCCCCAGTTTAACAACGGTGTCTTCAATGGAAGAACGGATCAGATCTTTCGGTACAAAGGGATCAACCAGATCTTCATCAAAGAACTGATCAGCAAGGTCGAGCAATACCGCCTGATAGATTTGACGGTTCTGGCCGGCAAGGGGCAGGAACAGGTCTTCGGGAAGCTTGTTAAAAAGCATCGAGAATCAAATCTCCTGACAGACATACTGAATGCCTGACATTAACTAAGGTCAACGCTCTTGGTAAGCAAATAACAGGCCCTTAAAGCCAGAAAACGCAGCCAGACAAAAGCATAAAATAGCCGAAGATAATAACGGAAATAGACCGCCTGACCAAGTAGCAAAAAGGCCGTTTTGGGGAAAACGGCCTTTTCAAAAACAACAGCGATTCGCGGGCGGTTAAATGTCAGCCAGAGGCACGCTTGGCGGACTGCAGACGGTCGTACACTTCCAGCATTTTCTGATGGGCGGTAAAACCTTCAAGGCTCAGCGTGCTGGCAGGGAAATCCCTGAAAATCCGCTCGCCGGTCAGCATTTCAGATACCCGTTCCATCAGCGCCTGACCATAGACCTGCTCAAGCAGACCGCTGTAGTCAGCAAAGTCCCGTTCGGCATCCAGTGAAAACTGCAGACACTGATACAGGCACCGGTACAGCGCTTCCCGCGACTCTTGCAGCCGGGCGTTTTCCAGCTGCCAGTGACACCAGTCCAGCGCATCCGCCAGATTTCCCTGCTGTAAATGCAGCAAACACTTCAGTTCGCCAATCCGCAGGGTGCTCCAGGCAGTGCCTTTATCCGCCACGATACCTATCAGTTCAGCCACCAGCTGTTTATCATCGAAGCCTTCGGTATTCAGGTCGACCAGTAAATCGGCGCCCTGATCTTTATCGAAGTTAGCCAGATCCAGCAGCCCTTCACGGTATTCAACCCCGGCATTATTGTTGTTGGATACCAGATCATCCACCGGATAAATCTCTGACATACCCGGCACAATGATCCGGCAGGTGTATACATTCAGATGTTCGTAGTCGGCAATGTAAATATCCATATCCACTTTATGGATCAGGTTACAGAGGTGCTCAAATTCCGCCTGACTGTCACCTTCCACATTCCATTCTACAAACTCGTAGTCCGTATCCCGGGAGAACAGATCCCAGGCCACCACGCCGCTGGAGTCGATAAAATGCGCTTCAAGGTTCTGCGAATCGGCCACGTCGGCCAGATTAAAGCTCGGCGGCGGAAAATCTGCCAGCGAATTAAGCGCCCTGCCCCGCAGCAGTTCAGTGATCGTCCGCTCTAGCGCCACCTCAAACTTGGGATGCGCACCGAATGACGCACAGCAACCGCCATCATCAGGGTTAATCAGGGTTACATTCACCATCGGGTATTTACCGCCCAGGGATGCATCCCGCACCAGCACTACATAGCCGTAATCACGCAAGGCGTTAAGGGCATCCACTACCTGCGGGTAGCGGTTGATAATATGTTCCGGAATTTCCGGCAGACTGATGCCGGAAGTAATGATGGTGTTTTTAATATGACGTTCAAATATTTCGGATAACGCCTGTACCCGGGCTTCCGCGACACTGTTGCCGGCAGCAGCGCCATTACTTATATAGAGGTTGCCGATGATGTTTACCGGAATCCAGACTTCATCGCCGGTACGCTGGCGGGTAAAGGGTATTGCGCAGATACCCCGGCCTGAGTTGCCTGAGTTAGTATCGATCAGGCCTGGCGCGGTCAGGTCATCATGTAAATTGTAATGCTGCAGGGTCGGCTCATCAAAAAGCCCTTCCGGGATGTCTTCACCGCTGACATCAAACCAGCGCTCATTCGGGTAGTGAACAAAGTCGCCTTCGGCAACTTCCTGCCCCAGATAATAGTCGGTAAAGAAAGAGTTACAGCTGAGGCGTTCAAAATATTCACCCAGCGCACTGGCCAGAGCGGCCTCTTTACTGGCCCCCTTGCCATTGGTAAACAGAAGCGGACAGTGACGGTCGCGGATCAGTACAGACCACACATTCGGGACAGGATTCAGCCATTGTGCCTGCTCTATATCGAAGCCCAGAGCCTCTAACTGAGCAGACATTGTTTCAATCGACTCCTCTAAAGGCGCATCTTTTCCGGGAATCATCGTCATATAACTAAATCCTAGCAAGCCAATCTTCACATCCGCAGGAGAATAAACCCCGCTCAAACTCCACGTTATACAGAAATACGCCGCGCACCGAAACTCCGGCAGGGGTATTTTGTGTTCTCATAAAGTGTTTTCTGATTTACAACAGTTTACAGACCGCCTTTAAAAAAGCCGCCTGCAGCACGCCGGCAAATCACCGCAAACCATTATTTCTGTTGAATGAAAAACTTTTTAACGTAAGTGCTTGACGCCCATAGGGCTGATCATTAACATACGCCGCCACTAGTTAAGCAGTTCCTCGATAGCTCAGTTGGTAGAGCAGTAGACTGTTAATCTATTGGTCGCTGGTTCGAGTCCAGCTCGAGGAGCCAATTCTGCTTAAACTAGTAACGTTTTGATGGATAACATTCCTCGATAGCTCAGTTGGTAGAGCAGTAGACTGTTAATCTATTGGTCGCTGGTTCGAGTCCAGCTCGAGGAGCCATCAGAACACAGAAGACGGGGCATAGCGCAGCCTGGTAGCGCATCTGGTTTGGGACCAGAGGGTCGTAGGTTCGAATCCTGCTGCCCCGACCACTTTTTTAAAGTGGACCTTCTGAAACACTTAAACAGTGTATAAACCGTTTAATCGTCGGGGCATAGCGCAGCCTGGTAGCGCATCTGCTTTGGGAGCAGAGGGTCGTAGGTTCGAATCCTGCTGCCCCGACCACTTCTTCAACACTCAGCCGTGTATAAACAGCTAATCGTCGGGGCATAGCGCAGCCTGGTAGCGCATCTGCTTTGGGAGCAGAGGGTCGTAGGTTCGAATCCTGCTGCCCCGACCACTTCTCAACACTCAGCCGTGTATAAACAGCTAATCGTCGGGGCATAGCGCAGCCTGGTAGCGCATCTGCTTTGGGAGCAGAGGGTCGTAGGTTCGAATCCTGCTGCCCCGACCAATTCTTTCCTGTATATCCATCATCACAATCAAGCACTACAGATCTCTGGTTCGAGTTAAGCGAAGCGAAACAACATCGCGCTTTTTGCGATGGTCATCCTGCTGCCCCGACCACTTACTTCTCATATTCAAATCTCCATCGACTAAAACGACACATCTCTGGTTCGAGTTAAGCGAAGCGAAA
The DNA here is from genome assembly GCF_024347195.1 of Aliamphritea hakodatensis. NCBI lineage: Bacteria > Pseudomonadati > Pseudomonadota > Gammaproteobacteria > Oceanospirillales > Oceanospirillaceae > Aliamphritea > Aliamphritea hakodatensis. The sequence continues at coordinate 3,385,914 of NZ_AP025281.1, forward strand.
CAACATCGCGCTTTTTGCGATGGTCATCCTGCTGCCCCGACCAATTCTTTCCTGTATATCCATCATCACAATCAAGCATTACAGATCTCTGGTTCGAGTTAAGCGAAGCGAAACAACATCGCGCTTTTTGCGATGGTCATCCTACTGCCCCGACCACTTACTTCTCATATTCAAATCTCCATCGACTAAAACGACACACCTCTGGTTCGAGTTAAGCGAAGCGAAACAACATCGCGCTTTTTGCGATGGTCATCCTGCTGCCCCGACCAATTCTTTCCTGTATATCCATCATCACAATCAAGCACTACAGATCTCTGGTTCGAGTTAAGCGCAGCGAAACAACATCGTGCTTTTTGCGATGGTCATCCTGCTGCCCCGACCAATTCTTTCCTGTATATCCATCATCACAATCAAGCACTACAGGTTTCCGGTTCGGGTTGAACCGGCCGTAGCGAGATAAAACCGGATCTTGCCAGCCATGAAATGGGACAGCCCCCTCTTACTCACGTAACCGCAGACAACAAAAAACCGCCCGAAGGCGGTTTCTCAGATATCCGACAGACCGTTAGCCGTCAGATTTTCTCCAGACGGTAGAAACGCTGCAGGATACGGGCAAGATTCACTGCGTCATCACTGCCACAGATTTCCCGGATAGAATGCATCGCATACTGAGGCGCGCCCACATCAATGGTCTTTACGCCCAGCTCACCTGAGGTAATCGGACCAATGGTGCTGCCGCAACCCATGTCTGTACGGACCACGAAACTCTGTACCGGCACATCTTCCAGATCCGCCAGGTTCCGGAAAATAGCCGCTGTTTCACTGTTAGTGGCGTAACGCTGGTTATTATTGATCTTGATAACCGGACCGGCATTCAGCTTCGGACCATGATTAGCATCATGCTTATCCGCAAAGTTCGGATGCACCGCATGGGCGTTATCGGCAGATACCATCATTGAGTTGGCCAGTGCACGGTTTCGCAGTTCGTTATCCGGCATTAAACGTTCCAGCAGATTCATCAGCATCGGCCCCTGCGCGCCACAGGCACTCAGGCTGCCAACCTCTTCATGATCATTACAGATTAACAGCGCACCTTCTTCAGAATCAGATTCAATCAGCGCCTCCAGCCCGATAAAACAACTGAGCAGATTATCCAGCCGCGCCGACGCCATAAACTCTTCATTCAGGCCGACATAACCGGGACCCTGTACATCATAAAAGCTCAGCTCGTAGTCGAGAATCTTATCGACATCATCGATATCATCACGGGCCAGCTCAGCTTTCAGCATCGCCCGGAAATCAAATTCATCACCCTCTACCTGTACCTGCGCCAGCAGCGGCGGAATATCGGTCTGCGGGTTAACACTGCGCTCGCTGTTTGCGGTGCGATCCAGATGAATCGCCAGGCTTGGAATAATAGCGATCGGTTTAACAAAATTGATCAGCGCACTGCAGACGTCACCATTTTTTGCCAGATAGCTGACCCGGCCAGCCAGTGATAAATCACGGTCAAACCACGGATTTAAAAGCACACCGCCATAGACTTCCACCCCAAGGTTGACGCAACCCTGACGCAGCAGCACCGGGTTTGGTTTCACCCGCAGGCAGGGGCTGTCAGTATGTGCGCCCACCATCCGGAATCCGCGTTCCGCTAAGCCACCGTCCGCCGGCATCTGCCAGGCAACAATTGCGGAGTCGTTTCTGACCAGAAAATACCGGCCACCGGCCTTCACAGACCAGGCATTCTGTTCTTCCAGCTCAACAAAGCCGGCTTCCTGCAGCCTGCCACGCATTTCGCTGACCGCATGAAAAGGGGTCGGAGACGCCGCTAAAAACTCAAATAGCCGTTGATTAAATTCATTCTTAAGCATAATCATTCAGCCTGCTGTGCAGGCACTATCTCCAGTAATTCAATTTCAAATATCAGCGCCGAGTTAGCCGGTATTTTTTCATTCGGACTAATCGCGCCATATGCCAGTTCAGACGGCAAAAAGATTTTCCATTTAGCACCGGCAGGCATCATCAGCAAAGCTTTACGCCAGCCTTTAATAACACCGCCCAAAGGAAATTCCGACGGTTCACCCTGCTCAAGCGTGCTTTCAAACAGCTCGCCGTCAACCCGCCAGCCCTGATAATGCACTTTTACACTGTCCTGCAACCGGGGCTTGTCGCCACTGCCCGGCTGTATAACCAGATATTGCAGCCCGTCTGCGGTTTCCTGAATCCCTGGCTGCTGTTTATTTTCAGCCAGAAATGCCACACCTTCTTTCTTTACATCATCGTTCAGTGCTTTCTCGATCAGCTGACGCCGGAACTCAGCCTCATTCTGATCATCGCCACAACCGGCCAGCAGCATCACACTGCTGATCACACTGAACACCGCAGCATATTTAATCTGTCTTAACATATTTACCCTGATAAAAGCGCCCGGAACTCCGACACTTTACTGAGAACTAAACTTACCCTGCCAGCGTATCAGTTTGCAGTAGCCATGACACGAAGGCTACCCATGATGAGTGCATTATCTGCGTTCTGCCAGGGGAAATTGATATTCTATATCAGTAAGTGATTGAATTTACATCAGCACAGGCGAAGACTACACTCGGAACCAGGAGTTAAACTTAGGGAACCTAAAAAACGGTTTACAGGTCTTAACCAGTAAGAAACCATTACCTGACGGCCATCCCGCCCAGGAATGCATTACCGGGTTTCATTTTGTTGAAGTTATAGTTGAAGCTATACAGGAATATTGACCTTGAGCACCAGCCAGTTAGTTACGCACGTAAAACAAGCCGCCCTTGGTGGCCTGATCCTGCTTCTGAGCAGCCTGCCCGCTCAGGCTGCTGTCAGCCCACAACTGACACCTGAACCGGTTCACAGCCAGGTCATCCGCGATATTGCCAGCTCCCTGGTTGATGATCACTATTCCGACATTACTGTCGACGACTCTCTCTCCAGCAAGGTTCTGGACAGTTTTGTTGATAACCTTGATCCCAGCAAAGCCTATTTCTTTGCTGACGACATCAAAAGCTTTGAGCCCTACCGCACGCTGTTGGATGACCAGATTAAGGCCGGCAATCTGGACGCCGGCTTTGAGATCTTTAACCGCTATCAGCAGCGCATCACAGAGCGCCTGACGTATCTTATAGGCAAGCTGGAAAGCCCGGACACGGAAATCGACTTCACCGTTGATGAATCCCTGATGACAGACCGCAGCAACAGCCAGTGGACCACCAACAAGGCGGAGATGGATGAATTCTGGCGCAAGCGCCTGAAGAGTACACTGCTGAACCTTAAACTGGCCGGCAAAGACATTGCCGACGCCAGAGAAACCCTGCTCAAACGTTATAAAAATCAGCTCACCCGGGTGGAACAGACTAACCCTGAAGACGTATTCCAGAGTTACGCAAATGCGTTTGCCCAGCAGTTTGACCCGCACACTCAGTACTTTTCGCCCCGCCGCTCTGAGAACTTCAACATCAACATGAGCCTTTCACTGGAAGGCATCGGCGCGGTACTGCAAACGGAAAATGAGAACACCAAGATTGTTCGCCTGGTACCGGCAGGACCGGCTGAAAAAACCGGTCAGATTAAAACATCCGATGTCATTGTTGGCGTTGGCCAGGGCGCCAGCGGTGAAATTCAGGACATTATCGGCTGGCGGCTGGATGAAGTTGTTGCCCTGATCCGTGGGCCAAAAGGCACCACCGTGCGTCTGGAAGTCATTCCCGCCGACGCTGAAGACGGTACCCGCCGGATCGTTTCAATTATCCGCAACAAGGTAAAGCTGGAAGAACAGTCCGCCCAGAAACGCGTCATTGAGCTGGAAAGAGACGGCAGCACGTATCGCCTTGGTGTCATCAGCATCCCTACCTTCTATATTGATTTCAACGCACTGAAATCCGGCGACTCCAACTACAAGAGCACCACCCGCGATGTTGAAAGGCTGATTAAAGAACTGCAGCGGGAAGATAAAATTGACGGCCTGATTGTCGACCTGCGCGACAATGGCGGCGGCTCACTGCGTGAAGCCAATGAACTGGTTGGCCTGTTTATTAACCGGGGCCCTACCGTACAGATCCGCGACCAGCAGGGCCGGGTCAATATTCTGCAGGATTCTAATCCGAAGGTTGTCTACCACGGCCCGATGGCGGTACTGGTAAACCGTCTGAGCGCTTCAGCCTCTGAAATCTTTGCCGGCGCCATTCAGGATTACCAGCGGGGCATCATCGTCGGTAACCAGACCTTCGGTAAAGGCACCGTACAGACCCTCTCGCCTTTACGTCAGGGCCAGCTGAAACTGACCCACGCCAAGTTCTACCGCATTTCCGGTGACAGCACCCAGCATAAAGGTGTTGTGCCGGATATCCGCTTCCCTTCCCTGTATGACATGGATGAAATCGGTGAAAGCGCACTGGACGGTGCCCTGCCATGGGATCAGGTTCACCCTGTACCGCACCGCCAGTTCATCAGCCTGTCCAGCACGTTGCCGGAGCTGACTGCCCGCCACAAAGCCCGTATCAAAACCGATCCGGACTTCCGCTACATGCAGGCTCAGATCGACCGGATCACTGAGATCAAAAACGACAACCTGATCACCCTCAATGAAACAATGCTACAGGCTGAGCGCGATGCTTCTGAAGCCTGGCAGCTGGACATTGAGAATCAGCGCCGGTCCGCCAAGCAGTTACCCGCACTGGATAAACTCTCCGATCTTGAAGACACACTGGAGAAAGATGACCAGGGCCGGATAATTAATCCTGAAGCTGAAGCCATTCTGGCCGAAACAGGAAGAATACTGCTGGATGTTATTTCTGTTACCTATAAGAAACTGCTGGCCAGACAATAAACCTGGCCAGACATCCGCCGCACATTTTGTTACAGACCATACACCTACCGGGGAAGGCATATGTCCTTGAGCAAAAATAAGCTGGCACTGATTATCGGAATACCTTTATTGCTGATCCTGCTCGGTATTGGTGGCTATATGCTGTACACCATCCTCACGGCGCAGACCGCAGAGAACAACAAAAGCCTGCAAAGCTTTGGCGACAGCGTCATGCCCGGTGACTCACGGTACGACCTTGAAGGGGAAGATGCTCATCTGGCCCCGTCAATAGACACCAACCCCAACCTGTCACCGAATCAGAAAATTATCGCCAAACTGCGTTCCGAACGCCGCAAGATGAGCCTGGAAATTGACAACCTGCAGGCCGAGGTCATCACCCTGCAGGCACAGGTTGAACTGCTGGAAGAATACAAGCGCACCAATGAGCGCTACGCGCCCTACTCGCTCGACGAAGAAATTTCCCTGATTCACACCCGCATTAAACAACTGCTGGCCGGCCACGCGGAAACCCGCCGCTTTAACCGCCGCCAGATAGAAAGTATGTCAGCCGCTGCCGCTCAGGAATACCGTCGCTTTATTACCATTAATAAACTGGCGCTGGATCAGGACCAGATCGATAACGTGGTGAATGAGCACTTACCTGCCTATGCCTTTTGCATCGGCAACGGTGTCGACATTGCCGCCAACAATAAAGAAGAAGAACAGATGGCCGTGGAGTTTTTCAAAACCCGTAACGAGGCCCTGATGCCTGCCGGCCTGCTCAATGACCTGAAGGTGGTTTCCAAGCCCTGCAGGGAAAACCTCTACACCCGCCTTGCTTACCTGACCAACTGATCCCCGCCCTTCAGCCCGGAGCAGTATTTTCGGGCTGAATTGCTGAAAAAAGCCATTATCCCCCGGGACTTTTACGATTTTTATCGTACCTGCTACTTTCTACTTGCCAAAAGCGGCTGTATAATGACCGCCCTTATATCTGTACTCCGGTTGCCCATTGTCAGCCATTCAGCCGGAAAACAGATACTAAAACTGACCCTGTTTCCGGCTGACGTTACAGGCTAACCAAAGTAAGTTCTTGTTTTCCCGGAATTTACTGGATAGGAATACACATGTCCGAAAGCTTTGCTGAATTATTTGAAGAATCCCTGCAACACGTTGATATGACTCCAGGCACCCTGGTTATGGGTGAAGTTATCGATATCGATAGCGACTGGGTTACTGTTAACGCTGGCCTGAAGTCTGAAGCAATCATTGCTCGCAACCAGTTCCTGAACGATGCTAACGAACTTGAAATCCAAGTTGGTGACATGGTTAAGGTTGCTCTGGAAAGCGTTGAAGACGGCAGCGGCGAAACACGTCTGTCCCGTGAAAAAGCTAAGCGTTCTGAAGCTTGGGAAGTACTGCAGAGTGCATTCGATGCTGAAGAAACTGTTAAAGGTTACATCAGCGGCAAGGTTAAAGGTGGTTTCACCGTTAACGTTAACAACATTCAAGGCTTCCTGCCGGGTTCTCTGGTAGACGTGCGTCCAGTACGCGACGTTGACCACCTGGAAGGCAAAGAGCTTGAATTCAAACTGATCAAGCTGGACCAGAAGCGCAACAACATCGTTGTATCCCGTCGTGCGGTTCTGCAAGAAGCTAACAGCGCGCAGCGCGATGAACTGCTGGCCACTCTGGAAGAAGGTCAGGAAGTTAAGGGCTACGTTAAGAACCTGACCAACTACGGTGCATTCGTAGATCTGGGCGGTGTTGACGGCCTGCTGCACATCACCGACATGGCTTGGAAGCGTATCTCTCACCCAAGCGACATGCTGACTCCAGGTGATGAAATCACTGTTAAGATCATCAAGTTCGACAAAGAGAACAACCGTCTGTCTCTGGGTCTGAAGCAACTGAGCGAAGATCCATGGGCCTCTATCAAGGCTCGTTACCCAGCAGGTAGCAAGGTTGAAGCTCGCGTTACTAACCTGACTGACTACGGCTGCTTCGCATCTATCGAAGACGGCGTTGAAGGTCTGGTACACGTTTCTGAAATGTCCTGGACTAACAAGAACATCCACCCATCCAAGGTTGTACAGGTAGGTGATGCTGTTGAAGTTATGATCCTGGACGTAGACGAAGATCGTCGTCGTATCTCCCTGGGTATCAAGCAGTGTGCTGCTAACCCATGGACAACTTTCGCTGAGCAATATGCTGCTGGCGACAAAGTGACCGGTTCTATCAAGACGATCACTGACTTCGGTATCTTCGTTGGTCTGGAAAACGATCTGGACGGTCTGGTTCACATGTCTGACATCTCTTGGGATGCTGACAACGAAACAGCGCTGCGTCAGTACAAGAAGAGCGAAGAAGTTGAAGCCGTTATCCTGTCTATCGATGCTGAGAAAGAGCGTATCTCTCTGGGTATCAAGCAACTGGAAAGCGATCCGTTCTCTGAGTACGCTGCTGCAAACGAAAAAGGCACTATCGTTACCGGTACTGTTAAGTCTGTAGACGCTAAAGCTGCTGTTATCGAACTGGCTGAAGGCATCGAAGGCGTACTGAAAGCATCTGACATCAGCATTGACCGCGTTGAAGACGCGAGCACTGTTCTGAAAGAAGGTGACGAAGTTGAAGCTAAGATCGTTAACCTGGATCGTCGTAACCGTGCGATCACTCTGTCTGTTAAGGCTAAAGACCAGGCTGACGAAAAAGCTGCAATCAAAGCAGTTAGTGAGAAGCCAGTTGAAACTGCTGGTCCAACCACTATCGGTGACCTGATCAAAGCTCAGATGGAAGCTAAGAAGTAATTTAACTTCGAGCTTGTAAGAAAAGGCGTACCTCGGTACGCCTTTTTTGTGTCTGCAGTTTGTGATTTAAAAGCCAGTTGAAACTGCTGGTACGTCCCCTTGCGCACTATCGGTGATTTGTTCAGGGCTCAGATGGAAGCTAAGAAGTAATTTAACTTCGAGCTTGTAAGAAAAGGCACTTTCTATCTGCAGTACGCCTTTTTTTGTGTCTGCAATTTCTGCTTAAGAAATCCGTTAAAACTGCTGGTACGTCCCCTTGAGCACTATCGGTGATTTGTTCAGGGCTCAGATGGAAGCTAAGAAGTAATTTAACTTCGAGCTTGTAAGAAAAAGGCACTTTCTATCTGCAGTACGCCTTTTTTTGTGTCTGCAATTTCTGCTTAAGAAATCCGTTGAAACTGCTGGTACGTCCCCTTGAGCACTATCGGTGATTTGTTCAGGGCTCAGATTGAAGCTAAGAAGTAATTTAACTTCGAGCTTGTAAGAAAAAGGCACTTTCTATCTGCAGTACGCCTCTTTTGTGTCTGCAGTTTGTGATTTAAAAGCCAGTTGAAACTGCTGGTACGTCCCCTTGCGCACTATCGGTGATTTGTTCAGGGCTCAGACGGAAGCGAAGAAGTAATTTAACTTCGAGCTTGTAAGAAAAAGGCACTTTCTATCTGCAGTACGCCTTTTTTGTGTCTGCAGTTTGTGATTTAAAAGCCAGTTGAAACTGCTGGTACGCCCCCTTACGCACTATCGGTGATTTGTTCAGGGCTCAGACGGAAGCTAAGAAGTAATTTAACTTCGAGCTTGTAAGAAAAGGCACTTTCTATCTGCAGTACGCCTTTTTTGTGTCTGCAGTTTGTGATTTAAAAGCCAGTTGAAACTGCTGGTACGTCCCCTTGCGCACTATCGGTGATTTGTTCAGGGCTCAGATGGAAGCTAAGAAGTAATTTAACTTCGAGCTTGTAAGAAAAGGCGTACCTCAGTACGCCTTTTTTTGTGTCTGCAATTTCTGCTTAAGAAATCCGTTGAAACTGCTGGTACGTCCCCTTGCGCACTATCGGTGATTTGTTCAGGGCTCAGATGGAAGCTAAGAAGTAATTTAACTTCGAGCTTGTAAGAAAAGCCACTTTCTATCTGCAGTACGCCTTTTTTGTGTCTTCTGTTTGTGATTTAAAAGCCAGTTGAAACTGCTGGTACGTCCCCTTGCGCACTATCGGTGATTTGCTCAGGGCTCAGATGGAAGCTAAGAAGTAATAGCATCCTCTGCGATTAAAAAAGGCGCGTTTTACGCGCCTTTTTTGTGTCTGCAGTTTGTGATTTAAAAGCCAGTTGAAACTGCTGGTACGTCCCCTTACGCACTATCGGTGATTTGTTCAGGGCTCAGACGGAAGCTAAGAAGTAATTTAACTTCGAGCTTGTAAGAAAAGGCACTTTCTATCTGCAGTACGCCTTTTTTGTGTCTGCATTTTCTGCTTAAGAAATCCGTTGAAACTGCTGGTACGTCCCCTTGCGCAATATCGGTGATTTGTTCAGGGCTCAGATGGAAGCTAAGAAGTAATAGCATCCTCTGCGATTAAAAAAGGCGCGTTTTACGCGCCTTTTTTGTGTCTGCAGTTTGTGATTTAAAAGCCCGTTGAAGTTGGATTGTTTTTTGTCAGTCAGCAATTATCAACCTAACAGATAGTCACGCACCTGCTTCTCTGTTCCGGCATCTCTGCCGGAAAAACTGATCCGGTCAATCCGCAGGTGCTGCATCCGGTTAAATTCACAGAATGCCTGCAGCTCAGCCCGCAAAGCCAGTAATATTTTTTCCGACAGCGGCTGCTCAATGTGCAGGTGCTTAATGAGCAATTCACCCGCCTTACGCTCAGCTTTCACATCCATCCGGCCAACAAAGCGGCTGCCGAACATGATTGGCAACACGAAATACCCATACTGACGCTTAGGCTCCGGCACGTAACATTCTAGCTGATAGCCGAAACCAAACAGGCTCTGCATCCGCTTACGCTGAATCAGCAGATTGTCGAACGGCGATAAGATCCGGATCCGGCCAGCGGGCAAACGCTGCCGCAAGCCTTCTTCTATACCTGCCAGCGCCAGATAAGACTCCCCACTCACGTCCACGCTGACCAACGTGCCTTCTTCAAGCATTTCAGCAACCGCCTGCTTCAGTGGCGTTTGCATGCCTTTCAACAGATAAATGCACTGCTCAGGTTTTGCCAAAGCATTGGCGCTGAGAAACCGTCTGATCAGATATTCCAGATACTCCCGTTCACTGGGTACTGAAGTATCTAAGCCGTCAGGTAATACCCGTTCGGCTAAATCATACACCTTCTGAAAACCACGCCGTTCAACAGCCATCAGCTCACCTTCCATGAACAGCTGCTCCAGCGCCCGCTTGGCAGGTTTCCAGTCCCACCAGCCTGCCGTGCCCTTACGCGGTTGCTCAAAGTCCCGGGCCATTAACGGCCCCTCGGCGGTTATTCGTGCTCTGATTTCCTGCATCAGACGGCCATGATCGTCCCGGTTAAACCAATGCTTATCACCCGCTGCTATCGCCTGCTTTCGGGGTAAACTGAAGCGGTAATCACGCATTGGCAAATACGCCGCCGCATGAGACCAGTACTCAAACACCTGCTTGTCAGCGATCAGGGTATCAAGATGCTCCGGGTGATAACCCACAACCCGGTTCCACAAGGTGTGATGATGAGCACGCTGTATCACAGAGATTGAATCGATCTGCACATATCCCAGCCGACTGACCGCCTCCAGAGTGCCCTTTACCCCCTTACCCAAGGGCTTGTGCAACCCCTGCGCCCGCAGAACAAGTTTTGTTGCCTGGGCAAGGCTCAGCGCCGTCACAGCCGTCATGTCAGTCCCTCATATTCCCGTTGCGATGATAATAAACCTTCCGCGCACCGTGACCAATACAGCAGCAAAAGCATTCTCTTTCCGACAACCGTCACTATCTGAAATCAACAGAATTTAACTTCCTGACGGAAGGGCTATAATGACGCCCGCATAACTTATCACAGGATAACCGTATGGTCTGGTTAAGTATTTTTCTGGTATTCATGGCCGGCGCAATGCTGCCATTGCAGGCCGGTATTAACTCGCAACTGGCTAAGGCCAGCGGTCATGCTATCTGGGCATCCGGACTGTCTTTCGTTGTCGGTACGCTGGCCCTGCTGAGTATCTTCTTTATGATGCGCTTGCCATGGCCCGGCATTATGCAGCTGAAAGAAGCACCTGCCCTCGCCTGGACCGGCGGATTAATGGGCGCATTTTTTGTGACCTGCATGGCATTCTTCGCACCAAAACTCGGTGCAACAACCCTTCTGGCACTGATCATTGCAGGGCAGATAGTGATGTCGCTCTTACTGGATCACTTCGGAGCCGCCGGCTACATCCAACAGGAAATAACCCTGCCCAGAATAATCGGGGTGCTCCTGATTGCTGCCGGGGTCATTCTGGTGAAAAAATTCTGATGCCCTCTGTTCTGACCGCTACAACATTGTGTTCTCACAGGGTTAACGGTTTCAGAATGCAAAAAAACTGATTACAGAAAACCTGACCTCAAAGACAAGTAATTATTATTAATAATTCTCTGTTAACAATAAGATATGCCTTATTCGCAGTTTCATCTGGCATAATTTATTGCCCACGCTTTACCTGATGCATTCCGTATTACGCAAAAAGATCATCTCTGCACTGTCTTCTTAGATTCATACAAAAGTAGTAGGCTGAGCACTTACTTTCTTCAGGAATACTCAGAGGTGACACAATGAGAAGGCCAGTTCGTATAGCGGTTACAGGTGCTGCCGGTGCCATCGCTTATAGCTTATTATTCAAAATTGCTGCCGGTGAAATGATGGGGAAAGATCAGCCTGTCATACTGCAGCTGATTGAAATTCCGGAAGCCATCGGCGCGTTACGGGGTGTCGCCATGGAACTGGAAGACTGTGCCTACCCGTTGCTCCATACCGTCACCCTGCACGACACGGTAGAAGAAGGCTTTAAGGGTTGCCACTATGCACTGCTGGTTGGCGCACGCCCCCGGGGGCCGGGTATGGAACGCAGTGATCTGCTGGAAGTAAATGCCGAGATCTTTGCCCGTCAGGGTAAAGCCCTTAATAAATTCGCCAGCAGGGATGTTAAAGTGCTGATCACCGGCAACCCGGCGAATACCAACGCCCTGATCGCCAGCCGCAATGCTCCCGATTTAAGCCCCTCGCAGTTTACCTGCCTGACGCGGCTGGATCACAACCGTGCCAAAGGCATTCTGGCCAGCCAGACCGGTGCTTCATCGCTGGATATCCGCAATATTATTATCTGGGGCAATCATTCCCCTACCCAGTACCCGGACCTGCATCACGCCACGATTCACGGCACCCCGGCGCTACAGCAAATTGACCAGGACTGGTACCGGGAGCAGCTCATTCCCAAAGTTCAGCAAAGGGGTGGGGAAATTATACAGGCCCGGGGCTTATCCAGTGCGGCTTCCGCTGCGCAGGCCATCGTCAATCAGATGCATGACTGGGTGCTGGGCACTGCGCCGGGAGAAATTGTCAGCATGGGCATTCTCAGTGATGGCAGCTACGGCATTGAAAAAGGTATCTTCTTTTCATTTCCGGTGCGCTGTAACTATGGCCGTTACCAGATCGTTCCCGGTTTCGACGTCAATGACTACAGCCGGGGCATGCTGCGCAAAACCGAACAGGAATTACTCGACGAAAAAACGGTTATTGAGCATTTACTGCCCGCCGAGACTGAAGCATCGCATATGAACCTGTCTATCTGCCTGAAATCCGGCGTGACGCTTTATGCCGATGATACCGGGCCTAAGTCAGAATGCACCTTCATGCGCACTAACCGGGTTATGTAAGTATTCACCATTACCGACTGCAACACGGATACTGGACACCGCAACCGGCAGCGAATTCTGTTTACCGTTCCCATTCGAGCCGGAACAACTGTCATAACTCCGCTTGCCAGCAGACAGAAACAAAAACAGCGCCGCCGGCGCTGTTCTTCTGCACATTATCATACGGATTAACGCAGTCCGATCCCTTTCAGAATGACATTCGCAATAAAGTCGCTGGCACCCTGATAATCGGTATCCTCCAGCGCATCTTTCTTCATCACCAGACAGATCTGCGTGGAGAAATCCGCATAGGTCTGGGTAGAGGCCCAGATGACAAAAAACAGGTGGTAAGGGTCCACAGGGTCCATCTTGCCAGCCTCAATCCAACTACGGACCAGCGCAACATCTTTCTCCAGTGAATCGATGAGATTCTCCTGCAGATATTCACGCAAATAAGGCGCACCGTTGATTATCTCGTTAGCAAATACCTTTGAACCGTTCGGATGGGTACGGGACATTTCAACCTTACGGCGGATATAGTCTTCCAGAATTTCAGCCGGCTCGCCACCATCCTGATCCAGCAACAACACCATCTTCTCGACCCAGAGATCAAGGATCTGCTGCAACACCCGGCGGTAGAGAATTTCCTTGGAGGGAAAGTAGTACAGCATGTTCTGCTTAGACATGCCCGCCGCTTCAGCAATGCTGTCCACCGCGGTGCCATTAAAGCCGTTACGGGCAAACAGATCTTCCGCTACCTGTAAAATTCGGGCTTCATGATTTTCACGAATCACCGAACGGCGACGGGCTTTTTTCGGCTTGTCGTTTTCACTGGCAGGTAATTCAGACATAAAACATTCCACGGGTTAATAACGGGATCAGGTAATCCTGAAGGCCATGAATTTTAGCATGCAGAAGCTGGATAGGAAGAGTTTAACTGAACGATCACGTAAAATTAATCCCGTTTTCCGGGCATAAAAAAACGGCACAGACCTGCATCTGTACCGTTTTAAGCTTCACCTGTAAGCCTGGCAAACAGGCTTACAGAAGCGGTTATTCAGGCAATCAGCTCGGGAAGGAGAAAGACACACCTTCACGGACACCGCTGGAAGGCCAGCGCTGAGTGATTGTCTTACGCTTGGTGTAGAATCGCACCGCATCAGGACCGTACGCGTGCAGGTCACCAAACAGTGAACGCTTCCAGCCACCGAAGCTGTGATAAGAAACCGGTACTGGCAGCGGTACGTTAATGCCTACCATGCCCACTTCAATGTTGTCAGAGAAGTAACGTGCTGCTTCACCGTCACGGGTAAAGATACAGGTACCGTTACCGTATTCGTGGTCGTTGATCAGCTTCATAGCGGCTTCCATGCTGTCGACACGAACAACCTGCAGAACCGGCCCGAAGATTTCTTCCTGGTAGCTGGTCATTTCAGAGGTTACACCGTCGATCAGGGTTGCGCCGACGAAGAAACCGTCTTCAAAGCCTTCAACCTGCGGATCACGGCCATCCACAACCACCGTTGCACCGTCCTGCTCAGCACTGTCGATGTAGCCAACCACTTTCTGTTGATGCTGACGGGTAATTACCGGGCCAAAATCATTGCTGCTGTCAGTCGCTGCACCAACTTTCAGCGGCTTCATCGCTTCCTGCATTTTCGCAACCAGTGCATCTGCCGCAGCATCGCCTACCGCAACGGCAACTGACAGTGCCATGCAACGCTCACCGGAAGAACCGAAAGCAGCCCCCAGCAGTTGGTTAACCGCATTGTCCATATCCGCATCCGGCATAACGATGGCGTGGTTCTTAGCACCGCCCAGCGCCTGACAACGCTTACCGTTAGCATTTGCCGTGCTGTAAATGTATTCAGCAATCGGCGTTGAACCGACAAAGCTTACCGCCTTGATACGCTCATCTGACAGCAAAACGTCAACCGCTTCTTTATCACCGTTAACAACGTTCATAACACCGTCCGGTAAACCGGCTTCCTGCAGCAGCTGTGCAATGAACAGAGTAGAGCTTGGATCACGCTCAGATGGCTTCAGTACGAAAGTGTTACCGCAGGCAATCGCCATCGGGTACATCCACAGTGGCACCATCGCCGGGAAGTTAAACGGCGTAATACCGGTAACCACACCTAATGGCTGAAACTCGCTCCAGGAATCAATGCCCGGGCCAACGTTGCGGCTGTGCTCGCCTTTCAGCAGTTCAGCAACGCCGCAGGCGTATTCAACGTTTTCAATACCGCGCTGCAGTTCACCGGCAGCATCGTGAGAAATTTTACCGTGTTCATCGCCGATCATTTCGCAGATTTTGTCTGCATGCTGTTCCAGCAGTGCCTTAAAACGGTACATAACCTGGGCACGCTTACCGGTTGGCGTGTTGCGCCATGCCGGGTAAGCAGCCTGTGCAGCGGCAATCGCTTCTTCAACGGTCTCTTTAGCTGCCAGTGCAACCTGCTTGGTCGCCAGGCCAGTGGCCGGGTTAAAAACGTCCTGCGTGCGCGCAGCATCGGTGCGTACTTCACCGTTAATCAGATGTCCAACGATTGTCATTACTGACTCCTAAATTCTGTATTTCAATTATGCACTGGCCTGCCGCAGTCTCACCGCCGCAGACCCTTTATTATCTGTATCAGTCCAGCTCTGCCAGGGAATCACCCAGAGCATTGATGATGTCATCCATTTCCTGAACTTCAGTGGTAAACGGCAGACCCAGCTGAATAGTGTCGCCGCCGGCACGTACGTAGAAGCCCTTCTCCCAGCACTTGAGCATCACTTCAAACGGACGCAGTGCCGGATCGCCCGGTGCAGACTCAATGGTAATCGCACCGGCCAGACCGTAGTTACGGATATCCGTAACATATTTTGCACCCTTCAGGCCGTGCAACAGCTCCTGGAACTGCGGTGCTGCTGCCTGAACCCGGTCAACCAGTTGTTCTTCAACCAGCAGATCCAGTGCAGCCAGACCGGCGGCACAGGCAACCGGATGGCCTGAATAGGTATAACCGTGAGGCAGCTCAAGCATATGCTCCTTACCGCCTTCAGCCATAAATGTATCGTAAATTTCCTGCTTGGCAACCACTGCACCCATCGGCACAACACCGTTGGTCAGCTGTTTAGCAACGGTCAGCATGTCCGGGGTTACACCAAACTCTTCAGCACCGGTGTAGGAACCCATCCGGCCAAACCCGGTAATAACTTCATCAAAGATCAGCAGGATATTGTGCTTGTCACAGATTTCGCGCAGCTTCTGCAGGTAACCCTTTGGTGGTGGAATAACCCCGGCAGAACCTGCCAGGGGTTCAACAATCACCGCGGCGATATTCGAAGCATCGTGAATGGCGATCTGTGCTTCCAGATCTTCCGCGAGGAACGCACCCTCTTCCGGCATACCTTTTACAAAGCGGTTTTCGGCCAGCATGGTATGAGGAATGTGAGCGGCCTCAATCCCCTGACCATAGAGTACCCGGTTACCCACAATACCGCCCACACTGATACCGCCAAAGTTTACCCCGTGGTACCCCTTGGAACGGCCGATGAAACGGGTCTTGCTGGCCATGCCTTTTTTACGCCAGTAAGCACGGGCAATTTTCAGTGCGGTTTCAACAGACTCTGAACCTGAATCGGTGAAAAATACACGGTTCAGGCCATCCGGCATCAGCTCAGTGACTTTGTGCGCCAGCTGAAACGCTTTCGGATAACCGAACTGGAACGCAGGTGAATAGTCGATTTCGCCCAGCTGCTTGCTGACCGCTTCAGTAATTTTTGGGTGACAGTGTCCGGCACCGCAGGTCCACAGACCTGACAAACCGTCCAGAATCTGCCGGCCATCCGCAGAGGTGTAATAGCGGCCTTCCGCAGACACGATCATCCGCGGATCTTTTTTAAACTGACGGTTGGCAGAGTACGGCATCCAGTACGCATCCAGCTGCGCCTGAGAGAGTCCTGCAAACTTATCGTTATTGTTGGTCATACAACACTCCGGTAGAAAACATCTCAAATAGTGATGACTTCATTATGGCGATGGTGTTAGTTTATTAAATTCATAATTTATAAACTTAAGATAAGCTATTGGTTATCTATTAAGAGAACCCTTCCAGACACAAGCCAGAGCCTTACCATGAGCCAGACCGTTTCACGCCTGCCAAGACAAATTGGCGACGCCCACATTCGTTTACTGCGCATTTACAAAGCCGTGATTGAAAACGGCGGATTTGCGGCAGCAGAAGTTGAACTGAACATCAGCCGGCCGGCCATCAGCCTGGCAATGAATGAGCTGGAAAGCCTGCTGAATATGAAACTCTGCCAGCGGGGCCGCTCCGGCTTCTCGGTAACAGAACAGGGTGAACAGGTATATCAGGCGAGCCTGCAGCTACTCAGTAATCTGGAAACCTTCCGGTCACAGATAAATGCCATCAATACGGAGCTCAAAGGCGAGCTGAACATCGGCATTACCGATAACATGGTAACCGTGCCCCAGATGCGCATCACCCGGGCACTGGCAAAACTCAAACAGCGGGGGCCGGAGGTGGTCATCAATATCCGGATGATCCCCCCTAATAAGATTGAATCAGCGGTACTGGAAGGCCGCCTCCATGTCGGGGTCGTACCGGATATCCGTACTCTGACCGGGCTGAATTACACCCCGCTGTACAATGAACAGTCATTACTTTACTGCAGCGACGAACACCCTCTCTATGAAATGAAAGACTGGCAGATCACCCCACAGCAGTTGGCAGAAGCCAATACGGTTATCCCTGCCTATCCGCAAAGCGCTGACGCCAGAAAACAGCATACGGATTTACAGACCAGTGCCAGCTCCACCGACCGCGAAGGCATCGCCTTTCTGATCCTCAGCGGTGAATACCTGGGTTTTCTGCCCACCCACTTTGCTGCCCGCTGGGTGCGGGAAAAACGGATGCGCAGCATTCAGCCCCAAAGCCGTTTCTTTTATACCGAGTTTTCTGCGATCACCCGTAAAGGGGCACGCCCTAACCTGATTCTGGATGCATACATGGAAGAGCTGGAGAAGCTGGAAAACAGCTGACCTACCCCGCCCGGGGTATATCTTATCTGTACAAAACACATATTATCCGAAGCATCATTCAATTTTATGTGCAAGGTAAACAGATGAATTTAGCCGACTGGAACCAGCGGGTTGAAGCCCTGACGATCCCCTCACAAGCTTTCATAAACGGCAAAAATGCTGCTGCGCTTTCGGGCAAAACCATTGCCTGCATTAACCCGGCCAACAACCTCAGCCTGGGAGACGTAGCCGACTGCGGCCCGGAAGATGCTGATCTGGCAGTCAACATTGCCCGGCAAACCTTTGAGCAGGGCCCGTGGTCAAAAATGGCCCCGGCAGAGCGCAAAAAAATTCTGCTGCGCTGGGCAGACCTGCTGGAAAAACACAGTGAAGAACTGGCCTTACTGGAATGTCTGAATGCCGGAAAGCCTATATCCGATACAGTCAACGTTGACGTCCCCGGCGCAATCACAACCGTTCGCTGGACTGCCGAGGCCGTTGATAAAGTCTATGAACAGATTGCCCCTACCGGTGAAGACACCCTCGCCCTGGTAACCCGTTTACCGCTGGGGGTAATACTGGCGATTGTGCCCTGGAACTTCCCCCTTTCGACCACCGCATGGAAACTGGCACCGGCGCTGGCAACCGGCAACTCAGTGATCCTCAAACCGGATCAGAAGACACCTTTAACCGCATTACGGATTGCTCAGCTGGCCACTGAAGCCGGCCTGCCAGACGGCGTGCTCAATGTCCTCCCCGGTGACGGTCCGGTTCTCGGCCAACACCTGTGCCTGCACCCGGGCATTGACGGCCAGACCTTCACCGGTTCAACCGCCGTAGGTAAACTGCTGATGCAGTATGCCGGTCAGTCCAATCTCAAACGCACCTTTCTGGAACTGGGAGGTAAAAGCGCGAACATCGTATTTGCCGATGCCAATCTTGAAAAAGCTGCGCAAATGGCAGCGGTTGCCGGTTTTTATAATTCAGGCCAAACCTGCACCGCCGGTACCCGGCTTTTAGTAGAAGCCTCTGTGTACGACGAGTTTCTGGAAAAAGTAAAAGCCTATACGGAAAGCTGGCAACCGGGTAACCCTCTGGATCCTGCTGCCGCGATGGGTGCGCTCATCGACCAGCGGCAACTGGATACGGTACAGCGCTACGTCAATATTGGCCTGGAAGAAGGTGCTGAACTGCTCACCGGCGGTAAAGCCGTTGACCTGGGCAATGGCGGCTTCTATCACCAGCCAACCATTTTTAAAAATGTTCATAACCAGATGCGTATCGCCCGGGAAGAGATCTTCGGACCGGTTGTCTCTGCCATTCCTTTCCAGGACATGGATGATGCCATCCGGATCGCCAATGACTCCCCGTACGGGCTTGCGGGCGCCGTATGGAGCAGCAACATCAATACTGCCCACAAGGTAGCCGCTGCCATCCGCACCGGTACCATGGGCGTGAATAACTATTTCGGCGGCGATATCACGGTTCCTTTTGGCGGTTTTAAAGAATCGGGCAACGGCCGGGATAAATCATTACATGCGATGGATGATTATACTGAATTAAAAACCACCTGGATTGAATTTGAATAATTCAAACAACCCGCTGTAATATTTTGCAGCGGGTTATTTACAGCCTGATTAAAACGCTACAAAATATAAATTAATCACAATACATTCCATACAATAATTAAAGTAACATCCGGTATTTAAATAATACCGATCTTATTCCTGCCGGCCGGCTAATTCCCCACATACCCCACCAGTGTTGCATTTTCATGACACATCAATGATTTATAATTTCTAAAACCACACATAAGTATATCTAAAGAAAAATCAAACAATTACGACATACACCTGAATTTAATGACAATTACTTCAGCGACTAACCATTTTGACATGTGATCTTTTTCTTTTCCTAAATCGATCTTTATATACTCAGACACACTTATTACCTGATCAGGAAACAGTTATTTTCCGCAATTGAACAGGGTAATTAAAGTCGTAGGGTTAAGGATAAGGCTGCGATTAATACATTCATTTTTTGCATAACAGGATTAAAATAATAATGAACTTAACCGTTACGCAACGTATTGGTGGTGGTTTTGCCATACTGGTTATTTTACTGCTGATCATCAGCGGATCATCTTTCCGCGGTCTCAGCCAAGTTAACCATCAGGTAGAAATCACCAACGATGAAATCACCCCTATTATTGTTCGCAGTGCAGCGATGGCTGTATCCCTGCTGTCATCCAATAAATCGATGCTGCAATATCTGGACAGTACCGATGAAGAAACGCTGACGCTGTACCAGAGTAATTTTGGACAGCAGCGTCAGCAGTATCAGCAACAGCGGGAACAGTTACTGTTATTTGCTCAAACCTACCCTGCTGTCAGTGAAGCTGTCAGCGGACTGGACAGCAAAGCCGATATCTACTTCTCATCCGCTGAACAGGCATTAAGTGGCCACCAGCAGTACCTGCAGCTGAGTACTCAGCTGGAACAGGCCGAACAGGCCCTGCGCAGCGAAATTCATTTCTTTTTTAACGATATCGAACTGCTGATTACCTTTGGCATTTCTGAAGCGGAAAAAAGCAGTGGCCGGGAACTGAAAGAAAACCTGAAAGCGGTTGAAGTGGAATTTAACACCCTGCTCAAAACCACCCTCGAAGAACAGATTACGCCGATCGAAGAATCGTTTGCCACTGAAGGCTATGGTTACAGCGTGCTGGCCCTGAACACCCGGCTGCAAAAAATGATTGATGCCGGCAACACTATCGCGCCGGATCTGAAAAAATACACCGCGCCGATTGAGCAGGCGGCCAACGGAGCGGACGGACTGACTCAGCTACACAAACAAAAAGTACAGCTGGATGCAGAACTGGCAACCCTGGTAGCCCAACTGTCAGACAGTGCCGACGCCAGCAACCAGGCACTGGAACAGCTGATGCAGGATGCTCAGGTTCTGGCCGCCAGAGCCGCCGCGGATGCCGAACAACAGGTAAACCTCGGCCAGACAACCAATATCGTCATCAGCCTGTTGTCCGTTCTGATCGCGGTGGCAATCGCTGTCTGGGTGAGCCGCAATATCCGCAACGCCATGCGCCGTATTATGAACATTCTTAAGGTCATTGCCGACGGTGATCTGACTCAGCGCCTGGCCGTTACATCCGGCGATGAATTTGGTCAGCTGTCCCGCTGGGTCAATGAACTGGTGGATAAACAGGAAGACGTCATCCGTCAGATCCACACAGCAGCAGGCCAGATCAGCCACTCCGCTCAGCAGGCCTCGGATATTGGCCACCGCACCCATAACATGATGAATGACCAGCAAATGCAAACCACTCAGGTTGCCACTGCCATTCACCAGATGTCGGCCACGGTTTCAGAAGTCGCCCAGAGCGCAGAACTGGCCCAGCAACAGGTCAGCAGTATCGATGCGGCGGCGAACAGCAACCGGGAACTGATGCAGCACAGTATAGAGCGGGTCAACGCACTGGCCGAAGAGCTGGAACGTACCGGCCGGGTCATCAACCAGCTCAATGAAGACAGCCTCAACATTGGCCGGATTCTGGAAGTTATTGAAGAAATCGCCGGGCAGACTAACCTGCTGGCACTGAACGCAGCCATCGAGGCCGCCCGGGCCGGTGAACAGGGCCGCGGCTTTGCCGTGGTCGCCGACGAAGTGCGTAACCTGGCCAGCCGGACGCAAAACTCCACCCAGGAGATTCAGGGCATGATCGATAAGCTGCAATCCGGTGCCACCGATGCTGTCCGCATCATGGACAGCAGCCGGCAGGAAGCCCAGTCCAGCGTAGAACAGACCGTTCAGGCCGGTGATTCACTGAGCGAAATGGTCCGCCAGCTGGGTGAAGTCCGTCAGATGTCCATCAGTATTGCAACAGCGGCTGAAGAGCAGACCGCCGTCAGTATGGAGATCTCTCAGTCGGTGCAGCAGATTGCCGACACCGCAGAGTCCGGTTTACAGGACGCCAAAGAAAGCGCAAGGGGCAGTGAAGTGCTGTCAGATCTGGCGATGCAACAGCAGGCAATGATCAATCAGTTTAAGCTCAACTGATCAGCCCCGGAAATACGTTATCTTCAGTGCATCTGCGCTGAAGATAACAACAAGCTCTGAACGTCTGCCCTGCAACAGATCCCTGACCGGCCTCTTTACGCTGATAAGTTGGCTAGACAGAGCAACATTCGCTCCCTGACAAAATCAGGTCGGCAGCTTTCTCAGCAATCATCATAACCGCGGCCTGCGTGTTGCCTGAAACAATCAGCGGCATCACCGACGCATCAGCAATACGCAATCCCTGAAGCCCATTTACCCTGAGCTGCGGATCTACCACTGCTTCAGCATCACTGCCCATACGACAGGTACCCACCGGATGATAAATGGTCTGCCCTTCACGGCAGGCAAATTCAAGCCAGTCCTGATCCGCGGTTACATGCTTCCCGGGACACATTTCATGACTGACATAGTCTGACATTGCGGGCTGATTAATGATTCTGCGGGCAATCTTCATCCCTTCAGTAAGGCATTGCCGATCCACCGCAGCAGACAAAAAGTTCGGCTTAATTGAAGGCGCCACATTAACATCTGAAGACTGAATATGAATGCTGCCGACAGATTGCGGCCGCAACTGAGTCACCCCGATTGTCATCCCCGGTTCTCTGTCCAATACTCTTTCGGCAGCATTTGCATAACTGGCATGCACAAAGAAATATTGTATGTCCGGTGTTTTCAGATCAGGAGAGGTTTTAACAAAACCATGAACCAGCCCGGTGCCCAGAGTCAGGATACCGGTGCGCCGGGAAATATATTCACCTACTGCCCTGATAAGCCGCCAGCCCCTCGCCATTTCATTCAGCGTTACAGTATTCTTCACCCGCCAGCTCATACGGGTGGCAAAATGATCAATATAGTTTTCCCCCACATTACTCAGTGCATGCCTTACGGGAATATTATATTTAGTCAATAATTCCGGATCACCAATACCGGATAATTCGAGAATCTGAGGCGTTTGCACAGCACCGGCAGCCATGATCACTTCTAAACCGGCCTGTACGCTGACCGCCCGGTTACTTTTCATATAGGTTACGCCGTTACACCGTGTCCCCAGAAAATTCAGCTCAAGTACCTGAGCACTGGTTAAGACGGTCAGGTTCTGCCGTTGACGAGCGGGGTTAAGGTAACCGTCAACAACACTCCAGCGCCGGCCGTTTTTCTGTGTTGTCTGGTAATAGCCGAAACCGTTTTGACTGCCTGAATTATAATCACAGTTAACGGGGTGGCCGTCCTCTTTGGCTGCCTGTATAAAGGCAGAAGAGACAGGAAAACGTTCATGAACCCGTTCAATGTTCATTGGCCCCTGCTGACCGCGTCCGGTACCACCGGACATAAATGTTTCCATCTTTCTGAAATACGGTTCCACATCCCTGAACCCCCAGCCTGAAGCACCGGCAGACTCCCAGGCATCATAATCTTCGGGCTGCCCCCAGGCATAAATCATTCCGTTAATCAGGCTGGAGCCCCCCAGCCCCCGGCCTCTTGGCACAGCAATTTTGCGATGGTAAGTATTCGCTTCAGGCGTGGTGCTGAAACACCAGTTGTATTTATTGTTGGTCAACAGCTTACTGAAACCTGCAGGAACAGAAATCCATAAATTCCGTGGTTCACTGCCTGCCTCTAACAGCAACACCCTGTGCTTCCCTGACGCACTTAGCCGGTTAGCAAGAATACACCCTGCCGTTCCACCACCCACAACTACATAATCAAAACACTCCATGTACACCTCACTTATCAGGGATTCATCCTGAAAACCTGAAAAACGCACTTCTGCCCGTCTCCAAAGCATCTAAAAAGCGCTTCATCTGAATAACTGCATTCAACTGACTCATCAGGACAGCAGCCTTTGGTTGCTACTGGCTCTGTATTCACAAACGGAATTTACATCAGGCGGGTCTTAATAAACTTGGCATGGAGATATTCATGTATTCCCAGACTCCCCCCTTCCCGGCCAAAGCCACTCTCTTTAATGCCACCGAATGGCATTTCCGCCGAAGCCAGTGAAACGTCATTAATGCCCACCATTCCGGCCTCTATATCAGAAGAAGCCCTGACAGCTGTCGTTAACTGATCTGTAAACAGATAGGCTGCCAGCCCATAGGGCAGCCGGTTAGCCCGGGTAAGAACCTCATCATAATCAGAGAAGGTCGTTATGGGAGCAATAGGAGCAAAAGGTTCCTCGGACATAATCCGGGTCTTATCAGATACGTTTCCTAACACGGTCGGCTGCAGAAAAAAGCCTTGCGGATATTCCGCGGCCCTGCGTCCCCCTGCCAGAATATTTGCGCCTCCGGCAACAGCATCCTCAATCAGCGCCAGGGCAGTATCCAGGGCACCTGAAGAAATCAGTGGTCCCATGGTCACATCCCTGTCTATCCCGTTCCCCAGCCTGAGCTGATTTACGCACCGAACAAACTCATCGGTAAAAACCTGATACAACGATTCATGTACAAAAAAACGACTTGGTGAAACACACACCTGTCCACAGTTTCTGAACTTGGAAGCGGCCAGTTGGCGGGCTGCCAGAACTGGATTGGCATCTCGGAATACAATAGCCGGCGTATGCCCTCCCAGCTCAAGAGATACTTTTGTAATACGGTCTGCGGCCAGATGAAGCAGGCATTTCCCGACCCGGGCTGATCCGGTTAAGGATATTTTACGTATCACCGGCGAGTTAATCAGGATACGGGACAGAAAATCGGAATTCCCCGTAAGTAAATTGATAGCGCCCCGGTTAATTGCAGCATCGGTACATGCCTGCAATAACGCCATACATGACCCCGGAGCTTCACTGGCGGGCTTTATGATTACGGTGCAGCCTGCGGCAAGCGCTGCGGCTATTTTTCGCGCCGGCAGCAATAACGGGAAATTCCATGCTGAAAAAGCAGCAACAACTCCCACAGGCTCATAAATCACTTGCATACGGGTTTGTCGGTTTCCGGCTTCTATGATCTGACCATACACCCGCCTGGTTTCATCTGCGTACCATTCAAACTGCTCCGCCGCAGCCTGCACCTCCGCCAGGGATTCCGGTAACGGTTTACCGGTCTCGCTGGACAATATACCGGCTATCTCTTCAGCCCTTTGGCACAAGATTCCGGACACCTTGCGCAGCTTTTCCGACCTTACCCGGGGATCTTCATTTCGCCAGCCTTCAAAAGCCTGTTGCGCAGATATCAGAGCCGCTTCAGCATCCTTTTCAGTGGCCATAGGAACTGAGCCGATTATTGCTTCCGTCGCCGGGTTTACCACTGTTCTGGTACTTTGGTCAGAACTTCCCCGCCATTCGCCATTAATCAGCAGACCAAATCTGTCATACATAACACGCTCCCTGTGTTTGCCTGTATTTGCCTGTGCCGGGCAGGACTGTTCATCACAAACGTTTACCGGTTTACATATCCGGTCTGCCCGGCAACAGGAATAACATCACCGTCGAAACGGTATAAAAATCAATTTCCCATTTTCATAAATGCAGCCATTTTATGGCTTTGAGCTTCCAGCATGCTTTCCCCCAGATACACTTTACAGCCCTTATTTCTGGCGGTTTTCAAAAGCCGGGTAAATCTGGGTTTCATAATAATATCTGCGATAATCGTGTCAGCGGTGATCAAAGACTCATCGACCGGTAGCGGATCACTCTCATGCATTCCCAGTGAAGTAGTATTTATAATCAAGTCAAACTTACCTTCGGGAATGTCTGTTCCTGTTACCCGCAATGTGGGAAACAGCTTCGCTAACTTTTTCGCCAGATCAGTCGCTTTCTCCACAGTGCGGTTAGTGATCGTCAGGCGGCTTACCCCATGCTTCGCCAGGGCATAAGCAATCGCTCTTCCGGCCCCTCCGGCACCGACCATCAGTACTGCTGATCCTGACGGATCAATACCCTGCCCAAGTAAGCCAGCGTAAAACCCCTCACCATCCAGAATGTCTCCGACAAAGCGGCCATCCTTATCTTTGCGTATAACATTGACAGCCCCTACCACGCTGGCCAGTTCACTCACTTCGTCGCATAAGGATGCAGCAACCCCTTTATGCGGCACCGTCACTACCATTCCCCTGAAGTTATGAATCACTTTCAGAGCCCCCCACAGCTGCTCTAAAGATTCCGCTCCAACATGCACCGGAACCATCAGAATATCGTCCCCCTGCTGCGCATAAATCGCATTAATAAACTCCGGGGTTCTTACCTGATGTATGGGATCAGCTAATATCGCAACTAACTGGGTGTAACCGGTAATCATACAAAGACCTCCTGTCTGAACGGGTACGCTTACTCAACAATTTACGCTCCTGAAAAAAACGCCTGTCAACTCATCAGCCAGCCACCGGCAACGTCAATCACCTGACCAGTAACGAAATTACTTTGAGCGGATGTCAGAAAACAGGCGGTATCTGCTACTTCTTCCGCTGTCCCCAGCCGCCTTAATGCCGTCTGGCTAACAGCCTGGCGGTTGATATCATCGGCCACTGTCTTCAGTAATGGCGTTTCAATCCGCCCCGGTGCTATAGCATTCACGTTAATGCCATAGGGGCCAAGTTCGCCAGCCAGATGCCGCGTTAATCCTATTAAAGCGGCCTTGGTCGCACTGTAATGGGCAGCAACTAAAGGTAAATGCACCTTAGCTGCGACTGAGGACATATTGAGGATGCGTCCAAACTGACGCTCGGCCATCCCCGGGCTGAGAATCCTTGAAAGATTAAATGCGCCGTTCAGATTAACGCCAACAACCTTCCGCCATTCTTCCGGGTCCATTTCCCAAAACGAAGCAGGTTTACCGGCATGCTTAGGTGAAATTCCCGCGTTATTAATCAGTGTATCTACCGGACCTAACTGAGAAACAAGAAGGTTACAGGCCTCAGTACAAGCCGAATAATCGGCAACGTCTGCGACCGCCCAGGCAACTGTAAAACCTTGCGAAGACAATTCATTTGCCCAGACTGAAAGGTCTGCCCTGTTCACATCAAGCAGAGCAACTGAGGCTCCCTCATTACAATAACGCTCCGCAATCGCAGCACCGATTCCGCTGGCCGCACCGCTGATCATTACCACTCTTCCTGCATGAGTATTGTTTTTCACAGGCATCCCTCCCGCCGTTTTCCAACTAAACACTGACTCGCAAAATGAACTGACAGCTCTCTGCGTCCCTGAAAGACGTTCTTTTACCAGGCGTATGAATTCAGTTCAGATCCCCAGATAGGCCCTCTTCACATGCGGATCATTCAGAAGATCCGGTCCTGCGCCAGTCGCTACCACAGCCCCATTTTCCAGTACGTACCCCCGGTCGGCCATACGCAGGGTATGGACAATATTTTGCTCCACAATCAGCACTGTTGAACCTGATTTAACAATTTCACCGATGATTCCGAAGACCTGAGACACCAGCAGCGGTGAGAGCCCCAGAGAGGGTTCGTCAAAGATCAGTAATTCAGGCTTTGCCATCAGCCCCCGGGCAATTGCAACCATCTGCTGCTCCCCTCCGGACAGTGATCCTGCATGCTGATTCAGACGCTCACGGACTGCCGGAAACAGTTCTAATACCTCATCCAGCCGCTCACCGGCCCCCTTCCGCGCTTTGCGCTTATAAGCTCCCATCAACAGATTGTCCCGTACACTGATAAACGGAAAAAGCTGCCGGCCTTCCGGAACAAGCGTAATGCCAAGGTCAACAATTTCATCAGGGCGCATACCGTCGGTTCGCCGGTTCTCAAACTCAATGGCCCCTGCCTGAGGCTTGATCAGGCCACATACACTTCTCAGTACTGTTGTTTTCCCGGCTCCGTTTGCGCCGACAATGGTGATGACCTCTCCGGCATTCACCTCAAATGAAACATCCCGCAACACTTCCGTTCCGTGATAACCGGCGTAAACATTGCTGACTTTAAGCATGGCTGTACTCCTTACCCAGATACGCTTCGATCACCTCCGGATTACTGACCACACTCTCCGGACTTCCTTCGACTAATACCATGCCCTGATTAATCACCACGATATGATCAGAAAGACTCATCGTCGCCTGCATAATATGCTCGATCATCAGAATACTGACACCGCTTTCCCTGATGCGCCGAATGATCCTGATTGCCTTAGTGATATCAGCAGGATTTAAACCCGCCAGCACCTCGTCCAGCAGGAGGATTCGCGGGCGTGTCGCCAGTGCCCGGGCCATTTCCAGCCGCTTCATACCACCGACTGTCAGATCACGTGCAGGTTTATCCAATAACCCGGTCAGATCGGTTAATCCGGCAACGTCGTGTGCCATTGAGCGGGCTTCAGCAAGACTGCCGGTATGCATAAAAGCCCCCAGCATGATGTTTTCGCAGACATTCAGGTCTGCAAACGGCTGTACAATCTGAAAGGTCCTGCCAATTCCTGCCACCGCAAATGTCTCGGGGCTGTCCGGGGTTATCCATTTTCCGGCAGCAGTACGGATGCGAACGGAGCCTCCGGAAGGTTTCAAAAATCCCGACAGCTGATTAAACACCGTTGTTTTCCCTGCTCCGTTGGGTCCGATAACGCCGATAATTTCACCTTCCCGGAGCGTCAGCGAAACATCATTCGTGGCATGTAAGCCACCGAAAAACTTATGTAAGTTCTCCGCTATCAGAATCGGTTCTCCGGATACCCGAGGGCGCTCAGGTTCAGCCATGACCGAAACCTTAGGCTGCTCAGAACCTGTTGCACCGCCCGGTAAACAGCTGACCCACGCGCTGATCCGGTTACCAAACCGGCCAACCAGACCGCCGGGAATAGTCAGGACAACCACCACCAGCACTACACCGTAGACAATGCCGTGAAAACCCGCGCCGTAATCCCCAAGCCAGCCTCTGGCCAGTTCAGCCAGAGGCAACACTAACAAGGTGCCAACAACCGGTCCGGAAATGGTGCCCAAGCCTCCGATCAAAGCGAACATGGCTATCTGTATCGAGAGCTCTAACGAAAAAACAGCGCCCGGTTCAATGAACGTCAGATACATGGCATGAAAGCTTCCGACCAGGCTGGTAAGAAAGGCCGAGATCATAACGGCAATGAGTTTAACCCGGACAGTATTTACCCCTACCGCCTGAGCCGCATCCTCCCGCTCACGAACAGCAATCAGGTAATACCCCAAACGGGAATGTTTTATCTTCCAGGTAATCAATAACGCCAGGCTTAAAAAACTAAACGCAATCAACAGATATGGCCAGCGCTCCCTGAACAGCATCCATTCCCCGCCCAGTCGTAACGGAACGGCCAGTCCGGCGGCTCCTCCTGTCAATTCATACTGATGAATAACGAGCAACCGTACGACCTCCAGCACAGCAATTGTCGCCAATGCAAAAAAGGGGCCTCTGAGCCTGAAGCATGGCCAACTGATAATCACTGCAAGTAACACTGAAAACAGTGCTCCGGCAATCATGCCCAGCCAGGGAGATACATCAAAATACGACATCAGTATTGTCGCCGTATAAGCACCCACGCCATAAAACACAGCATGACCCAGTGATAACTGACCGGCAAATCCCCCAACAATATTCCAGGCACTGGCCAGTGCGGCATAACTGCAGACCAGAATAAAAAGATGGTAAACAAAAGGAGAGCCTGCAGTGACCGGTATGATCAGCAACAGAGATAACGCCATCAGGCTCATATAAATACGCGGGTTGAAAAAATTCATTTCAGCACTCCTTATTCTGAACCGCGGCCTGCGCCGAATAACCCGGTGGGACGAAGGATCAGAATGCAGAGGAAGATCAAAAAGTAGACCACCTCCTTCAGATCCGGCGCGATATAGTACCCGGCAAGACTATCAACAACCCCGATGATCATTGCCCCGAGAAAAGCGCCATGGAGGCTGCCCAGGCCACCGAGCACAACGATGACAAAGGCCGTCAGTACGAAAAAAGTTCCGATGGTCGGAAATACCGGATACTGAGGCGCCATCAGCCCACCAGCCAGCCCCAGACAGGCAGCTCCCAGACCAAATGCAAACATATATATACTGTTTACATTCACCCCCATCAGCAGGGCCGCAGTGCGGTGTTGCGCAGTTGCCCGTACAGCCCGGCCTAAAAAGGTGCTGGCCAGAAACCAGTTCAGCCCGCCGATCAGTAAAAGTGATACCGTAAACGTAATCAGTTGCCCGATATTTACCCTGAAGGGGCCCACCGACAGTGAACCCACTCCCACTTCTGAAGGATTATCCACCGCGAATACATCTGCTCCGAAAATCATCAGCGCCGCATTCATAAGTGCAATAGACATACCGACCGTGGCAAATATCTGGATGTGATCATCGGCATCCAGCAAAGGCTGAATGATAAACCGCTGCATCACAGCGCCCACTGCAAACATCAGAATAAGCATCGGCAGCATCGCGATATATGGATGTAAACCAACATACTGGTTGAGCAGATAAATCCCGTACATAGCAATCATCAGAAATTCACCGTGAGCAAAATTCACCACACGGACTATTCCAAAAATTAATGTCAGTCCCACACTGATGATCGCCAGTGTCCCACCAAGCAGCAGCCCGTTGAGCACAAGCTGGATAAAAATTTCCATAACGCTTCCCTCTGGCATACAAAGACTCCGAAAGCTCTTAACCAGAACTTCCGGACAAACCACTCAGAGAGAAGTGTTTAAGGAAACTTAGGATCGGCGACTGCAGCCGACGCAGGATAAACTGTCTTGAGTACACCATCCTGCCACTGCATAATTGCCGCTTCGGCGCGCTGATTTTGCCCGCGACTGTCGAATTTCGCGCCAATGCCTGCAGCAGTCATCCCCACGGGAACATCAAGTTTCATGACAGCCGTACGGATAGCATCGGCATCCAGCGACTCAGCCTGTTCCATTGCATCCAGAAAGATCCTGGCTCCGGCATAATTCATAAGGCTGTGGCCCGAACGGGGTTCTGTTCCGTAACGGGCTTTATACATTTTCCTAAAAGCCTGAATTCCCGGTGCACCCGCATCTTTCATTTCAAACTGTGGAAAATCGACATCCAGGACACCTTCAATATTTTCCGTGCCGACTACTTTTGCGGTGTCCTGCATCGAATAACCACCGCCGGCCCCGATCAGCGCTTTAGGACGGTAATCTGCGTCCCTGATCTGGCGGAAAAACAGAACCGTATCATTCTGATAAGACGTCTGGAGAATGACTTCAGCCCCGGCCCCTTTCAGGCGCAACACCAAAGACGATAAATCTACTGACTTTGCCGAATACGGCAGTACTTCCACCACATTCAGGCCTTTCTCTTTTGCGAATATCTTCTGAAACTCAGCCACGGTTGTACCGTAAAGGGCATCTTCATGAATGATTGCGACCTTTAGATCGGAAGCATTTACCCCAAGCGCCGGCGCGACTACATCAATCACAGTACGCACGGTTCCGGCAGCAAATTTTTTCGCAGTAGGATTGCTGCGGAATACGTATTTCATATCCCGGTCGGTGATGCTGTCCGAAACGGCCCCCAGCTCAAAGTAAGGTATACCCGCCAGTTCAGTCACCTGAGTGGCCGCAAAAGATATTGAAGAAGAGTAACTGCCAAACACGGCCCTTACCCCTTCAACTGAAGTAAGTTTTCTTGCCGCACCTACCGCCTGACCAGCATCAACCGCATCAGCCTTAACCAAGACAATTTTTTCGCCTCTCAGCCCACCGGATGCATTGCGCTCAGCAACGGCGATTTCTACGCCCCGATAACTTTCGTCGCCTAACAGTGCCAACCCACCACTAAAGGGATATAACGCCCCCAGCTTAGTGTCTGCTCCAGCAGAGAAAGAGACAATCATTGCGAAGGCGGTACCGACAAGTACCTTCCAGGATTTCATTATTTTTTTCATATCCTTATCCTTTTGTTCAGCTTTCCCTAAAAATGAAGCGCTTCATTTTTGTGTGATAAAAAAAAACGCTGGTGGGCGTTTTCAGATAAAACACTGCTCCGGAAAAGCTTACTAAGTTCATCCCTCTTGAAAATGAAGCGCTTCATTTGTAGCATCATCCAATACTTAACGTCAATACTGTACATAAAGCAACCAACTGAATGACTACACATAAAAACACCAGGCTGGCAGACGTTGCAGAACTTGCTGGCGTTTCACTCGGCAGCGCGTCAAAGGCACTTTCAGCACCTGAATCAGTGAAACCTAAAACCCTCAGCCGGGTACAGGCAGCCGTTCAGCAACTGGGCTATGTCAGAAATGGCGCGGCGCGCGCCCTGGCGTCAAAACGGACGCACAGTATCGGAGCAATCTTCCCAACGATTAATAACCCTATTTTTGCCGATGCAATCCAGGCCATTCAGAAACAAACCCATGACCTGGGATATCAGTTACTGATCTCCTCACACGAATACGATCCTGCTACAGAATTATCCAGCATCCAGAACCTTATCGAGCGGGGTGTGGAAGGCATGCTACTGATCGGCACAAATCATGATGAAAGTGTGACAGACACACTCAGATCAGCTGGACGCCCTTATATCCTGATGTGGTCACTGGATGAATGTAGCGACGAATACTGCGTTGGGTTTTATAACAGAGATGCCGGAACGATGATCACCCGGCATCTGTTAGAACTGGGCCATCAACACTTTGCTGTCATTACTGGCCCCTCTCTTCAGAATGACCGCATGTGGCTGAGAACAGAAGGTATTCAGCAACTGCTGAAATCCCACGGATTAAATGTACCCGACACGCATATCATTAGCTGCCCACTCAGCCTGGACGGAGGCCGGTCAGGGTTACAAAAAGCATTAAAACTCGATGTAAAACCTACAGCTGTGATTTGTCTGACAGATATTCTGGCCCTGGGCGCCTGCGCTGAAGCACGTGATAACGGATTAATTATTCCCAGGGATATTTCCATTGCCGGCATAGATAACAACAGTTTTTCTTCTGTCGCCTATCCCGCGCTGACAACCATCCATGTCCCCGGCTCGGAGATCGGAAAAATAAGCGCACGAAACCTGATAAACCGGATAGAAGGAAAAGACATACCCCGCACTGAACAAGTACAGATAGAACTGATTGTGCGGGAGAGCACCGGACAACCAGGCTAAAGCAGAATACCGGCATTCAACACTGCCCGACAATCGCAACTGCTCATCAGTACAAACAGAGTAATCACCGGATCACATAGGTATTTACTTAAAAACCTGATCAGAAAGCAGAAGCATTAAACTGTTATAAATTACCGGCCAAACAGATAAAAACAATTAATAATCATTCCCAAAAACATATTATTTTATTGACCTTTCAGTCAGAAAAAAGAGAATAAAAGACCAGAATCCTGAACCTAAAATTAACAGATTTGAATTAAACCTAATATTTAATTCACCCTCTTTTAACCGGACAATGACTCCCACATTTGTATATTAAATCGCCCGCGCTACCCCATTCAAACGGCCCCTTCAAATCCTGAAAAAAGCTTATAAAACATAAACATACGGGGCGGCACATTTCACAGCACAAAGCCAAACAAACGTTTAATCAATACAAAAAAGCTTTTACAAACAACGAGTTAAAATCCGGCATTTTTCATTGTTATCTCCCAAAATGGGGGTCATAAAACCACCGCAGGCTTCTCAAGCGGGAAATCAGGATGCTAGGATGAAATAACTGGGACGACATAAGTGCTGCTTTGGTTTGGCAATTTTGAACCTCATCAGATTATCGACTGGTAGCGCCACGCGTAAGGATACAATTCGTAAACTGCTATACTACGGAATCGCTAGTTATGTTTAAGAATATATCCATCAAGTCCAAGCTGATTATTATGTCAGGTCTGCCAATTGCGGGTCTGATAATCGTATTAGCAACCGCCCTGTTTGAACTCAAAAGCACCGTCAACGGCTCTGCCCGGATGTATAACGACCGTGTTGTCCCCCTCGAAGATCTTAAAGTCATCGCTGACGATTATGCCGTGCTGGTGATTGATGCCGTGAACAAAGCCAACGCGGGTCTGATTCCGGTGAGCCGTGCTGTTGCCGACATTGAGGCTTCAAAAACCGAAATCGCTGCCAAATGGCAAAAATACATGGCAACTGAACTGACCACCGAGGAAGCCAGGCTGGCGCAGGAGGCAGAACAGCTGTTTATCTCTGCCAACCGTGCTATTGACCGCTTGCTGAGCTCACTGAAATCCTTCTCCGGTGATCCAAAGAATAACCTGTCTGAATTCGACGGCCCGCTATACAAAGACATTGATCCGATCAGTGAAAAAATCACTGAGCTGGTTAACCTGCAATTACGGGTTGCCAAGCAGGAACATGAAAACATTGAGCAACTTTATAAAGACAGCATCATGTTTCTGGGTACCACCAGCCTGATTGTTATCGCTGCTTTCCTGTTCTTTGCTGTCGGTGTATACCGTTCAGTTATCCTGCCTTTACAGGCGGCACAGAAAACCATTGAAACCATTTCCGAAAATTCAGACCTGACGCTGGAGCTGAAGGTTCAAAACAACGATGAGCTGGGGGCAATGTCCACCAGCTTTAACAAAATGCTGCAGCAAATGCGCGACATCATTGTTCAGATCAGCAGTGCAGCCACTCAGTTATCAGGTTCAGCCAGTGGGATGACCGACGTCAGCAGCCAGGCCAACCAGAGCATTGATTCCCAGCGTCTGGAGATTGAACAGGTGGCCACCGCCATGAATGAAATGGTCGCCACCGCTCATGAAATTTCCCAGAACGCTGAAATGGCCGACAAAGACGCCCAGGACACCAGTGAACAGGCAGTACAGGGTAATGCCATTGTTGAAGAGGCGATCGTTGCAACCAATGCACTGGTTAATGATGTTGTTACTGTATCCGAACATATCCGCACACTTGAGGCAGACAGCGAAAGTATTGGCTCAATCGTCGATGTGATTAAAGAGATTGCGGAACAGACGAACTTACTGGCGCTGAACGCAGCCATTGAGGCCGCCCGGGCCGGTGATCAGGGCCGGGGCTTTGCTGTCGTTGCCGATGAGGTCCGTACGCTGGCACAGCGTACCCAGCTGTCTACCCAGGAAATTCAGAACGCCATTGAGCGCTTACAGACCGGCACCATGAACGCGGTAAATGCCATGTCTGACGGGCAGCAGAAAGCAAAAAATGCCGGCGAAAAAGCGGCAGAAGCCGGTGATGCCCTGAAAGCGATTTCGGTTGCGGTACAAAACATTACCAATATGAACACCCAGATCGCCAGCGCCTCCAGCGAACAGACCAGTGTTTCTGAAGAAATCGACCGCTCACTGGTTACCATTCAGGACACCTCCAATGCTTCCAGTGAAGGTGCACTGGAGATCGCACGTTCCAGCGAGGAGCTTTCGGAACTGGCGAACAATTTACAGAATACTGTGAGCCGTTTCCGTCTCGCATAATCCTGTTTAACATCCCCCTGATCTGCCGGCTTCATGCCGGCAGTTTTAGTTACCGCGTTCAGCGCCGGCTCTGTATCACAGCCACAGAATGACAGACCATAACTGGCATTATTAAAAACAAGCAGTTAGGATATTTTTAAAGCAGTACTGACAGTATTAAGGCGGTTGCACAGCAAACACACCCACCAAAGAGAACAGACATGATCAGAATCAGACGTTCGGATGACCGGGGTTTTGCCCACTATGGCTGGCTGGAAAGCCGCTACTGTTTCTCGTTTGCCAGCTATTTTGATCCTGACTTCATGGGCCTTGCTAATCTGCGGGCCTGCAATGAAGATTCACTACACCCCGGTGCCAGTATTGACCCCTGCCAGTTTCAGCAAACCGAAGTGTTCAGCCTGATACTGGAAGGTCAGGCACAGTTCCATGACTCTCTTGGCCGCAAGGGAACGTTTAAAAGCCCCGGCGGCGCCCTGTTGCTGAGTGCCGCCGATGAAATCGATTTTAACCTGACCAATAACGGTGCCGGTAAAACCCTGCGCATGCTGCAGCTGTGGCTCACCCCCACCAAGAGTGCCCCCCTTGAGGCTAACCTGCAGCAGGCAAGACTCTCCCCTTCCAACGGTATTCTGCTGGTCGCCTCACCGGATGGCCGCGATCACTCAATGGCACTGCAGCAGAACATCTGCATTTATAAGCTGAAACTGGGAAAAACTGCCTGCGGATTGCCCGCTGAAAAGTATGGTTTTTTACAGCTGCTTAAAGGAGAACTTGAAATCAACGGTTCACAAATGGCACAGGGAGACGCCGCACTGATCAGTGATGAGGCCATGCTCTCTGTGCGCACAGGGCCACGTACTGAAGCCCTGTATGTCACCATGGGTGAGGAATAACCTTACCGGCTCAGATCGATCCAGACGGTTTTGTATTCAACGTACTTATCCAGCGCGTGGATGGACTTATCCCGACCAAAACCGGACTGCTTAAACCCGCCTACCGGTGATGAAATATCACCGTGATCATGACAGTTCACCCAGATAACCCCGGCTTTAATCGCCCCTGCAGCCTGTTCCATGCGTTTCATATCCCGGGTCCAGACCGCCGCTCCCAGGCCATATACCGTTGAATTCGCTACCTCAATCGCCTGTTCAACAGAATCTACCGGAATAACGGAAAGTACGGGGCCGAAAATTTCTTCACGGGCAATCTGCATGTCCGGGCCGACATTGTCGAAAATGGTAGGCTGAACATAACACTGGCGACCGGAACCGCTCTCCTGCGCACCGCCACAGATCAGCCGTGCGCCGTCATCCTGCCCGGCCTGCACATATTGCAGCACGTTCGCCGTATGCCGGGCGTCCACCAGACAGCTGAATTCGGTCGCCGGGTCCAGCGGATCAGCCGGTACAATGGTTTCCGCCAGTGCCTTTACCTTCTCCATCAGCGGCCGGTGTACCTTGCGGTCAACAATCAGACGGGAGCCGGCATTGCAGATTTGCCCCTGATTGGAAAATGCCCCCAGCACAATGGCAGCGGCGGCTTTATCCAGATCTTCCACGTCATCCAGCACGATATTCGGGGTTTTGCCGCCGCACTCCAGTGCAACCCGCTTAAGATTAGACTGACCGGCATACTGCATATACAGACCGCCCACCCGACTGGAACCGGTAAACGCCAGCGCATCCACATCCCTATGCAGCCCCAGTGCTTTGCCGGCTACATCCCCCATGCCCGGCACCACATTGAATACCCCGGCCGGAATACCGGCTTTGTGGGCCAGTTCAGCCATTCGGATAGCGGTCAGGGAAGACTGTTCAGCGGGTTTCAGTACGACTGAGTTGCCGGCAGCCAGCGCCGGTGCTGCCTTCCAGCAGGCGATCATCAGCGGGTAATTCCAGGGAACAATTGCGGCAACGACGCCCACAGGCACCCGGTGAATACGGGTTAAGGCATTGGGCTGAGTAGGCGCGATTTCGTCGTAGAGTTTGTCTGCCAGCTCGGCATACCAGTGAACACATTCCACAGCCCCGGGCAGATTCATGGTACGGCTGTCGCTGATGGTCATGCCCATATCCAGGCTTTCCAGCAACGCCAGTTCATCGGCATGGGCTTCCAGTTCAGCAGCAAACGCCTGCAGGACCTTTTTGCGCTGTTTAGGCATCAGGCCGGACCAGACGCCGGCTTCAAACGAGGCCCGGGCTGCCGCAACGGCTTTATCAACATCGGCGGCATCACAGGCGGCAATGCGGGTCAGCGGCTGGCCGTCCCGCGGGGAGATACATTCAAAGGTCGCGCCACTGGCCGCATCGCAGAACCGGCCATCAATAAACGCCCGGTTAGCAAAGCCATCTCCGGCAAGTTGTTCAGCGCTGTTCAGCCAGTCCTGATAGGTATGATTCTGAGCCTGTGTGGCCATGCCGCGCTTCCCTCTGAAATTCTGAATGTGGGCTGATTATAGGCCAGTCATCCGGGAAGCTCTAATAGCCTTATGCTCTTAAGTTAAGCGGTTTTCTGTCAGTGCCCCCGGGTCATGTTAACCAGCACCTGAAGGTCAATCTGATCAAACCCCAGCACTTCCCCGCCTTCTGCATCGGCAAATGCCCGGGCATCTTCCTGTTTGGCAAAACTGGCCAGGGTTGCCCCCATTGCGCCCTGTTTGCTGTGACCGATCACGTACCAGGCTTCGCGGGCATCCACATAGGTTTCTTCATCGGGATGATCCCAGGGCGTCACAGCCATGTCGTGCACAAATGCCTGTTGTACATTGTGCTTATTTTCCGGATCAACGATAAACGCAAACATATCCCGGGTTGAGCAGAACTTCAGGTTACCTTCGATGCCTTTGCTGAACAGCTGACCTTTCGGCCCCGGATAATTGGTAATGATCATGCCGCATAAATGGCACTCCTCACCGCTTTCAATGGCTACCGCCTGCTGCACCATCGCGGCCTGTTCGTCTTCCGTACAGCCCGTCAGAATGCCTGCCGACACCAGCAGGACAAACAGTACCTTTACCAGTAAATGTTTCATTCCGGCCTCCCGACTTATAAACCGCGACGGTTAAAGATAAACATCGCCAGCCCCGCCGGCATCACCAGCCAGGCTATCAGCCCGGCCAGTAAACCGTACATTGAGAACTGAGTCTGTTGCGCAATGGCCATCAGACCGGTGAGGTTCTGATCCGCGAAATAGGTGATATTCACCAGGCGGAAAATATCGGTCGGATTCAGTAACAGCATGTAAGGAAACAGATTAGCGTCGACGTTACCTTCGGTGGATACCAGTAATCCCAGCAGACCAAGATCAAACACCAGTACGAAGATAAACCAGACAATCAGCGCAATGCCGGCAGCCTTGGACTTTTCAGCCACGCTGGCACTGATCACATAAGCAATGGCAATGAAAATCCAGCCCAGCAAAATAGCGGAGCAGATAAACACGCTGTAAGGCACCAGCAGGTCGCTCCATGAGGTGGTTGCGGAGAACATACCGATCATCAGCGCAGAAGACCCAAAACCGATCAGGGTTGAGAAGGCCATGATCGCCCCCTGCCCCAGCATCTTGCCTAACAATAGCTGCGTTCTGGACAGCGGATAGGTCATCAGCAACAGCAAGGTACCGCTTTCATCTTCGCCAACAATGCCATCATAAGAGAGCATCAGCGCAATCAGCGGAATAATAAATACTGCCAGACTCGCCAGGCTGACAATGGTGGTCGACAGAGACGTAAAGCCCACCTTTCCCGCCGCGGCGGCACCGAAGTAAGCAAGGCCAATCGCCAATACAGCAAAAATAATACAGATCGACAAAACCCAGCGGTTTCGCAGGCCGTCACGGAATTCTTTACCGGCAACGGTCAGTAACGGAGTAATCATCATAGTGCGGCCTCCTGATCACAGTGGCGCTGAATAAAGTGGGTATAAAGGTCTTCCAGAGACGGCAGCTGAACGTCGATGTTATCGACGCCACTCATACCTGCCAGGGCACGCAGGGTGTGCATTTTCTCATCCATAGGCACGGCCATTCGCATCCCGGCGCTATCGTCACGGGCCAACAAGCGTAAATCTTCCGGCAATGTTTCTGATAAACCCGGCTGGCCGTATAACTGGAATACCGCCGGCAGATTCGCCTGAGCCCGTAACTGTTCGATACTGCCGCTGGCAAGTACCGAGCCGCGTCCCAGAATCAGCGCCCGGTCGATATACTTTTCGACCCCAGGTAACACGTGCGAACACAGCACCACGGTACAGCCCTGATGCTTGAGCTGATCAATGCTGTGGTAAAAATCCTGAGTCGCTATCGGATCCAGACCGACGGTCGGCTCATCCAGTAACAACAGACGGGGGTTGCCAAGGAGTGCCTGTGCCAGCCCCAGACGCTGTCGCATCCCCTTAGAATAGGTTTTAACCCGGCGACCGCAGGCATCTTTCAGCCCGACCTGTGCCAGTAACTCGAGACATTGCTGACGGCACTGTTTGCGGGCAAAGCCTTTTAAGCGGGCAAAATATTCCAGTACTTCCAGACCGGTAAGCTGATCATAAAAACTGACGTTCTCCTGCAGAAAACCCAGCTTGCCGCGCAGTTCGCGGGCACCGGCCTGAGTCGGGTCCTGACCGAACACACTGACCTTACCGGACGTGGCTTCAATCAGCCCGAGAATCAGTTTAATGATGGTGGTTTTACCGGCACCGTTATGGCCAAACAGCCCGAACACTTCACCCGCCTGTAAATTCAGATCCAGACTCTGCAGGGCATGAACCCCCAGATACTTCTTTTCAACCTGTTGTAATTCAACAATATTTTCTGTACTGCTCATCATTCTGTACCTGCCTGTATCTGTATTGCCAGCGCCTGCTCTTCAGCTACCGGAACGACACCCGCCTGCTTCTGTGGCCGTTCGGCCATTAATGGCTGGCTGTCGATCACACCCGGGCCTTTCAGCACCGGAAACTGCCGCTGTACCCAGCGCAGGGTCTCAATGGCCGGGCTGTTCAGCAACAACTTAGCCGCCGGAAACTTCCATAGCAGCCGGTCTACGCTGTCATTCGGCTCGTATTCGATATCACCGACTCCGTCACCGTTCATGTCCCAGCCCAGGTAATCGCTCCAGTAGTTACCGGCCCAGTCCTGGGTCCGGGTTGATACGTATTTCACCTGGGTTTTGTTATTCACAAAGGCGTTGCCTTCCAGGGTGTTATCTTCAGATGCTGCTGTCAGGTGAATGCCTATATCACTGTCCGCGAAGCGGTTATCGGTGAATTCATTAAACAGTGAGTTGTAGATAAACAGCGCCTTGCCTTCCAGCCCCACCCGCCGGGCTTTGTTGGTGCCGGTTTTCTTCATATGGGGGTTATGGCTGTTCTGAATCCCGCGGATATCATTATTACGCAGGGTGGAATTGGTGATGTAGTTCATCAGAATGCCGTAATTCACGTCATTCACTGAACGGTTATTCAGCACCGTCAGATATTTTGACTGCATCAGTGCATAACCTGTACGGGTATTTTCAGTCAGATTGCTCTGTAACAGGTTATTGTAGGAATACATGTAGTGCACACCGTAACGCAGGTCGTGCAGATAGTTGGCGATCAGCTCATTACCGTTACTGGTATCAATGTAAATGCCGTCCCGGGTTTCCCAGACTTCATTGCCCTGTACCAGTGCCTTGCCGACATTAAAAAGATGGATGCCATTACCACGGTCGGATGCCCGCAGTGCCAGCTTGCCACGTACTTTGTTATCAATAATCCGGGCGTTCTGAGTGGCATCTACCCAGATACCAAAGCCGCCCCCGTAAAGGCTGTTGTTCTCGATCCGGCTACCGGTAGCGGACGTTGCCAGCAGAATTCCGGCGTCCTGATTGGTCAGGTCTTCACCCCAGTTTACAATTCGTAAATCATGGACATAACTGTCCGGAGCTTCTACCTGTAATGCGTGGCCTTTGCCCTGCGCATCAATGACAGCCCCCTGCTTTGCGGTCAGTTCAACTGTCCGGCGCAGAATATAATTCCCCCGGTATTCACCTTTCGTCAATACCAGTGTGTCCCCCGGCTGACTGCTGTCCAGCGCCAGCTGCAGGTCATCCTGCGGGGTTATCTGAATCACAGCCGCACTGGTTATGCTGCTGATCAGCATTGCCAGCAGGCCCAAAATCCTTCCAGTCAGATTCAGCATATGTTACCTCTCAAACATGCCGGGCGGTAAACCCGCCCGGCAATTACTGCTGTTATGCAGGTTCAACCAACATACGGCCGCGCATTTCCATGTGCAGTGCGTGACAGAACCAGTTGCAATAGAACCACTGTACCCCCGGCTTATCTGCCATGAAGGTTACAGAAGCGGTCTGTTGCGGGCTGATTTCCATCTGCACGCCGTGGTTTACCATACAGAAGCCGTGCGTGACGTCTTCGATCTGGTCAAGGTTGGTAACAACCACTGTTACTTCATCACCCTGCTTCACGGTGAATTCATTCATACCGTAAGACGGTGCGATAGACGTCATGTAGACGCGTACCTTATTGCCGTCACGAATCACCTTGTTATCGGTGTGAACGTTAACGCCA
Source organism: Aliamphritea hakodatensis (assembly GCF_024347195.1). Classification (NCBI taxonomy): domain Bacteria; kingdom Pseudomonadati; phylum Pseudomonadota; class Gammaproteobacteria; order Oceanospirillales; family Oceanospirillaceae; genus Aliamphritea; species Aliamphritea hakodatensis. The sequence continues at coordinate 3,427,421 of NZ_AP025281.1, forward strand.
TCCGCTTTTGCCATGGCGATAGTGCCGGCGAAGGTCGGATCTTCACGGTCATACAGCTTGCGGGTTTTAACCTTGGAACGGTGTACGATCATGCAGTCATGCGGCTCAGCATAGGTCGGGCCGTCATGGATCAGTTTCATTTCGTCACCGGAGATATCGATCAGCTGATCGTTCTCGGCGTGTAGCGGGCCACACTGCAGGAAGCGGTCTTTAGAGAACTTCTGCAGAGATACCAGATACTTACCATCAGCATCACGGGTTTCACCCATTGTTGTGTGGTTGTGACCCGGCTGATAATGGACGTCCAGCTTCTGCACGATGTAGTCAACGTTTTCACCGTTGTATGCCTGGATCGCTTTTTCAACGTCCCACTTACATACCTGACTGTCGATGAACAGTGTGGTGTAGGCATTGCCGCGGCCGTCAAAGGCAGTGTGCAGAGGCCCCAGACCCAGCTCAACTTCTGCAACTACGGTATCCCGTGGCTTGATCTCATTGGCAAACAGAGCATCAAACTTATCCAGCTGGAATACAGTAACAGTCGGTGACAGCTTACCGTTGGCAACGGCGTACTTACCGCCCGGTGCAGTGTTAATGCCGTGCGGGTTCTTAGGTACAGGTACATAACGGGTCAGTTCAGAGCCTTTACGGCCGTCCAGTACAGGTACGTCAGAACCTGGCAGGGTAATGAACTGGCCGGCTTTAACCGCCGCTTCAATCCGCTCAATGTTGAAGATAACCAGATGGTCACGCTCTGCCTTCATGGTGCCGGTCAGATCGACAGCGCCTTCTGAGTTATAACAGGTAGAAAACGCATACTTACCGGTATAGTCCGCATCGGTGTTATCCAGGTTACCGTCAACGATTACCTGCCAGGAAACGTCCATGCTCTCGGCGTCAACACCGTTGAACAGGGTGTAGTAACCCGGTACATCATCCATATTCAGACCGTTGTTCGGATGCGGAATACGGAATTCAGCATTGGCAAATACATACTTGGTGTGCGGTACTTTCTGTACCCGCAGACCGTGAATTGCCTGACAGTTCGGAATGGTTGTAATCTTGTCGGTCTTCATGATGTCGCAGCGAATACGTGCAACACGGGTGTTTGCCTTATCGTTGATGAAGACATACTTACCGTCGTACTGACCGTCAGTCATAGACATATGCGGGTGGTGGCTGTCACCGTTCATCGGTGCATTTTCACCCAGGATCGCTTTACTCTCGTTGGTGATACCCCAACCGGTAGCGCTGTCTACGTTGAAGACCGGAATACGCATCAGCTCACGCATAGATGGCAAGCCCAGAATACGTACTTCACCGGAGTGACCGCCACTCCAGAAGCCGTAGTATTCATCCAGCTCACCCGGACCCACCATGCCGTCGGCACTGGCTGCCTGAGCAGTGGATGGCAGTAACGCGCTGCCCATACCGGCACCGAAGGTGCTGGCAACACCGGCCAGTGCAGCGGAACCACCCAGGAATAAGCGGCGGCTGACTTTCACATGTTCAGTTGCCTTCGGATCTTCTACATCGATCGCCGGCAGGCTTTTATCTTTCGGATCAATCATCTTTCCATTCTCCACAATAAGGATTTAAGCGTTCGGCACCGCTGCCGAGTCCGTCACATCCAAAGTCTCAATTTTTGCCATAGCAGCTTGCTGCTTAGCGCGTTTTCTGGCTTTAACCACCAAAGGTGGGCACTTGTCATTTCGGTAATAAGTTACCTGGCAATCCAGACACTGATGGCACTCATTGGCATTGATAGAGCCATCAGGGTGAATCGCCTGAATCTCACATTCATTCGCACATACTTTGCACGGCTGGCCACATTCCTTACGGCGTTTCAGCCAGTCGAACAGACGCAGGCGTGCAGGGATTGCCAGAGCAGCCCCCAGCGGACAGATATAGCGGCAGTAAACTTTGCGGGTGAAAATGTTGATCACCAGCAATGCAACGGCGTAGAGCACATAGCCCCACTCCCGGTTGAACTGCAGCAGGAAAGCAGTTTTGAACGGTTCAACTTCTGAATAGCGCTCGGCTTCAGACAGGGACTCCAGTGACACCGCAAACAGCGCCAGCAGAATCACATACTTCAGCGCCCACAGCCGCTCATGCACTGCGAAAGGAATTTCGTACTGTTTAATTTTCAGACGACGGGCGGCTTCGTTGATCAGTTCCTGCAGCGCGCCGAACGGGCACAACCAGCCACAGAAGATGCCACGGCCCCACAGCAACATGGTCATGGCCACGAAGCCCCAGAGAATGAACAGCATCGGATCAAGTAAGAACAGGTCCCACTGGAAGTCTCCCTGGAAGGCATGCACGAAGGTGAATACGTTCACCACAGAGAGCTGTCCCAGGGCATACCAGCCGATGAAAACAACGGTAAACACCAGGTAGCCGTGACGCAGGCCATGCATCAGGCGCGGATAGCGGACCAGTACATCCTGGATGAAAATAATGATGAACAGCACCAGCAGCGCCACTGACAGCACACCGATCTGGAAAGCCTTCTCACGCCAGATACTCACCCACAGGGCTTCGGGTTCGGCTTCAGCAACCGGAGCAACCGGCTCAGGACGTAACAGATACTGTTCAGGTGTCAGATAATCGCCATAGAAACTGGTGAATACGCTGTCCAGAGCACCGATCTGACGGCGTACCAGCAATTCCAGCTGCCACGCAGTTCCCGGATCAAAATCGTACTGATCGCGGATCACGAAGATCGCCATCTCCCGGAATCCCGGAAAACCGTCGATATAGACATCATCCAGGCGGTAGTAGTCGGTATCGTGGAAGCTGATTACCTTGCCGGACTGCTGTAACTGGGTACGGTCGAAGATGCCGCCGCGCACGTAACCGTTTCCTTTAAAGGAGTACTCCCCTTCCCCCATGACAGCAATGGCACTGTCACCGGGATTCAGTTCACCCATCAGCCAGTCATACTGAGTATCGCCCAGCAGGTTACGGCCCACAGTGGGAATATCTAAGGGTGCGTAATACAGCTCGATAAATTCTTTTTCGGCATCAGCAGGCGTTTTCGCTGCCTGATTTTCCGCCTTGGTGCCAACGAAGGCCTCGTCAATATCTTTGCGTTGCAGTGCCAGCCGGCGAATGGAACCGTCACCGGTTAACTGAATCCAGTCAGCTTTGGAGAAAACGTCAGGTTTGACAGTCGCAGGCGGTATAACCGCCAGCTTTGAAAGCCCGGCAATGTTCAGGTGACGGGCCACTTTACGGGCAGCCCGCATAATGGCCTCATTGACCACCATGACAGTCACGGTAGCACCGGACACTACATCCACGTTACGGACATTTTCATTATTACCGGCGCCAACCCGGACCTGATCAGTCACGTTCAGGCCCTGATATTTATCCGTAAAATCAAACAGTTTTTGTTCAGGAATGCCCACCAGCAGGATAGGCTCATGATGCTCCAGTACCCGGGTCGCCACCAACTGGCCATCAGGGTCCATCACAATCAGGGTATTAATGGGCTTACCGGAGTAAGCGGGGATATTCACCACGTCATTGGTATTGAAGGCGTATCCGATTTCTTTGTCACCGGCGAAGACCCGCCGGATCAGAATATCATCGCCATCCAGAGGTTCTTTCTCCGCCACCCGGGTAGCATCGGGAAAGGCCTGCAGAATAGTATCTGTCTGCTGCGCCTCACTGACCGGCACCATTGCCAGCGCAGTATTCAGCATCACCAGCATCAGCATCACGCCCAGCCATAAGCGGCTCAGAAAACGTGCTAACTGTCTGCAATCTCCGTTCATCATCAGTAACCTCTGCAATCCCGCTTACTGCTCAATCACGTCAGTAATGGTGAACTTCATCATGTTCTGTTGCTTAAGGCGGAAACGGATCGCCTGGCCTTCTTTAAAATCGGCCGCCTGCATACCCGGTGCTAAATTGAATTTCATCTGCATCTGACGCATATCCCACTCAGGAATACGCTGGTGCTGAACTTTCAGCTGGTTAGTGTCTGCCAGAACGCCTTTCACCACACCGGCAGTGGTCACGACTTCAGCCATCATTTCGGCACTTGCCATCTGTTTATGCTTCATCTGGTGCTCTTCGGCCTGAGCAGTCAGTGCGGCGGCACACAGCATCACTGAACATCCCACCAGCGCCAGATCTTTGAACGGAATAAACATGACGGTATCTCCTTATTTCTACCTGCGACGTTTTGCCACTGCGACGTTTTGTCACAGGTGAAAGTGTAAAGAGGCACCTGCTGAGGAGTCTTGACATTCATCAAGTAAAACAGGGATTAAAAACCAGGCGTATTCACTACTGATCCAGATCAGTAAATCCCCGCTGGACAAAGGAGAAAAAACCATAAATCGAATAAGAAAGATTTTTTTAATAACCTTGGGCTACAGTTATAGAATTATTCGTTCATATACCTTTCAGATATTTCAGGTAAAGTCGCAACTGACTGCCGCTGGCACACCCCGGTATCAGAGCAGTTTTTATGCTGAAACCGGCTGCACAATAACGATCAAAAGGTTAGCCATGGAACTCTTCTCTCTTCCCGTCAGTACCTATAGTGCTAAGGTGCGTATTGCACTTGGTCTGAAGAACATTACCTGTACCATTTCTCCGCCTCCCGGGGGCTACAGCACCGCCGAATACATGCAACTGGTTCCGTTAGGCACCATCCCTGCATTACGGGTGGGCGATGAGTATTTTTCAGAATCAGATGTCATCATGGAGTATCTGGAAGATGCCTACCCGGCACACAGCCTGCTCACCGACGACCAGCTGAAGCGAGCCAGACACCGGTTTCTGGCCCGTTACCATGATCTCTGGCTGGAGCCGCACCTGCGCCGGACATTTGCCCACTGTGATCCGGCCACCCGGGTACAGGCTGAACTGGATGATCACCTGAATAAATTTGAGGAACGTCTGGCGAAACTGGATGAGCTATTTACCGCGCAGCCATTTATGGTGGATAAAAACATCGGCTATGCGGACTGCGCATTTCCTGCCACCATTGAACTGGCTGACATTCTGCTGCCCCTGTTTGGCCGCGAACTGAAACTGGGGCCGAATATGACCGCCTGGCGGGCTGCCGTGCTGGCTAACCCGGTTGTGAAAAGCGTCACGGATGAAAGCCGCTCAGCCACCCTGGAATGGATGAACAGCGGCGGCGGTTAAGCTTGCCTGAAAGAAGATCAGACAAACAAAAAAGCCTGTTAAAAAAACAGGCTTTTACCTTTAAGAGTTTTTAAAAAACAGATCAGGCTCTGGCAATCAGCGGCTGGGTAAATTTCTCACATTCACGGAACACATGCTTTTGGCAGTTCTCACAGGTGGACTGATTCAGTGCCGGGAAAATACTGCTGATGGCAGAAGACTTATTGGCAAAAAAGCGGTCTTCGCCGATGTCTTCAACCAGCCCCAGTTTAGCCGCATTCTCCATTACCCCCGGTTTCATACCGAAGAAATACAGACCACCGCCTTTGGCCTTCAGCTTACCGTCCAGTGATACCAGCAAATCCACCCCGCTCATATCAATGAAGTTTATCCCCAGACAGATAACCAGGATGCGTTCCACACCTTCCTGCGCCGCGATCTGCTCAATCCGGTTCTGGATATGGTTCACCGAGCCGAAATAAATCGACATTTCAACCCGCAGCACCTTCAGTTGAGGGCACTGTTCCCCTTTACCACTGCGCGCTTCCACAAACCGGCGCTGTTCGGTATTCAGGGACATCTCGGTAATTTCCGGTGTGGATGTCTTGGCCAGGAACAGCACCAGCGACAGCAACACCCCCAGATAAATCGCGAATTCCAGCTCAAGGAATAAGGTTGAGACAAAGGTAATGATCAGCACCGAGGCTTCCGGCCGGCTGGCCAGCACAATCTTCTTAATATGATGGAAGTCCACCAGATTATACGCCACCATCATGATCACACCGCCCATGGCCGCCACCGGCAAATAAGCCGTCAGAGGTGCAACCAGCAACACAATCAGCATCAGCAAAATTGCTGCAAATATGGCCGACAGCGGTGATTTGGCACCGGCAGAATAGTTCACCCCGGAACGGGTAAACGAACCGGACCCGGCATAGCAGGAGAAAAAACTGCCAACCACATTGGAAAGCCCCTGCCCCAGAAACTCCTGGTTGGGGTAAATCCGCTGCTGGGATTTAATCGCAATCGCCCGGCTGATAGACACCGCTTCGATCAGGCCCAGCAGCGCAATCGCAAAAGCTTCAGGGGCCAGCAGGCGGATGGTATCCAGCGACAGATCCGGCATGGACAATGGCGGCAAACTGGTCGGAATGGCACCCACCAGTAAAATTCCGTAGCCGTCTCCGAATGCCAGCGCAATCAGGCTGCCGAAGACCATCGCCACTAACAGATTCGGGATTTTAGGCAGGTAACGTTTAATGCCCACCGCCATCAGCAGGGTCATCATACCAACACAGAAGATCGCCCAGTTAAGCTGATCCAGATTCGACAGGGTCACCATCCAGCTTTCCGTAAACGATAAGCCTTTCTCTGCCGGAATGCCGGTAATGTGCTTCACCTGACTGGTGGCTATAAGAATGGCCGCGCCGGCGGTAAAACCGATCACCACTGTGTGGGAGACAAAATCCACCAGTTTCCCCAACCGGGCCAGACCAAACGCCAGCTGATAGATACCGGCCAGCAAGGTCAGGGTCAGTGCCATCGACACAAACTCAGCACTGCCCGGCTCCGCATGACCACTGATGGCAGAAAAAACCACAATGGATATTGCCGTCGTCGGGCCGGATATCAGATGCCTGGACGAGCCAAAAAGTGCCGCGATAATCGGCGTCACCATCGCAGTATATAAGCCATACTCCGGCGGTAAGCCCGCTATCGTTGCAAACGCCACACCTTGTGGCAGAACAATAATCGCCCCTGTGATACCGGCAATAAAATCCGCTTTAACATCCTGAAATGTTAAGCATTTTAGCCAGACCAAAAACGGGAATAGACTATTTTTCATGAAGTCTCCGGATTTCTAAAATCAATACAACCAACAAAGGAGCAGCTGCTAAGGCACAGTGCTCTGATCAAACAAACAGTATTTACCTAAACCTGATTCGAGATGACAGGACGTCATACAGGGCATGATTTAGCGGCTTTGAAAGATACACGGCTGCAGAACGCAGTCAGGCACATCAGCCGGTGCGCATTTTATAACCAATCAGCCGGCTAATCTATATCCATACGAATCGTAAGGAATGAAATGTGACGATTTTTTTTGTTCCTGATCATTAAAAAAACTGAACAGCAGGCAAAAAAAAAGCCGCATAAATGCGGCCCAAACGTGAGATCACTATGAAAAGGGTATTACTCAGTTAACCTTGATCGGGTTAGCCTGTTCTTCGTCACGCTGCTCCATGGAAGCAGCGGCCATTTTACGGCCGAAAATTTCCATCACATCCAGATTTGCATCCGGGTTCTCGCTGGCTTCATCCATCGCTTCAACCATCGCTTTTACGGTTGGCAGGGTCTTCTCAACCAGCTGAGTAATATAAAACTCAGTCGTGGTACCCGTGTACTTCTGGTAACGGGTAAACAGATCTAATGTTTCTGCTGCTAATTCAATCTGAACAGTCTTAGTGGACATGATAACTCCTGATACATCTGAAAACGGTGGCCGGGTCACAGTATCTTAAACAAAAACACCGGGCACTATTAGTATAACCTGCTAAGTGCAGCAGCTGACTATACGTAACAATATACCTGTGGACCAGCAATATCCCTAGAACCAGTGCCGGTAATTTTCTGGAGCCAAGTATAGCGCTAAATCCGCGAACAGCTGCTAAAACAAATAAAAATGACCGCAAGTGCGGCCATTTTTCAATGTTTCACCTAAATCGTCTGTCAGGCAACCCAAACACTTTTAGCATTACAGAATTCACGGATACCGTTCACACCCAGCTCCCGGCCCAGACCCGATGCTTTCGTTCCGCCAAACGGCATACGTACATCACTGGCCACCTGTGAATTAATGAATGCAGCCCCCACATCCAGACAGCGGGCCAGTTGCTCACCTTTGGCAACATCCTGCGTCCAGATACTCGCTCCCAGACCAAAGCGGGTAGCATTCGCCTGTGCAATGGCATCCGCTTCATCACGCACCGAAATAATGGCCGCAACCGGACCAAAGATTTCTTCATTAAAAGCGGTCATACCCAGCTCAACGTCTGCCAGTACGGTCGGCGCATAAAAGTAACCGTCTCCCGGTAACACATCCCCGCCGGTCAGCAGTCTGGCGCCGTCCGCAACGGTTGCCTTTAACTGCTGGTGCACCTTATCACGCAGGTCCGGACGGGCCATTGGCGCCAGAGTTGTTTCTGCCAGCATCGGATCACCGGCCTGTAACGCCCGGCTCCGCTCTACCACCATCTCAGTGAATTCGGCCATCCGGCTGGATACCACCAGGAAACGCTTGGCAGCGATACAAATCTGACCGGCATTGGCAAAACGGGCCCGCATGGCCACATCCATTGCGGCTTCCAGATCCGCATCATCAAGAATGATCAGCGGGTCAGAACCGCCCAGCTCCAGTACTGCTTTCTTCAGATGCTGGCCTGCTAACGCGCCGATCTGACGGCCAGCCATTTCACTGCCGGTAAATGCCACCCCGTGTACCCGGTAATCGGCTATCACCTTCGCCGCCTGATCAACCGAAATGGTCAGATCGGCAAACAGCCCTTCCGGCGCACCGGCATCTGTTAGCAGTTGCTCAATGGCTTTGGCACTGCGCGGTACGTTTGGCGCATGCTTAAGTAATACTGCATTACCGGCCATCAGGTTAGGGATCATGCAACGGAATACCTGCCATAAAGGGAAGTTCCACGGCATGATCGCCAGCACGGTGCCCAGCGGTTCATAACTAACCAGACTGCGGCTTGCCGGTGTACTGATCAGATCATCCTGAAGCATGGTTTCCGCATGTTCTGCATAAAACTCACAGGCACCGATACATTTATCCACTTCACCCAGCGCTTCACTCAGCAACTTACCCATTTCCAGCGTGATGGTTTCTGCCATCTCCTGGCGGCGCTCTTTCAGCTTGCTGCCGATGGCCAGTACCAGCGCGGCCCGCTCAACAAAGCTGGTATTACGCCAGTGCAGAGCAGCCTCACGGGACGCCGTCAGACGGTTTTCCACTTCTGCATCAGACAGAAAGGCAAACTCTTCGATCAGTTGATTGTTATAAGGGTTACGGGTTGCGAAATTCATATTCAACTCCTCCGGACAAAAAGCTGGCCTGGGATTAATAGTTATGGTGGCCAAACGAAGCAAAACAGGCTGACAGACGCTGTGCACTTAACAGCGGATAACTCTGCCAGAGACAAAAAATCCAGAGCAGCAGGGCCAACTCTGGATTTTTTAAAAGGTACTCAGCCGGGTGTTTTACACCCGCTGATCACCGTGGAACAGACGTACAACGTGGCGCGCTTCAGCGAAGAACAACCAACGCTCAACCAGCAGGCCGGCAATGGTTGACGCCGCAGCAATCACCAGCAGTGCAGAGCTGGCGCTCAGCAGCAGCAGGAATGGCACCACGAAGGCAACACCCAGCATCAGCAGACGCAGACGCACCAGCTTGTTTGCAGCAACGGTGTAACCGAATTCATCATTCAGGAAGCTGTTAGAGGTATGACCCTGATCCAGCAGACGAACACTTGCCTGGGTAAAACCGGTCGCCGTGTTGATGGTGCTACCGGCCGGTTTACCGATCCAGAAGAAATAGATCACTTTGCAGACTGCGCCCAGCACAACCAGTGCCAGTGCCAGTTGCTGCAGTACACCGGCCAGATCGCCACCTACCAGTGACTGCACCGCTGCCAGCAGTACCGCACCGGACATCAGACCCAGGGCAATGTAGTTAACCGGCGTCAGGGAAGAGTTCCACTGGCGGATCGTTTTCAGGCTGGCGTAAATCATGCTGGTGCAGAACAGTGTCACCATGGCCAGTACAGCCGTCAGAATACCTGCGGCAGTTACAAGTGCGCCGGTCATTTCCATCCAGATAGCGCCAAGGTAAATCAGCATGAACGGGTACAGCAGGATCGCAAACACCGCTTCACGGGATAACCATGAGGTCTTGAAACGGCTGAATGCACGCCATGCGTTCTTAGGATTTGCCAGGTGCAGCGTTGAGGACAACAGACCACCTGAAATCATGACGAAAGACAGGATACCTGCACTTAAGAGTACAGCAGAATCCTGCAGTTGTGACAGGCCGCTAAGGTGTCCGATTACCATCAGGGTAATCAGGCCGTAGCCGGCGCCCGACATCACGGTAAATACAAGTACGGAAAAAGCCGGATGCATATTCGTGTCTCCGTTTTGGCCAGCGCATTTAAGCTGGCCGGTTTGTCGCGGTAATTCAGCATATACCGGACAAACTGTTATTGTTCTTACCGGTGCATGATCCGTTATATCAGACAGGCACCGGAGCGATTGATGATTCCCGGATTAACGGGAGATAACCTTGTTCACCCAGCCTTTAACAGTGGCTTTCAGTGACGGCTGGTACTGCTCTACAACCGGCTTGTTACGCGGCGGCAGATAAGTATTGACCGGGTTATAGCCCAGTTCAGGCATCAGCTGCTTACCGGCACGGTCACGTACCAGCTGGCTGACTTCTGAGTTCGGATCATCAAAGTCACCGAATACCCGGGACTTGGTCGGACAGGTCAGTACACAGGCAGGCTTACGCTCATCTTCCGGCAGACTTTCATCGTAAATACGGTCCACACACAGGGTACACTTCTTCATGGTACCTTCGTTTGGATCCAGCTCACGGGCGCCATACGGGCATGCCCAGGAACACAGGTTACAACCCATGCACTTATCCTGGTCAACCAGCACGATGCCGTCTTCGCTGCGCTTATAAGAAGCGCCGGTCGGACACACAGTGACACAGGCCGCATCGTCACAGTGCATGCAGGACATCGGCATGTTCACTGTTTTACTGTTCGGGCTGTCATCCACTTCATAGGTGCGGATCCGGTTCAGCCAGGCACCGCTAGGGTCACGGCCGTACGGGTCTTTATCCGCCAGCGGACCGATGGTGCCGGAAGTGTTCCATTGCTTACACGCAGTCGCACAACCGTGACAACCTACGCAGGTATCCAGATCAACTACTAGACCTAATTTCATCTTGTTATTCTCCGTCTGCAGTTACTTCTCACCACGAGTCAGAATGTCTGACATCGGGCGAACCAGATTAACGTTCTTATGCGACGTATAGCTCAGCATATCCGGTGAAGCGTCAGCATTAGGCTGCGGCTTCAGCGCGCCAAAGCTTGGCCACGCACCGGTTTCGCCAGGCGCGGCCGGGGTGATCTTAACGCGCAGGTCGTACCATGCAGCCTGACCGGTGACCGGATCAGAGTTGGTTACGCGGTCATTCTGATCGCCCTTCGCCGGCAACAGCTCGGAGATAAGATGGTTCATCAGGAAAGCGTCGGTGGCTTCGTTAGAGTCATCTGAAAGACCCCATGCGCCACCACGCTTAGCAATTGCGTTCCAGGTCCAGACGGTCTGCTCGTTAGTGCCTTCCATCAGCTTAACCTGAACACGGATTTTACCGTTGTGGGACTCAACCCAGACCCAGGACAGATCTTCAATGCCGTCACGTTCCGCAGCAACACGGTTCATGAACAGGTAGTTCTGCGACATGATCTGACGCAACCAGGCGTTCTGGCTGTCCCAGCTGTGATACATGAACATCGGACGCTGGTTAACCGCGTGGTACGGATACTCTTCGCGGTCAATACGCTGCTCTTCCAGAGGTACATAGTAAGTTGGCAGCGGATCGAAGTACTTCACCAGGCGCTCTTTGTGGTGCTCTTCAGTTGGCATCGGGCCATCGTACAAGCCCTGACCCGCCAGACGGAACGACTGAATCTTCTCAGAGTACAGTTCGATCACGATCTGCTTGGTAGAACCGACCCACGCGGCTTCTTTAGCCAGTGTCAGGTAATCCAGGTTGGCGTGACGCATATAACGCTGGTTAGGTTCCAGATGCATCTCGAAGAAGCCTTCGTTCTCTTCGTACGCTTCCCACTGACGTGGGTTTGGCTCACCGCGCAGAGACTTATCGCCATCCTTACCGCGGTAACCCGCCAGGAAGCCGATACCCGGCTCTTTCTCGAAGTTGACGATGAAGTCTTTATAAGAAGAATACTTACGCTCACCGCCGTCTTTGGTGAATGCAGGGAAGCCAAGACGGCCGGCCATTTCTACCATTACTTCCTGCCAGGACATCACGTCACGGTCAGGCTTAACAACCGGGATACGTACCGAGTCACAGGCCGCGTGCGGCTCAGAGATCGGACGGTCCAGCATAGAGATGGTATCGTAACGTTCCAGATACGTGGTATCCGGCAGTACCAGATCAGAGTACGCCACCATTTCAGAGTTAAACGCATCTGAACAGATGATGTACGGGATCTTATATTCGCCGTTCTCTTCTTTCGCAGTCAGCATGTCCATGGTCTGCGCCGTATTCATACTGGAGTTCCAGGCCATGTTCGCCATGAACAGCATCAGAGTATCAATCTTGTACGGATCGCCCTTAACGGCGTTGCTGATCACCATGTGCATCAGACCGTGACAGGAAACCGGTGCATCCCAGCTGTATGCCTTATCGATACGCAGCGGGTTACCGTTTTCATCAATCGCCAGATCTTCAGGGCAGGTTGGGAAGCCCAGTGGTGGTGACTTAAGCGGTGTATTCGGTGCACATTCTTTCGCTGGCTTAATTCCAGGCGGAATGTGTTTCGGGAACGGCGGCTTGGCCAGGTGGCCACCCGGGCAGTCAACCGTACCCAGCAGTACCTGCAGCAGGTGAATCGCGCGGCAGGTCTGGAAACCGTTAGAGTGTGCGGAAATACCACGCATTGCGTGCATGGAAACCGGACGTCCGATGAACTTGTCCTGCTTACGGCCAGCCCAGTCAGTCCACTCAACATCAATAGTGATGGTTTCTTTGAAAGCAACGTGCGCCATTTCCAGCGCCATGCGCTCAATGTCTTCGGCTGCGACGCCACATTCTTTTGCGGCGTTTTCAGGGGCATACTGCTCATCCAGATACTTATCCAGCATGATGCTCATTGCAGTACGCAGTTTACGGCCATCCGGTGCAGTGAATTCACCGAACAGTGCCGGGTTGATATCCGGCAGGTTCGCATCCACGAACTGCTCTTTAACCAGATCCCATACCTGCGGCTCGCCCTGCATGTTCTTAACGCCTTCACCGCGATAGAACAGGCCATCGCCCATTTCACCCGGTGAGTGAACCACCAGCTGCGCAGAGTTGGTATAGCGAATCAGGAATTCATCATCAACCAGTTGGTTCTTCAGCAGTACGTGAACCATAGACAGCGCCAGGACGGCATCGGTACCCGGACGGATCGCAACCCACTCATCGGCAATTGCCTGGTAACCGGTACGGACAGGGTTAACCGCAACAAACTTGGCACCGCGCTCTTTCAGCTTTTTCAGGCCCAGTTTAATCGGGTTAGAGCTGTGGTCTTCTGCCACGCCCCACATCATAAAGTATTTGGTGTTATCCCAGTCCGGATCACCGAATTCCCAGAACGCGTGACCCATGGTGTACAGGCCACCGGCTGCCATGTTTACGGAGCAGAAACCGCCGTGCGCTGCCCAGTTGTATGTACCGAACTGGCTTGCCCACATACCTGTCAGGGCCTGCATCTGGTCGCGGCCGGTAAAGTAAGCAAGTTTACGCGGATCGGTTGCACGGATATGAGAAAGACGCTTCTCCATAATATCCAGTGCCTGATCCCAGGAAATTTCTTCGAATTCACCGGCACCACGCTCGGTACCCGGCTTACGCAGCAGAGGGGAACTCAGTTTCGCAGGAGAGTACTGCTTCATGATACCGGAGTTACCCTTCGCACAAAGCACACCCTTGTTGATCGGGTGGTTCGGGTTACCCTGTATGAAGCGAACCTTGTTATCTTCAACAGTTACTTTGATACCGCAACGGCAGGCACACATGTAACACGTGGTGTACTTGGTCTCCTGATTCGCGCGATCTTCAAATTCTGGCAGACCCGAAGCGACCGGAATCTTACTGGCTTGGCTTGTCATATTTATTATCACCCTAACATTGAACCGTACTGCCGGCTCAGGTGCGATTCACTTAATGTGAATTTTTTATTGTTTGGCTGAGGCGTTTTCCGGATTGCCAGTGGATGCACAATTAAAACCTGAAAAACCCCGATGCTGCCAAACATGCTAGAAATTGCACTGCTCTCAGGCAAAGGCCAGTCATAAATCCCTTATGGGACCAAGGCTTTCTGAAAGCGACGGGGCCTCACTCCCCGCGTGTAAAAACATAAAGCTATAAGCTTATAACAGAAACCCGAAAACGCTATTCCCGGTTCCTGTGCAAAATTCGCAGACATACCGCAAATAAACCGCCCTCACCCCGGGGTCAGTTATATCCGCTGACGTAATACTCCGTCTGTCAGAATCTGTAGTTATGATGGGTTCTGATCAGCCCGGTTTATTCCGTAAAGTTATTAGTTATCTTTTTTCATCATATATCTGACTATACCTTCAGTGATATTTAAACCTTTTATATGCAAGGTTTAATAAAATTAAACGCACACCCAAAAGCTGCCTGAAAACGAATTTCCCGGGGCGGAACAGGTCGCAAACAGATTTCCGCAAAGGCACGCAGACAGACACGCCTTTCACAGGGGGTTGTTTTAGCCAGCTGTTAGCGCGTATGATTGCGCCCCGTTTTTCCCGCGACCTGATTCCAATAACAACATCCATGTGTCGCTTCGCTTATTGGAATAATCGACAGGTATCTGATGGACCTCATAACCCTGCTGGTGTTTACCGGCATCATTGCTTTTGCAACCTATGTGCAAACAGTCACCGGCTTTGCGCTGGGCATGATTGTGATGGGTACAGTCACTGCCATTAATCTGGTGCCGATTGCCTTTACGGCGGTAGTGATCAGTGCCGTTACCCTGATTAACGGCCTGTTCGCCCTGAAAGGTAATCTCAGAGCGGTGGACTGGCGCAAGGTTATGCTGACAACCGCCGGCATTCTGCCCGGCGTCATTGCCGGCCTGGTATTGCTGGATTATATGAGTGAAGAATTCAGCGAACTGCTGCAGTTGTTACTGGGTATCACCATCATTCTCGGTGGCCTGATGATCATGCTGAAACCCCAGCCACTGGAAAAGCCATCACCGGATCTGGCTTTCACCGCTTCCGGTGCCACCGCCGGTTTTCTTGCCGGCCTGTTCAGCATGGCCGGACCGCCGCTGGTATACCTGTTTTACCGTCAGCCATTTGAACTGCTGACAATCCGTCTGTGCCTGATGACGATCTTTCTCAGCAGCTCGGTCGCCCGTACGGCAATTGTCGGCATTCAGGGCGGTCTGACGTGGGATATGCTGGTGTACTCAGTGCTTTGTATTCCGGTGGTGATGTTCTTTACCTGGATCGGCAAACGTTATCCGCCACCGCTAACCACACCGAATATGCGCCGTCTGGCATTCTTCCTGCTGATCATTATCGGCGTCAGTCTGGTCATCAGCACTTTCTGAGTCCGGTTTCCGGCCTGACCTTTTTGCGCAGGTGGGCGTTCTCCCCTCACCTGCTTTACACCTGCGACCGCCCTCTTTCATAACCTTTTGGCCTACCCCTTTAGCCATATAGAACGGTTGGCCATATGCAAAGGTAAAATCTGGCACAGGCCCATCCTTTACGCCTACAGTACACTACATCCATAATCGGCGTAATGTGTCTCTTCTGATGTTTTCAGTTCTGTGTTTTCAGCGGACAGATACGCCACTTAATAACAAACCGTTTTATGTGCCTGATTTTGCCGACAAGCGCCTTGCAGCACCTTTAACACCAACATTTAACAGGTAGGAATATGTCCGATATTAAAGTACAACAACCGGATATCATGATTTCAGTACGCGATGTTTTCGGCATCGACACTAACCTTAAAGTACCGGCGTTCAGCGAACGTGATGATCACGTCCCGGAAATCGATACTGCCTACCAGTTTAACCCTGAAGTCACGCTGGCCATTCTGGCCGGTTTCAGCCGTGACCGCCGCGTGATGGTTCAGGGCCTGCACGGTACCGGTAAGTCCACCCACATCGAACAGGTTGCAGCCCGTCTGAACTGGCCTTGCGTACGGATCAACCTGGACGGCCACATCAGCCGTCTGGACCTGGTGGGCAAAGACACCATAGTGCTGCGCGATGGCAAGCAGATTACTGAATTCCAGGAAGGCATTGTGCCATGGGCACTGCGCCGTCCGACTGCGCTGATCTTTGATGAATTCGACGCCGGCCGTCCTGACGTAATGTTCGTTATCCAGCGTATTCTGGAACGTGACGGTAAGTTCACCCTGCTGGACCAGAACGAAGTTATTCACCCGCACAGCCACTTCCGCCTGTTTGCCACTGCAAACACCGTCGGTCTGGGTAACAGCACCGGTCTGTATCACGGTACGCAAATGATCAACCAGGCCCAGATGGACCGCTGGAACATTGTGACCACGCTGAACTACCTGCCGACCAATGACGAAGTGAAAATCGTCCAGTCACGCCTGCCAAGCTTCAACGATGAAAAAGGCAAGCAACTGGTTGAATCTATGATCGCCGTGGCTGATCTGACCCGTAAGAGCTTTGCTGCCGGTGACATCTCTACCCTGATGTCTCCGCGTACTGTTATTTCCTGGGCGGAAAACATCGAAATCTTTAACAACCCGGCCATTGCCTTCCGCCTGTCATTCCTGAACAAGTGTGACGAAGCTGAGAAGCCGATGATCGCTGAATTCTTCCAACGCTGCTTTAATCAGGAACTGTCTGAATCCTGGGCCCATCAGGCTGCTGAGGTAATGGCAGATGGCCAGCACTAATTTGGAAATGTCCGAGCTGGGCAGGGAAGAAAAGGAAAACGCTCCCCGGGTCGAGAAACTGCAGCAACAGGTTGAAGAGATCTGTGGTGCGATCGTACGTGCCGCCGCGAATGAACCTCAGTTCCGTTTCCGTGGTCGCCGGCCGGAAATTGGCGGTAAGCCTTCCGGCATCCGTGCCCCGCACCTGCAACCGGATCTGAACAGTGATGACTTCGGTTCTTTCCGGGGCGCTGCTGACGGCATCGCCCTGCGTCTGCAACTCAGTGATATTGAACTGCACCGTTCCCTGATTCCTAAAACCGCGGTGGGTCAGCTGTTATTCGAACTGATGGAACAGTTGCGGGTTGAGTCTCTGGTACCTGACTGTTATCCGGGTATGAAAGCAAATCTGCAGCACCGTTTTGAACAATGGTGTTTTCAGTTCCATTCTTCCGGTCTGACAGAAAGCCATGTCGGTCTGCTGGTGTATACCATCGGCCAGATGTTCTGGAGCCGCCTGACGCTTAATCACGTGATGGAAATCACCGAAGAGCTGATCGAACCGCAGCGGATGATGCTGGCACCGCACACCGGCAAGTACATGACCAACATCCGCAGGATGAATCACGACCAGGCAGCCTACGCAGAACAGGCGCTGGGCATCATTGCGGTGGTTGATGAGCTGGTTGAAGCCTATAAAGGCGAAGAAAAGGATGACGACACCTCCGATGAAGACATGGAAGAACTGGTAAACAGCTTCGGCCTGATTCTTTATCCGGATGCCGGTCTGGAAGGTACCATGGGCGTGAACGGCCCGCAGGTCACTGCCAGCGATTACCGGGAACTCATGCTGCAGCTGGAAAAATATAAAATTTATTCCACTGAAAACGACCGGGTTATTCATGCCAGCAAACTGGTGTCTGAAGATCAGCGGATTCGCCTGCGTGAAGAACTGGAACAGCGCATTAAAGGTCAGGGAGTAAACGTACCCCGTCTGGCCCGCGATCTGGCAGCTATTCTTTCCTCACCGGAACTGGACGGCTGGAACTTCGGTGAAGAATCCGGACATCTGGACGCCAAGCGCCTGACCCGTCTGGTGACATCTCCTGAATACCGGCAGATCTTCCGCCGGGAGCGTTATCAGCCAAAGAGCAATTGTCTGGTCACCTTCCTGATGGATAACACCGGGTCGATGAAAACTCACATCGCCTCCATTGCTACCCTGATGGAAATCATGTGCCGGGCGCTTGAACAGGCTGGTGCCAGCACAGAAGTGCTGGGCTTCACCACCCGGGGCTGGCAGGGCGGTAAAATTTATAAACAGTGGCAGCGCCGTGGCAAACCGGAAAATCCGGGCCGCCTGACGGAACTGGAACACATTATTTATAAAGATGCCGACACCCCGATCAAACGCGCCCGTCTGGATATGGCGGCGATGCTCAAGCCAAGCCTGTTCCGTGAAGGGATCGACGGTGAAGCCCTGCTCTGGGCCGCTGAGCGGATGACCGCCCGTTCAGAAGAACGGCGCATTCTGATTGTTCTGTCCGACGGTTGCCCGATGGAAACCGCCACCAACCAGAACAACCCGGAAGATTATCTGGATAATCACCTGCAACAGGTGGCCGGCATGCTGGAAACCCGTGGTGATATCGAACTTTATGCGCTGGGTTTCGGCCTGGACCTGAGTACGTATTACCGCCACAGCCTGGCGCTGGAACTACCTGAACGGCTGGAAAACGGAGTCTTTAAAGAGATTCTGCAAATGATCGCCAAACACGGCCGCCGCGCACGCTGAAGCCCTGTTTCAACGCGCCCTCCCGGCACCGGAAACGGCCTTGTTTCTGGTGCCATTTTAAACAAATCACTGGCCCTAAGCCCTACTAAGGTATGAGCATAGAATAGCCGCCATCGTCCGACAGCTTCTGTGTGTCTCCACAGAAACACTGCCAAATGCAAGCGTTTCTGCAGAGAGTTCCCCCAGATACACAGGTCGGACGGCATACCTGAAACAGTCCTAAAGAAACACGTTCAGCTCACTGAACAAAGCTTCCCTCAGCTGTCTCAGCTCAAATAATAAGAAACATGTAATCCATGATTACCGGCACAACGCACTTCCACAAGAAGTACAGTGTTCCGGTCAGCCGCTTACGGTCTGAGTGCTCCGTACCGGCAAAGCCTCATCTATACTGATTAAAGTAGCCATTGCGGTAGTAATGAGAATATTGTTACTGTAATGCCCGGATGAATAACATATTTTTTGAGCCCGGTTATCCAAGCGTTGATAACCCCTGAATGAGAACACGCAATAATGTCTAAGTATCCTACCCTGACTAAGATGGGCATTACCTCTGTCGATAACATCGATAAATACACTGTACAGCATCAGGGCGAAGTAGATGTACTCAAGATCTACTACAAGCGTCCAAAAGGTTCTTTACTGTCCCGCAGCAAGAAATTTTCTTTCATGCGTGGCCGTAACTATCTGCCAATCGAAGCCCGTAACTCTAAGGCGTTCGACCAGATGGAAAGCATTAACCCTGAGCTGATGCACGCCATTGATGAGCTCAAACAGCTGAATGCGACCCGTGAAAAAGACAGCCAGATGGATCCGAAGAAACGCATGATGAACGATCTGGATCACCTGGAAAAAGTCATGACGTCCAAGATCGACGATCTGCGCCGCCAGATTGAAGAAATGAAGTAAATCGCTTCAGATATAAAAAACGCAGCCCTGAGCTGCGTTTTTTTTACCTGCCGGTTGCTAGCCTTTTTGCCAGCGGATCAGGCAGGGATGCTGATAAAGCACCTCTGTATCCAGCAGCAGACCCTTATCACCCGCTTGCCACTCCAACGGCATCACCTCCCCTATTTTCAGATCCGCCAAACGGGCAGGCCCTTCCACGACACAGGGCATACTGAGCTGTTTGAGATAAACAGGCTGCTCCGGCAATACCAGCGCAAACACCTGTTGATCACTGCTGAACAGCTGTACCTCACAATGTTCAGCCTGCTCGCTGCCGATGGGCTGCAGCCCGGTAACCCCCAGCAGTTCTGAATACAGATTACTCACCACCAGGCTGGCACTGCGGGGATTGTAGCGGCGGTCCACCACACCGTTTTTGACAAAATAGCCACGGTCGTTATCGGCAAAGGTATCGACGAATACATCCACCCTGTTTTGCGCCTTGGCGGCAATCAGGCTGCTGGCGATTCGCCGGGCAATGGCGCCGTCATCATAATTAGCTTCGGCAGGGTTTTCCCCTGCCAGCCGCAGATGCAGCGAGCACCGCATTTCCATCGTCGCAGCCATTTCCGCTGCAGCAGCAACCGCGTCTGCCGGCGACTGATTCAGGCCGATCCGTAAGACAAAACCGGCAATCACTCCCCTGAGATCACACCCGTCCAGAACCTCCTGCATCCGGGACTGATCATCCAGCTTAAAACCATGGTTGATGACATGGAAATAGCGGTCACCGTTTTGTTTCACATCGGCGTGAGTATGTAACCGGGAGAGATACACCGGCAGGTCCAGCACCGGTTTAAGGCTGCGTAACTGCCCGGCCACCTTGTCCAGATCCTGACTGGCATACGCCAGCTCCCAACTGCTCAGCAGTGCCTGATGCTGCAGCAGACAATCCCGCTCCGTTTCATTCAGCAGACCAAAACTGAAGACGGTAAATTCATGGCCATGCTGCTGTAACACCGCCATCCGTTCGCGGACATAATCATCCTGCAGATCATGCAGTGGAACCCGCAGTTTTTTCACGCCCATTTCCCACAGCGCCATCAGCGGATAATCATTACGGACCGGCTTACGGATGAATTCATCCAGCCCGCCGGAGGGCGGTATTTCCAATACTTCAGACCAGGTCTGGCGCAGATCAAACCCCAGCGGCGCATGGTCTTGTTCCAGCGGATGCACCGGTGTACAGCGATTCTGTGCAGATAATACCGTCTGTTCGCCGCCCAACTGGCCATAGGTACGGATACTGTGGCACACATGGCCATGTTCATACACATTCACCTGCAAGTATCCCAGTTTGGCGTCTTCGTTGCGGCCATGCTCTTCATTCTCCAGCGGTGGTACCCGGTACATTTCGCTGTAATCCTGGCGGACAAACGCCGTCGATGGCAGCAGATAACAATCCGTGACCCCGAAGCGGTTATACCAGAAATTATGGACGTGCCCGGCAAACAGGGCTTCAACCTCATACTGATCCATCAGCCCCAGCAACCAGCTGCGACCAGGCTCAGCAATGTTGTCGTAATGTTCCGGTTCTTCAGGTTCGGTAAGAAACGGCGGGTAATGAATATTGATAAAGAAACGCTCGCCGGCATGCTGCCGGAGATAATCTTCCAGCCATGCCTGCTGTGCCTGTTCCGCGGGCATACCGGTATTAATGACCGATGCATTGACCACCAGAAAATGAATGCCTTTATGTTCAAAGGCATAATAGTGCGGGCCAAAGTATTCTTCCCATAACGCCAGATAGTCATCGCACACCACGCCGGCCGGGGCCCAGTCGATGGGTTTATCTCCCACATCATGATTGCCCGGTACCAGATACTGCGGGCATTCCAGATTGGAGGTTTGTTCAAGAAAACGTGCTACTGCATCTTTATACGCGTGAGGCACACCGGGCACCGGGTGGATCAGATCCCCCAGGTTAATCACAAAATCCGGTGCCAGCGCGTTTATATCCTGCACCACATATTTCATCCGGCCATTCGCCAGCCGGTTCACCGGAAACGGCGAGTTAGACACCATATCCTGCTCACTGAGGTGGGTGTCAGCCACCACGATCATTGAGAACAGCTTCTTACCAAGCGCCTCATTTTCAACAGAGTTTTGCATGTTTATTTCAGCCATCAGTATTTACCTAATTGTTATTATCAGCAGAAAGACCAAATCCGGAACGAGCGAGCCCGCAGCGCAGCAGCACTGTAAAAATTTCAAATATTGATATTTCTGGCAGGTGACAGAAACCGGCAGTTCAGCGGCTGCCGGCCCAACAGCTCAGACCTGTCATATCTGAGCTGGGATCAGGCCAGGAAGGGTTACTTCACGACCAGGACGTTTACCCGGGCAATCGAGGTAATCTTGCGTGAAATGCTGCCGATGAGCATACCTTCCACCTGTCCAAGCCCCCGGGTGCCCACCACGATCAGATCACATTCGTGGCTGTCAGCAGCGGCAACAATGGCACCGGCAGGGTCCCCCTGAACAATTGCCTTATCGCAGACCTCAATGCCCAGTTCTTTCGCGATGCCGGTAGCATGCTCTACAATTTCCTTGCCCGCCCCTTCCAGCGCTTCCTGCCGGAGCTGATCCAGCGAGTTTTGTTTGACAAAGCGCTTCAGTTCGCGGGGCACCTTCATGTTGCGGATAACGTGCACAATCAGTAGTTCAGCGCCGAGTTGAGAAGCCAGCTTAGCCGCTGATTTAACCGCCAGAAACGACGTATCTGAACCGTCTACCGCGACGCAGATTTTGTTATACATATAACAGCCTCCACTCCCGGCGAACCGGGAGTTCCGGATTAGAATCAGCGACCGCTTTCAGCGGTGGCCATTGTTTTAGGTTTACTGAAATAGCTCTTAATCAGCATACCCAGCGTAATTGCCGTCAGACACCAGAACACAATGCAGATCGGGCTGCGTACAAAAATGTCGATACTGCCTTCCGATAACAACAGCGACTGACGGAAGTTATCTTCCAGCAACGGCCCCAGCACAAAAGCAATCAGGAAAGGTGCGGTCGGTATATCCAGACGCAACAGCGTAAAACCCACCAGCCCCATAACCAGCATGACCAGTACATCAAACAGGTTGTTGTTTACCGCATAGGCACCGTACGTACAGAGGATCAGCACCACCGGATACAGCACCCGGTTAGGCACATCGGAAATCCTGCTGATGTATTTGATTGACAGCTTACCGATCAGGAACAGATAGGCGGAGCTGAGCATAATGCCGATGAAGATCGCATAGATCATGTCGATATTATTCTGGAACATGATCGGCCCCGGCGTCAGGCCGTGGATCATAAATGCACCCAGAATCACCGCGGTGATGACATCCCCCGGAACACCCAGTGCCAGCAACGGAATCATCGTGGCTCCGGCAACACCATTGTTACCGGCTTCAGCAGCCGCGACCCCTTCAATTTCACCTTTACCGAAATTGGCAGACCGGGGGGACGTACGCTTGGCCTCACTGTAGGAAAGGAAAGCAGCCGGCGCACCGCCTATCCCCGGAATCGCCCCAAGTACAACGCCAAATAAACTGCCGCGGAAAATCGATTTAAAGCAGCGCTTAAAATCAGCAAAGGTAGCATGTGCGCCTTTCAGGGCATTGGTTTCCAGATCCTGGAATACCGGCTTGGTAAAATGATTGAGAATTTCCGGTAAAGCAAACAGACCGATTAACACCGGAATAAAGTTCAGCCCGGCCATCAGCTCATATTCGTTAAACACGAAACGCTCGGTTCCGTAAACAATGTCCAGGCCCACGGTGGCCAGTATCAGCCCCAGACAGGCCGAGATAACCCCCATCGCCAGGCGGTCACCGGAAACACCGGCGATGATCGTCAGGGCAAAAATGATCAGGGTAAAGAATTCAGGCGGGCCGAACTGCAACGCAAAACTCGCCAGAAAACCGGCCATCAGAATCAGCGCCAGATTCGACATAAAGTCTGCAAAAACAGAGGCATAGAGTGCGATATCCAGTGCTTTACGGGCTTCACCCTTACGGGATAGTGGAAAGCCGTCCAGCACGGTACAGGCTGCCGCCGGCGTACCGGGTGCCTTGATCAGAATGGCTGTAATAGAGCCGCCATAAAGTCCGCCTTTATAGACCCCCAGTAACAGCAGGATGCCGGTGACCGGGTTCAGTGAAAAGGTAAATGGCAATACCAGTGCGACACCCATCGGCGTCGTCATGCCGGGAATAGCGCCGGTCACAGTGCCGATCAGCACCCCGGCAAATACTGCAAGAATATTGTCCCAGTTCAGAAACAGGACAAATGCATCAGCTATATTTTCAAACATTTTTTATTATCTCCCAATGCACTTCCGTACTATGACTCAAACATACCCAGGGGCAGCGGCACGTTGGCTACGTAGGTAAAGAAGTAATACAGCAACACCGGCAGAATCACCGCCGTCGGCAGCAATATTGTCAGCCGGCGTTCACCGCCCAGAAGCATCAGCCCCAGCAGAACAACACAGGACGAGATCACAATGCCAAGATGGGTGATTGCAAAGTAATACACAAATACCGACAGAATTGCCGTTACCAGTTTCAGTGATGCAATGCCAAATGACAGTGACTCACCCTCACCTTCATCATTACGGTTGCCCGCCGGGAACATGCCCTGAAACAAAACGATTGCACCGGCAAGCGCCAGACAGATCATGACGATCTGAGGCCAGAAATCCGGCGATAATGCGGCAATTTCAACACCGCCGGGTAACACAACGCCGGAAGGAATAATCGCCAGCAGCCCCAACAGGGCCAGCGCGACAACGCCGCTGCCGATGATCAGATCCCAGGCTCTGGGAGTCAGCATAACCTTTCCTCCCTGTTTTGGCCTGAATATTCATTCGCTGAGTGTGTATAACCAGACTCAGCAGCTACGCCACTGCTGTGATAACAGCCACCGGTCAGCCCGGCGTTCATGGCTTTTCTCTCAGTGGATTTTCTCAAAGTACAGCCCTCTTATTGTTATTGTGTTGCGCATTTTTTGACCGCTACAAAGCTGTTTCAGCCCTGCAATCTAATTACTTACAGTAAGTAATTTATTATTTATAGCTAAAAGCCCTCCAACCTGCAAGAAAATCAAACCGATTATTTTTCATCCAAACGGATAAGCACAGTGCAGCCGGCCAGCTGAATAGCGGGTCAGCGACCGAAAAAGCCGGATAACCGTATGATTTGTAAATATCAGATTTCAAAACGTTGCTTCTTTCCCGGTGGTGAAGTTAAATCCCCCGCCCTGCGTTGAACCCAATGGCAGAAAGCATTATTGTTACTTATATTACTTTCAGTAAGCAATAAGTACACATCCATCAGTACTTTTCCGGATTGGAGCCACTCATGTCCAGCGAACAGCAGCGTTCCCGTGTCGATTTAGGTCGCGCAAACCGCCGCAGTGTATTAGCAGAAATACTTTACAATGCCCCTATCGCCCGGACAGAGATCGCCGAACGCACGGCGTTAACCGGTGCATCAGTATCACGTATTACCCGCGATCTGATCAATGCAGGTCTGGTGGTTGAAAGCAGCGCTTCGATACCCCAGAACCGCTCCGGGCGCCGTCTGATCGAGCTTAATCTCAACCCCACCGGTGCATATGTGATCGGCATCAGCATTAACGCCTTCGCCCAGTGGGTCAGCCTGTCCGGGCTGGATAACAACATCATTGCCCGCCAGCAGCTGGCTCTGGAATGCGTCGACAATCCGGACGACGTACTCAACAGGGTCGTTGAAGCAGCACAGACAATGATCGAAGAATCGGGCATTGACCGGCAACAGCTCATCGGCGGTGGCGTGGCCATTGGCGGTGCGGTTGAACCTAAGTCCGGCCGCCTGCTGTTCTCCTCGACAATGGACTGGGGAGAGATGGATATAGCACCGATGATGTCCGAACGGCTGGGCATTCCTATCTGTGTGGAAACCGTGCCCAACGCCCTAAATCTGGCCGAAACCCGTTTCGGCATTACCAAGGGCCAGCGTAACGTGGTCATGCTCAACGCATCGCTGCGGATGGGGGCCAGTCTGTTACTGGATAATCAGCTGCGCCGCGGCGTACGTTTTTCTGCCGGGCAAATAGGCAAGCTGCGTTTGCACCAGGCGGATAAGGCAGAATCAGCCCTGTTGCTGGACGAGGTTGCAGCAGGGATTGCCGTGCTCAGCAAGCTGACCGGCGAACCGGATCTCACCAGCGGCCGCCGGGCGGCAGATACTCTGATGCAGTTAAAAAGTGCTTCCGTCAGCGGTGATCAGGCCGCCACCGATGCGTTTTATCACGCCGGCCAGATGCTCAGCCAGACCATCGATGTTGTTGATACCCTGCTGCAGCCTGAAACCATCCTGCTGGCAGGCCCGATGGCGACCGTCCCTGCTTATATAGATGGCGTCCTGGATAACTTCCGCCACGACGACAGTCAGGAGTGCAGCAGCGGTGATAACCTGCAGGCAAACATTCTGGTCAGCAACGTCAGCCCTGAACAGGCAGCGATTTATCTGGCTTTTAACGAGTTTCTCGCCAGCCGGGATATAGCGCTGAGCCAACTGACGGATACTGGCTGAACATCTGAATGTACAAAAAAGATATTGGTATTGGTCTGGCGGGGATAACCCTCGCCCTCAGCGCAATTTTTTACCTTATTCCCCGTTTTATCGTGGTGCCGCAACAGCTGGACAGCCTGGCACTGTCGCCGGCATTCTGGCCAAACATCATCATGGGGATACTGTTGTTGACCAGCGCGGTTATTCTGATTCAGGGACTGGTTGCCCGGTACCGACAAGGGCGCAGCCCGGTGCAGACAACCGCTCAGCCTGCCGCAGAAAGCACAGATACGTATCCGCTGGACGGCCCCCGCACCGTCATTCTCAGCGCCGCCGTGGGTATATTTTTCAGCTATTACTGGCTGATTGATCATTTAGGTATTCTGCTCAGCTCAGTGCTGGCATTACTGGCCCTGATGGGGCTGGGCGGCGAGCGCCGTCTGAAAGTCCTTCTGCCACTGGCCATCGTTCTGCCGGTGGTGCTGTATTACTTCTTTACCCGGGTGGCCCATGTGTACCTGCCACAGGGCATATTTTATTCATATCCCTGAATCAGGCGCTGCCACAGCAACGTTTGAACTTCTTCCCGCTGCCACAGACACAGGGACCATTGCGGCTGACACTGCCCGGATCGACCACCTGCATGCCTTCCCGGCGGGCACGGATCTGCGGATGCTGCATGATATCCGCCGCTGAACGGCCATGACGGATCAACTGTGCCATCTGATGAATCCAGGGGCCGGCATGCTCAAAGAATGCCATATAGGATTTACACAGATAATTCAGCCCGTAAGTACCGTCGCGGGTTTCGTTAAAACGGTGCTTCGGGCAGCCACCGTAACAGGCTTTCTGATAATCACAGTTCAGGCATTTATCCGGCAGGGTTTCATACTTAGCCGCCCCGAACGCCTGCTGCTCTGCAGATAAAGCCATGCTTTCCAGTGTTGTTTCATAGGCATTGCCCAATTTGTATTCCGGATACACGTAGTGATCGCAGGAATACACATCGCCATTATGTTCCATGACCACCCCACCGCCACAATTTTTGGTGTAGATACACAGACTGGAAGGCTTACCCAGCCAGATTTCCAGCTGTACATCGAACAGCTGTACTGACACCTTGCCCACATCGGCCTTAATCCATTCATCAAAGGCATCATTCATGAAGCGGCCATAACCCCCTTCAGTGACACTCCACTTCGTGACCTTATGGTATTTCTGCTCCCCCTGCTCCGGCGGAGAAGACAAATGCTGCTGTGGGTCAAAACGTTCCACCAGTGGGATAAACTGCATGTTTACAGACCCCATGTCCCGCAGGGCACGGTAAACGTCAGCCCCGGCGTTCTGGTTATGCCGGCCAATCACCGTCATGGTGTTAAAGGGCACAGCATATTTCTTAAGCCAGCTAAGCCCTTTCATCACTTTGTCGAAGCTGCCACCGCCTTTCAGGGTTTTACGGTACTTGTCATGAATCGCCTTCGGCCCGTCAATGCTCAGGCCAATCAGAAACCCATGTTCCGCAAAAAACTGTGCCCAGGCCTCATTGATCAGAATGCCGTTGGTCTGAAAATGGTTATGGATAACCTTGTCTTCCGGACAATACTGCTTCTGCAGGGCCACGGCTTTTTCAAAATACGCCAGCCCCCGCATGGTCGGTTCGCCCCCCTGCCAGAGAAAATTAATCTCTCTACCCGGTGCGTGCTGCTGGCTACGGATATATTCCGGAACATATTGCTCAAGCAGCAGCTCATCCATATTCAGGGAGTTGGCTTTGCGTTCTTCAAGGTAAACGTTGTCTTCCTTTTCCTTATAGAAGCAGTACTCACATTGCAGATTACACTTTGGCCCGGTAGGCTTGGCCAGCACATGAAAGGGCGTCGCCGGCTGGCTGTGAAAGGTATTGGCAGGATTAAATTCAACAGGGCTGGTCATATTCTCACCTCGCTGGCCCATACATACGCACGGTCTGATGTATCTTGGTTACTGGCAGGCCGCTGTGTTTAATTGTCTGATTACAAACAGCTAAAAACAGCCCCCTGAAAAACAGACGCCGGGAAACACCCGGCGTCATAACACCGCTTATTCAGGTTTAAACGGCGTGGGCTCAACATACGGATAACGGGCTTTAGCCTTAGTCTGCACCGCACCGATGTGCCGCACATAGCGGGCATCTTTACTGTGCTTCACTTCATAGGCCCAGCTGTCATCCTGTTCATTGGTGGTATTTTTGATTAACCAGCGTTCTTTCTGGGTGGCAATCGCCCGGCGCTTGATGTCTTCAGGGTCCCAGCCATCCAGACAAATTGCCTTCAGCTCAGCCTGAATCGCTGCATAATCCGGCGTATCCGCCAGATTATTCAGCTCCAGCGGATCGCTTTCCAGATCAAACAGCTGATCAGGATAGTTGTGGGTATACATGAATTTCAGGCTGCCCTTCTTCACCATACGGCAAGGCTCGACCACGCCTTCGCCGGTGTATTCGGAGATCACCACATCCCCCCAGCCGGAGCGGTCGCCTGTCAGCAGGCCCGTCAGGGAATTACCGTCCATCGGGGAGGCGAACTCCGGCATGTTTCCTTCAGTGGCGATGTCTACCAGGGTCGGTAACAGATCCACCAGCGATACGTTCTCTTTAATCCGTGCCGCTTCGTAGCCTTCCGGATAGCAGACTATAAATGGCACCCTCACTGAGTTTTCGAAGAAGCTCTGCTTGTACCACATACCACGCTCACCCAGCATTTCACCGTGATCCGCGGTCAGGATCACCACGGTATTTTTGTCCTGCCCGGTGGCCTTCAGGGTATTCATGATATTGCCGACTTTGTCATCAATATAACTGGTCATGCCGTAATAGGCATGGCGCGAGGTCTTAATGTTTTCATCAGTAACCTCGTGCTTTTCCTGCGCGTGAGCGTAGTGCAGCCACTTACTGTGCTGATCCAGCTCTTCTACCGGAATAGGATCAACCGTCGGCATTTCAATATCATCGTGATTGTAGCGATCCCAGTACTCTTCAGTGATGATGTACGGAGAATGCGGATGGGTGAAAGATACCGTCAGGAAGAACGGTTTATCGTTCTGGAAGCGGGCCAGATCGTGGATTTTCTGCACCCCGGCATATTCCACTTCATCATCGTAGTCCATCTGCAAACTGCGCACACATTTTCCGGAATCCACCACAGCACTCATATTAATGCCGGTCGGCCGGTACTTTTCACCTTCTATCCAGTCAGGTACCCAGGAGAAGTTAGACGGATAAATATCCGTGGTTATCCGTTCATTGAAACCGTGTACCTGATCAGGGCCGACAAAATGCATCTTGCCGCACAGCACTGTGTGATAACCACTGCCGCGCAGATAATGCGCCAGCGTCGGAATTTGCCCCGGCATTTCGGTGGCGTTATCCCAGCACTCAATGTTATTGGCTAACCGCCCTGCCATCATGGATGCTCTGGAGGGTACACACAGTGGGAAGTTACAGTAGGCATTCTCAAACACCACGCCGTTATCGGCCAGCGCCTGGATATGCGGTGCTTTAACAGTTTTATGACCATAGGCCGGTAACACTGACGGTGTCAGCTGGTCCGCCATGATCAGGACAATATTAGGTCTTTCTTGCTTAGACGACATCATTAGTACCTTTTTCTCGTTGTCATCAGTACATTCGTCCGGGCATCAGGCATACACCTGCGCCTTGCGTTGTCACGCCACAGACTTTGTTCGGTAGTACCGGCCCGGAAGGCTGTTCCGGGCCGGATGAAGCTGAGTCGCTTCGGGTATTGGCTAACTGCCCGTCAGACTTATTTGATCGCTAAGCCAAGACGGTCAACAACGTCTTTAAAGCCGGTGTATTGTTGCTCAACAAATGACTTTG
Organism: Aliamphritea hakodatensis; assembly: GCF_024347195.1. Classification (NCBI taxonomy): domain Bacteria; kingdom Pseudomonadati; phylum Pseudomonadota; class Gammaproteobacteria; order Oceanospirillales; family Oceanospirillaceae; genus Aliamphritea; species Aliamphritea hakodatensis. The sequence goes on from NZ_AP025281.1 coordinate 3,457,510, forward strand.
TGTCAGCAGAGCTGCGGATATCAGGAATGGAGTTCAGACGCTTGGTCTGCTCAATCCAGGTGTTGTCCTGCTTGGTTTTAGACAACACATCGCGCCACTTATCGGTCACTTCAGCTGGCATATTCTTCGGCCCGTACAGGGCACTCCAACCAACGATGACTTCCAGATTTTTGTGCCCCAGCTCAGCCACTGTAGGTACATCTGCCACGTCACTGAAACGCTCTTCAGACGTCACGGCAATCGCCCGTAACTGGCCAGACTTGATACCGCCAATCACACCGGAGAGGTTCTGGAACATAACATCCACATGACCACCGGTCAGCGCCGCTGCGGCCTTACCGCCCCCTTTGAACGGAATATGTTGCATTGCACCTGCCGGTAAACCCAGCTCATCCAGCATCATCACCACGGCGATGTGCAGCAACGAACCGACACCGGCCGAGGCATAACTCAGTTTTTCGCCGTCTTTAACAGCCTTCACCAGGTCATCAAAGGTCTTATATTCGGAGTCTGCGTTCACCACCAGCGCAAAGGGGTTCTTTTCCAGCAGACCTAAGAAAGTGAAGTCATCCCACTTATAAGGAATACGGCGGTTAATTGCCGGCACGGCAGCCTGAGAACCAACCCGGGCCAGCAGCAATGTATGCCCGTCCGGACGGGACTTGGACACATAAGCAGAGCCGGTCACACCGGCGGCGCCGGTTCGGTTGGTCACAATGACATCGGCACCGAGATAGTCCGGCACTACTGCCGCCAGATTTCGTGCCGCCAGATCAGCAGCACCACCCGGACCATATGGCGAGATCAGAGTAACAGGTTTACTTGGATACTCTGCCTGCACCAGTGTGGCGCAAGTCATAAGTGATACGGCGGCTAGGCAACGCCGTAGTGTAGATTTAATCGGGAACATTATTGATCTCCGTTTTGCCTGTCTGCGATCTGCGGTTAAGCAGAATCTATTGTTATTTTTTGACGTGACAAAATTAAGATAGCACTATTAATTACAGTAAGCAATTAATTGAAATTAATTACACCTTACCACCTAACAACATCAGGAACTCGGCTAACCTTATGTTTATTAATACTTTTTTTAACTAACAATTTCTTACGCCTGCATTGCATGAAAAACTGTCCGCCTCATTACACCCTCACAAGCACAAAAAAGGCGCCCTGACAGGCGCCTTTGCTTACTCTTTAACTTACCCGGCATCTGCTAGGTGAAGCTTAGCATCCATAAACTGAGACTTGGGAAGAAGGCCACCAGAACCCAGGTTACCATCAGCGCATACAGATATGGCAGTGTTGAACGAACCAGCTGCAGATAGGGTATGCCTGTCATACTGCTGGCCACGTACAGATTCAGACCATACGGCGGTGTAATAAAACCAATGGCATCACCGATCAGAAACAGCACCGCAAAGTGAATCGGGTCCACTCCGATTGATGCGGCTATCGGTGCCAGAATCGGCGCCAGAATAATGGTATTCGGCAAACTTTCCAGTACGGTACCCGCCAGCAGGACAATCAGCAGACAGGCGAACAGAATCGGATAGTAGCCGCCTAACATGTAGATCAGCTCGGTGAGAAACTCCTTCGCGCCCAGCAAAGACAATACCTGTTGCATCACAACCGAAATTGCAATCAGCGGTGCCAGCATGCCGGTGATTTGCCCGGAACGCATCAGAATAGCCGGCAGTGCCGATATTTTGATTTCCCGGGTGACCAATACCCCCGCCAGCAGACAGAAGCCGGTTGTCATGCCCGCCGCTTCCGTCGGCGAAAAGGCGCCTGAATAAATACCCCACAGAACAATACCGATCGCCAGGAAACCTAACCAGGCACGCATACCCGCTTTCGCAGCACGCTTAATCTGAAAGCTCTGGATATTGCCCCAGCCATTCTTCTTACAGATCCAGTAACACACCAGTTGCATGGCAATTACCATCAGAATGCCCGGAATCAGACCGGCCATGAATAAATCACCAATCGGCAGATTCATCATAAAACCGTAAACAATGAAGATAATACTCGGCGGTATAATAATCCCCACCGTACCGCCCGCGGCAACCGTTGCTGCTGCAAACTTGGTTTCGTAGTTACCCTTGGTCATTTCCGGGTGCATAATGCCACCGATGGTTGCGGTGGTTGCCGAGTTTGACCCGGAGATCGCCGCAAACATACCGCAGGCACCCAGTGAGGCCATCCCCAGACCGCCGCGTAACCAGCCAAGGCAGGCATAGGCAAAATCAGAAAGACGCTTGGCGATACCGGCCGCGTTAATCAGGTCGCCGGTCAGAATAAACAGCGGTAACGCCAGCAGACCGTAAAAACTTAAGCCTTCATATAAGGTCACCCCTACGTTGGCCAGCGTAAAATCGATGACCAGGCTGACGCCCACCACCCATAAAGAAATGACCAGGAAAATCGGTACACCCACAATAAACAGTGCTGTAACCGCAAGGCTGATCAATGTAATCAGTAAACCATCCATCAGACTCTCCTCAGTCAAACAGCGCAGCTTGCGTGGTTAATGAACGGCCGTTTCTGAAATCATCCACATCCTTGCGCAGGTTCTGTATCACCCGAATCAGAATTAAAGCCCAGGCCAGCGGTGTTGCCAGATAGAACCACCACTGCATCACATCGTCCGTGCCCTGCACGATGGCGAAGTTATCGTAAGAGATGTAAACCTGCTCAACGGAGTAGTAGATGACAATGGCCCCCATCACAAACCAGCACACGGCATCCAGAATCAGACAGATAAACTGCCCCTGATAGGGCATCCGTTCACGGACTTCACTGAAGCGCAGGTGCGACCGGCGTAAGGTGTTATATGAGGCTCCCATCCAGGTCAGCCAGAGAAACAGATAAATAGGTATTGTGGTACTCCACGGCGCCTGCTCATTGAAGAAAAAGCGTCGGATAACTTCCACAAAGATAATGCCCGCCATTGAGGTATAGGACACAAGAATTATAAATTTTTCGATATTTCGTTCTGCGTAACGCAGCATCGAACCCAGAGACATAGCCAGGCCCTCCACCCAAAAAAACAGCTGATCGGACAATCAGCGGTTTTGAAAAAAACAAGGAACACACTAAAAGAAACGGCCCCGGCAGCCTGACTGCCGGGGCCTGGTCATGACAGCATAGTCAGTTTTTATTGTTTTAACTTAAACTGACTTCCACCAGCGGCGGGGTTCAACATTCTCCGCCAGGGTGTCCCGTGGAATTTCACGGGCGATTTTATGGATAGAACCGTAGGTATCCAGACCACCGGACCACTTGTCCAGACGGTTACGCCACTTTTCCCACGGTTCGGGATTGAATTCCGGCGCACAAATCCGTTCTGCTTTGGCACGCTCAGCATCAGAGAGAGCAGCAACCCGTACATTATGAACATCGAACAGGGTACCCGGTAGTGACGGCGTGGTCGCACCCACGGTATTCACCAGTGCTGCTTCCTGGGCGGCCTGAATCTTAACCTGCGTCAGATACGCAGATTCCATGACCGCATCCTGCAACTCACCGCTAAAACTGTCGAACAGCTTGGCATCCATCATGGTCGCTTCGGTACCGCAGAAGAAACGCAGATCCACTGACTGTGAAACCACCGGTGACATATTGGCGTATGCCACTGCACCGGCCCAGGTTTCTGCACCGTCAATCAGGCCCTGCTTCAGACCGTCCAGCGTCTCAGACCAGGCAATCGGTACCGGATTCAGCTCCAGCAACTGCATTGCAATCCGGCCCAGCTGGGTACCGGTTACCCGGTTTTTGGTACCACGCAGCTGATCAATACTGGTGATCAGTGGCTTATCCTGCCAGCCAAGACCCATTTGCAGACCCCGTAACTCACAGTGAGAGAACAGGAACTGCAGACCGTGACGGGTACGCAGCGGATCACGCAGCAGCTTCTGGCTGTCCGGGTGATAAAGGAAATGATACTGAGATGCCCGGGTTGGGAACATGTAGGCGTAATCGAGGACATTCAGATAAGGTGCACCACCGGCAGAGTTCTGGGTGGATGCCGTGAACATATCAATGATGCCCTGCTGGGTCTTCTTCACACAGTTAAGCTGACCACAGATCTGGTTATCACCCACAAACTCAATGCGGATTTCACCGTCTGTACGGGCTTCAACATCTTTCAGGAAGTCGATCGAACCCGCGCGTTCGATCAGCAGATTGTTTTCATTAAATCCTGACGCCCCGAACGTCAGTGTGTGCTTCGCAGCTTTCTTATAGCGTTTCTTGGACGTATCGTCTGCCGCCTGTGCCAGCTGCGAAAGTGAAAAACTTCCCAGGGCAGAGGCAGCCAGCATAGTAGAACTCAGACCATAAGTTGACGCTACACGGAAAAAGTCCCGGCGGGAAACTCCTTCCTGATTTGAACCGGATGCACTTACTCGCTTATTCATTGCATATACCTTTAGTTATTTTTATTGCGCTAAATTGGCGTATTGCTCAATGGACAATATAAATAAAACACAAGATTTACACGTTTTCAATTATATTATGATAACAAAAGTCTCATTTATATTAATTTCTGCAAGAAATATATTTTCAAAACTCACTGATGATACTTAAAAAACTGACATCAAATATCCCGTTGAATCACTAAAAACTCTTTATAAAACAATAACCTTTATAATTCACGACTATTCTCCCCCATACCTGCCCGATAGCCGTCGGGTATATAGAAAGCAATGAAAAAAAATCTCATAAAATACTAATTTCAAGAAAAAAACTCTCAGTATATTTAAATACAATTAATTACTTACTGTATTTAATTAATATTATTTCCAACACTTTTCTATTTAAATACCCTTTTAAATTTCATATATCACTGCAAATGAGACTTTTAATACCGTAGAATACAGTCAACACAGATAACTCGCCGGAACTCACAGTCATGACAGACGCCTCCAGCAAAGGTAAAAACTCATCCATTCAGCGTGCCCTGCGCATTCTGGAAATTGTCGCCAACGCTAAACAGCCAATTACCCCTACTGAAATTAACCGCGATCTGAACCTGCCCAAGCCGACGGTACACCGGTTATGCAGCCAGCTTGAAGATGAAGGCTTCCTGCAGCCCCGAATGGATGGCCGCGGCCTGTTACCCGGCCCGAAACTGAACGGTATCGCACTGGGGATCCTGAGCAATAATGATTACCTGCGCGGTCAGCGCCACGTCATTCTGCAGCGCTTATCTGAACAACTGGGGGAAACCTGTAATATCTCAATCCCCAACGGGGATCATATGATCTACTTTGACCGGGTCGAAACCCACTGGCCACTGCGGATTCAGCTGCAAATAAATGATCACGTTCCACTGCACTGTACCGCCAGCGGCAAGCTGTTTCTCAGTGAGATGAGCAGTGTGCAGCGCTCACGGCTGCTCAGCAAACTGCCAATGGATGAACGTACTCCAAATACCCTGACCAGCGCGGAGGCCCTGAAACCCGTACTGAGCAAGATTCGCAAAGAAGGTATCGGAATAGATAATGAAGAGTTCTTCCAGGGAATGATCGCCGTTTCAGTGCCTATCCGCGACAGCCAGGGCCGCCTGTATGCAGCACTGGCAATGCACGCCCCTACCGCCCGCATGAGCCTTGAGGAAGCCCTCAGCAATGTTCCTGCCATGCGGGAGGCTGCTGCCGAACTGGCTGAGCTGATGGATGATGAAAGCACCGTTGAATAACACCCATAAAAAAACCTCCGGCGGTAAGGCTCGGAGGCTAAGGCTGAAACATAATCCGGATCACACGAAATACACCGCCAGAGCAGTTACAGGCTGGCGGTATCTGAATCAGACGGCCTGGGCAACGGTCTGAGCCGCCGCATCTTCCCTGATCATATCCGACGCTTTTTCGGCAATCATAATCGTTGGTGCATTGGTATTACCCGAGACAATCACCGGCATGATGGAAGCGTCTACAACCCGTAAACCTTCAATACCATGTACCCTGAGACGGTCATCCACGACGGCCATATCATCATGGCCCATCTTGCAGGTACCGGTAGGGTGATAGATGGTGGTCGCCCGGTTACGGGCATACTCCAGTAATTCCTCATCGGTCTGATGCTGAATACCCGGCTCATGCTCTTCCTGAATCAGCGGTTTCAATGCCGGCGCATTAATTATATTGCGCGTAACCTTGATGGATTCAATCGCGGTTTTCTGATCCTCTTCGGTGGCCAGATAATTCGGATGAATCGCCGGATACTCTGCAGGATTATTGCTCTTCAGTTCGATATGCCCGGTACTGGTTGGCCGCAGCTGACATACCGAGGCGGTAAAGGCAGAAAAACGGTGGGTGCCGTCGGCCGGTTTATCCGCACTCAGCGGTTGCAGGTGATACTGAATATCCGGTCGCTGCATGGCAGCATCGGTCTTGGTAAAGATACATACCTGGCTGGCCGCCATGGTCAGCGGGCCAGTACGGAACAATGCGTATTCAAGCCCCATCATCACCTTACGGATCGGATTGTTAACCTCATCGTTCAGGGTGATCGGCTTGTTCACTTTATAGATGGTGCGGATCTGCAAATGATCCTGCAGGTTTTTACCCACCCCTGGTAAATGCTTCACCACAGGTATGTTATGTCGCTGCAGCTCTTCCTGATCGCCAATACCGGACAGCATCAGGGTTTGCGGAGAGTTGATCGCACCGGCACTCAGCACAACTTCTTTATTGCACTTAATCGTGTGACTGATGCCCTTAATGTTTACGGTCAGGCCCACCGCACGGTTACCGTCAAATTCAATACGCTCTACCAGTGCATTGGTCTGGGCACTCAGGTTTGACCGTTTTAACGCCGGGCGCAAAAAGCCAACGGCTGTACTGCAACGGGTACCGTTACGGTTAATGGTCAGCTGAAAATAACCAACCCCTTCCTGAGTTTCGCCGTTACTGTCTTCATTACGGGGGATGCCAACCTGTTCCGCTGCATCAATGAACTTGTCACAGAGCTCACGGCGGATCTTTATATTGGATACCTGAAGCGGACCGCCAACACCGTGATATTCACTGGCCCCCCGTTCCTGATCTTCCGACTTTTTAAAGTACGGCAGAATATCCTGGTACGACCAGCCTTTATTTCCCAGCGCTGCCCAGTCGTCATAATCTTCTTTCTGACCACGGACATAGAGCAAACCGTTCAGTGAACTGGAGCCCCCCAGCACCTTACCCCGCGGCCATTCCAGACGCCGGCCATTAATGCCCGGGTCCGGCTCAGTCTTATAACACCAGTCAGTGTTCGGATTGTGCATGGTTTTAAAGTAACCGATCGGCACATGAATCCATGGATTCGAGTCTTTATTACCTGCTTCCAACAGTAAAACGCTGCTGTTTGGATCTTCCGATAACCGGTTCGCCATCACACAGCCTGCGGAGCCTGCGCCGATTACTATGTAGTCATATGCTTGTTGTAGAGACATCAGCATTACCATTTTCTGTATGTTGCTCACCAGAGAAATCGTGTCCGAAGCAAAACCCCGGTGGCCACACTTTTGTTATTCATTCTCGGACGCCCCGGAGGGCGTCCGGCCTTACTGCTGTCACGCCAAGGCATCAGAATTTTATGTTTCTGATACACAAAGTATCATTTTAATTAAGATAAAAATCAACAATTTTAAGAAAATACGGAATTTTAAGTCTCATTTTTATTTGATAATGTTGAAAAATACACATTATTCATCCATGCTTATTTGTACGCGCTACTTATATAAAAGCGTCATCCTATGGCGATCCGGGCACAGGCCCGATACCATATGCGCATTTCCCGTGCTCCATTTGCAATCATTCATAGGCAGCCAAAACTATGTCAGCACTCTTTCATCTGGATCGCGATAACAGCGCTGCAACGCTGCAACAGCAGATCCGGGAACAACTGGTCACCGCCATTCTTGGCGGTTACCTGCCGCTTGATGAGCCTTTGCCATCCAGCCGCGGGCTGGCAAAATCACTGAATGTTGCCCGCAATACCATTGTGCTTGTCTATGATGAACTGGCTGCTGACGGTTACCTGATCTCTAAAGAACGCAGTGGTTACTATGTTGACCCTGACTTTCTTGCCAAGAAACTGGCCGGTAGCGAACGCAGTGAACCCACCTCTGATGAAGCGGTTGATAAGGTTGACTGGTACAGCAGGCTGAAAGTACAGCCCTGTACCCAGAAAAACCCCAGCCTGGCGCACTCCTGGCAGAGTTACCCTTTCCCGTTTGTTTACGGCCAGCTGGACTCAAAACTGTTCCCCATTGATAACTGGCGAAAATGCTGGCGGGATGCGGTCAGCGTTCAGGCCATCCGCGACTGGACATCAGACCGTTACGACAGTGATGATCCGCTTTTAATTGAACAGATTCAGAAACGTATTTTGCCGAACCGGGGTATTCAGGCTGATCCTGAGGAAATCCTGATCACGGTGGGTTCACAACAGGCGATATATTTGCTGGCACAACTGCTGCTGGATAAGACCAGTTGCTTCGGCATTGAAGACCCCGGTTATGTCAGTGCTGCGCATATTGCCTCGGTATTCGGTGCAAAGGTTGCCAGTCTGGAAGTGGATGAACAGGGCCTGATGGTCGATGACCGCCTGAACTGTTGTGATGCGCTCTACATCACCCCGAGCTATCAGTGTCCGACCACGGTTACGATGCCTTTGGAAAGACGCCGGGCACTGCTTAATAAAGCAAAGGAAGAAGATTTCATTGTCATTGAAGATGACTATGAGATGGAAATGAACTATGACACAAACCCGACGCCGGCGCTGAAAAGCCTCGACAGCCACGACCGGGTTCTGTACATCGGCAGTTTATCCAAAACCCTGGCACCGGGCCTGCGAATGGGTTTTCTGGTCGGCCCCAGAGCACTGATTCAGGAAGCCCGCAACCTGCGTCAGTTAATGGTCCGCCACCCACCGCTGAATAACCAGCGTGCGGTGGCATTATTCCTGGCGCAGGGCTATCACGATGCGTTACTGCGCAAGCTCGCCCGGGCATTTCAGCAGCGCAGTGAAATTATGGCGGCAGCCTTGGATACCTATTTACCGGACAGCTATACCCAGCCCAGTGGCGGCTCATCCTTCTGGTGCGAATTACCGCCGCACATTGACGCGGCAGAGCTAAAGCGGCAGGCCACCAAAGACGGTTTGTTAATCATCTCCGGTGACAGCTACCACTTTGCGGCCAACTTGCCGAAAAACTATATCAAACTGGGCTTTTCAGCCATCACACCGGAAGCGATTGAGCCAGGCATCCGTAAGCTTGCCCGGCACATTCACAGCCTGGAAGAGAGTAAATAGGCGGATTTATCAGTATTCACCGCTGGCGACTAACTGCTCGCCAGTGGTGAGACAGGCTTGCAGAAAACGTTCAATGTTCTCAGCCTGAGCCGCATCATTCGCCAGAATCAGACGAATACCGCTACGCCCCTTATACTGGGCATAATCCACATACGCCCCGCCATTGCGCATCATCGTTTTGGTGATCGCAATGTTTAACCGGCGCAGTGTCTGCTCATCATCAATGCCTTCCGGCTTAAAGCGAAACACCACGTTCAGATATTCCGCCGGGGCAATCATCTCCAGCTGATCCGTCTGCTCAACCCGGCTGACACACAGGCTCTTCAGCCCCTGTAAGTGATCAATTTTGGCAGCAAATCCTTTATAGCCCAGCGCCTTCCAGCTTAACCAGACTTTCAGAGAGTCTGCCCGGCGGCCACACTGCATTGAGCGTTCACCCAGGTTAAAGGCAGCATTCTCATCTGCATGGAACAGATATTCTCCACCACCACCGCTGAAGCACTCTTTGAGCAAACCTGCCTGCTTCACCAAAATAACCGCTGCGGTAATCGGCACGTTCATCAGTTTATGGGCATCCCAGGCGAAAGAATCGGCCAGACCGGAGTTCGCCAGCAGGTGGCGGGAGTGTTCAGAAAACAGCACCGGCGCGCCCCAGGCACCATCAATATGCAGCCACAGATCAAACTTATCGGCGACGGCACGGCATTCAACCACCGGATCAAAAGCACCGACAACCGTCGTACCGGCGGTCAGGCTGATATAGAACGGCTGATGGCCGGCGGCCAGGCTTTCTTCAATGGCGGTTTCCAGCGCCCGGGGACACATACGCCCTTCATCATCGGTTGCTACTGCCACTAAATTGTCTGAACCGATCCCCAAAACATTCACAGCTTTTTGTGCAGAGTAATGTGCCTGATCTGAAACATAAGCGATTAAGCGCCGGCCGTCTGCGCCCCGGGTTTTAAATTCCGGACAGGCTTTATGGCGTGCCAGCATCATGCCAATAAGGTTCGCCTGGCTGCCGCCGGACACCATCAGACCATCGCCTTCGTTGAAGCCGACCAGTGAGTTCCAGTTCTTAATCAGTTCCAGTTCCATCAGCGTCGCCACCGGCCCTACCTGATAGGTATGCATGGTTGCATTGCTCAGGCTGGTGATCCAGTCTCCCAGTAACGCTGCGTCGTTGCGGCCGGAATACAGTAATTTGAAGTAATCCGCCTGGGCACTGTCCGGGTTATAGTGCAGGTAATCCTGCACGGCCTGCTCCAGCGCCTCCAGATCAGCCCCGTCCTGTTGCAGGCTCAGATCCAGCATCTGCTGCAACTCGGCTGCCGCCGGCGCCTGAACTACAGGACGGTCACCACGGCTGTGATCCGCAACAGCACGGTTGAGAATATCCAGATAAGCTTGCATAGGGTTACTCCAAAGGGCAATTCAGTCATTGCCCGGGAGTATAGGCAGCAGAGGTAAAACAGCTCCAATGCTATTTTGCTTAGCAGTGGTTACTATTCGGCATAGCTTCCAAAAAAGGCGGAATCATCAGGCCTGTAAATGTTCCCAGAAAGCTTCACAGGCGGCATTGGCAGGCTTCCCTAAACGGTACAGTTTTATAGACAGCTCAACACTGGCGAAAGGTTCCGGCAAAATCGCTAACTGACCTGAGGCCAATTCATCAGCAATCAGGCTTTCCGGAACCCACGCCATGCCATGCCCTTTCAGCACCAGCGCTTTGAGTGCTTCTGACAGCGCATTTTCACACACTGAATGCAGCTGCACCTTATCGGTCAGATCCGCCAGACAGCGCTGCTGTAACAAGCGCCCGAAAAAAGATTCTGAAGGATGACTGAGCAACCGCACCGGCCGCTGTAAGTCTTCTCCGAAAAGCAGCAGGCCCTCTTTCACCAGCGACACCGGCACCAGGCGGTCAGTACCAACATGAAGGCTTTCGATGTCATCCCGCTGCATTTGCTGAAACACTTCATGGCTGGCATAACTGAGCAGAAAGTCACCGTTACCGCTCAGAAATGCATCCATTGCATCATGGAGGTTGCCGGCTTCAACTTTAATAAGGGTGTCTGAACCTGACTTTTCAAGTGTCTGCATCCAGTCAGGAAAAAAAGACACCGCCAGTGCATGCTGCGATATCACCTGTACCTGTTCCCGGGGTTGGCTGATCGCCTGCATTTGCTGACGAACGGCATAGGTCTGATTGATCAGTTGCTGCGCCTGCTCGGCAAATGCAACGCCGGTGGGTGTCAGAGTCGTTGGGTACTGATCACGGTCGACCAGGCTGACCCCCAGCCAGTTTTCCAGTGACCGGATGCGACGGCTGAACGCAGGCTGTGTTACAAAGCGTGATTCTGCTGCTTTCGAAAAACTGCCGTGCTCAACCAGCGCCGTAAAATCAATCAACCACTTAAGTTCCATTCGTTACCCTTACCAAATTACTGCTCAACCGCCGGTCTATACAGTACCACATCAATGAATCGAGAATCATTAACATTTGAAGCCAATTTAAACAGGCTGCTCCTGCCCTGGGGTGACCGTCCAAAGCCCACATGAAACCTGAGCTATGCAAAAAAGTAACCGCTAAAGATCAAAAATAGTATTGGTCAGCACCGTGCCGCCCTTCTACTATCGGTATCAATAACAAATCAAATGCCGCAGAACACAACCCTGCAGGCAGATCTGACAAGCTGATGAGGTGGGCCATGGAGTACCTGAAGAAATCTAACGCACCGGTTGCCGAAACCGATGAAAAAATCCAGACAGCCGTCAAAGCGATGCTGGCCCGTATTGCCGATGAAGGTGAAGCGGCGGTCCGTGGTTACGCTTTGCAGTTCGATAACTGGGAAGGCGACTTCATTCTCAGCGATGAGAAACGTGCCCGCCTGATTGCGCAGGTACCGGAACAGACCAAACAGGATATCCAGTTCGCCTATAAGCAGGTACGCACCTTTGCAGAGGCACAGCGTGCCAGCATGCAGGAATTCGAAATTCAGTCTGAGCCGGGGGTTAAGCTGGGTCAGAAAATCATCCCGGTCAACTGTGCCGGCTGTTATGTGCCGGGCGGACGTTACTCCCATGCGGCATCTGCACTGATGAGCGTAGCCACTGCGAAGGTTGCCGGTGTGAAGAAAATCATCGCCTGCTCACCGCCAAAAGACGGCAGCATCCACCCTGCGATTGTTTATGCAATGGATCTGGCCGGGGCTGACATTATTCTGGAAATGGGCGGTGTTCATGCCATCGCAACCATGGCCAAAGGCCTGTTCACCGGCGAAGCCGCCGATATTCTGGTGGGCCCGGGTAACGGCTATGTTGCTGAAGCCAAACGCTTACTGTTCGGTGAAGTAGGTATCGACGTATTTGCCGGTCCGACTGAATCAGCCATCATCGCCGACGACAGCGCGGACCCGATGACCCTTGCTGTGGATCTGGTCTCTCAGGCAGAGCACGGCTACGACTCGCCGGTCTGGCTGTTCACCACCAGCCGCCGTATCGGTGAAAAAGTGGCTGAACTGATGCCAAAAGTTGCCGCCGATATGCCTAACCATGAGGTTGTACAGTCTGCCTGGGATGTACACGGCGAAATCATCCTGTGCGACAGCCGGGAAGAATGTGTAAAAGTCAGTGATGACTATGCCAGTGAGCACCTTCAGGTCATCACTGAAGATCTGCAGTGGTGGGCTGAGAACCTGACGAACTACGGTTCACTGTTCCTCGGTGAAGGCAGTACAGTTACCCATGGTGACAAGTGCTCCGGTACCAACCACATTCTGCCAACCAAGCGGGTTGCCCGTTACAGTGGTGGCCTGAACGTTCAGAAATTCCTTAAGATTCTGACCTATCAGGAAATTGACGAGTCCGCTAACCTGGCATTCAGTACTGCAGGTTCACGTATTTCACGTGCTGAAGGCATGGAAGGACACGCCCGTGCCTGTGACTGGCGTCTGCGTAAGTACTACCCGGATACCGAATGGGACTTCCACGTTTACGATCAGAAACGTTACGACTGATCACACACGGCTAACCGTTATATTTCCAGCCCTGCCCTGCAGGGCTTTGTAATTTCAGGATATTAATTATGAAGACTTTCAGTAAATCCTTTACCCAGCAGGAAGCAATCCCGGAAGCAGGTATCGCAGCGGCAAACAGCGTTATGCAATCAGGCCGTTTACACCGCTATAACACACTGCCGGATGAACGCAGTGAAACTGATCTGCTGGAAATTGAATATGCCGGATACATGGGCGTGCCTTATTGTCTGGCCTGTTCTTCCGGCGGCTATGCCCTGCACGTTGCAATGCGTGCAGCGGGCGTCAAAACAGGTGACAAAGTACTCTGTAATGCCTTCACGCTGGCACCGGTTCCCGGCGCTATTCATAATAGCGGTGCAGAACCTGTTCTGGTGGATGTTGCTGATGATTATTGCATTGATCTTGATGATCTGGATGCCAAAGCCGCCAGCAGTGGCGCGAAATTTTTCATGCTCTCGCACATGCGCGGTCATTTGGCAGACATGGACCGCATCATGGAGATCTGTGAAAAGTACGGTCTGTTCCTGATTGAAGACTGTGCACATACCATGGGCGCCAGCTGGAACGGTCAGAAAAGCGGCACCTTCGGTGATGTTGCCTGTTTCAGTACCCAGACCTATAAGCACATCAACTCCGGTGAAGGCGGCTTCCTGACAACCCGTCACCCGGAGATTATGGCCCGTGCCATCATGCACTCCGGCTCATACATGCTGTTTGAACGCCACTTTGCTGCGCCGCCAAAGGAAGCCTTTGCAGACATTCGCTTTGAAACACCCAACTACAGCGGTCGGATGGATAACCTTCGCGCCGCTATCCTGCGTCCGCAACTGGCTGATCTGGATACTCAGTGTCAACGTTGGAATGCACGCTACCGTCTGCTTGAAACCCTGTTTAACGCCTGTCCCGGTATTCACATTCCGGCCCGTCCCGCAGCAGAAGATTTTGTTGCCAGCTCCATCCAGTTCTCGCTACCGGACTTCTCAGAAGCGCAGATTTTGGAAGTGGTTACGGAGTGCGCCAGACGTGGTGTCGTACTGAAGTGGTTTGGTGATGCAGATCCTAAAGATTACACCAGCCGGTATGACAGCTGGCGCTACATTAAAGATATGCCTCAGCTACCCAAAACCGAACAGATCCTGAGTAAACTGCTGGATATGCGTATCCCGCTTACCTTCAGTGAAGAAGACTGTCAGCTGTTGGGTGAAATCATTTCTGAAGTAGTTAGCGAACAAACGTAGTCAGCGCACTGAATCACTGAATTCAGGCGAAAAAAAACCGGGTGCAAGCACCCGGTAAAAATACTTATGACAAGAGCCTATTGCCTGGATCGCGCCAAATACGATTTCAGCAATTGATCGTAAAATGAAAAGGGCCTGGCCAAATCAGGCCCTTTCCCGTAGCAACCCTTCGGTGAGGTGAGGAAGTGTTGCCAACCACTTACGAGCCAGAGCAATAATACATTACTGATAATGATTATCAACAACTTTTGATAATTTATCTCATTTCAAGCTCTACCTTCTCTGAAAACACTGCAACATCAGCCCCTCCCGCAGAAGTGAATTGCCGTTAAATCACAAAGAAACATACATCCGGAATGTGTAACGCTGATTTCAGACGAAAAAAAACCGGGTGCAAGCACCCGGTAAAAATACTTATGACAAGAGCCTATTGCCTGGATCGCGCCAAATACGATGCAGGCATAGTTCGTAAAATGAAAAGCGTCTGGCCAAATCAGACTCTTTTCCGCAGCAACCCTTCGGTGAGGTGAGGAAGTGTTGCTGACCACTTACGAGGCAGAGCAATGATACATTAACGATAATGATTATCAACAACTTTTAAGAATTGTTTTCATTCCCTGGAAAACAAACATTCAAACCACGGCGTCGGGCTGAGCAACCGGAAATATCCGATCATAAACCCAGGTATACATAAAGGTCATCAGCACGACACTGGCCATCACGGCAATGTCCATCAGCAGTGCCTGCCAGAGACCGAAACCTAACCACCACATGATAATCGGCAACGATGTGGCCGTCAGGGTAAACTCAAAACTCAGGGCATGAATAATTCTGCCTACAAAACTCCGTTCAGTCGGTACCCTGCCAAACGCAACATCAACCCGGTCATAGACATAATTAAACGCCAGATTGATTACCATCGCTTTAGCGCTGAGAATCAGCGATAACGCTCCCATTTCCAGCAGCTCTTTATCCAGAGCATAACTCAGTGCCGGAGTAATGGTGCTGATTAACAATATCTCAAAGATAACGGTATAACGAATTCTGTCCCATTTATTCCGGATAACAATCTCTGTCGCCATCTCCACTGCTCTCCATACCAACATCAAAATTTATAATATGCTGGCTATTCTAATCATCATTCAGATGGAATAAAGTTACTTAGTATCTATATTTTAGATAGGTAGCTAAATGCTCAGCACTGATCAGATCACCGCCTTTATCGCCGCCGCCGAACACGGCTCATTTTCTGCGGCAGCCCGCAGCCTTAATAAAGCACAGTCAGCCGTTAGCCATGCCATTCAGAATCTTGAGATTGATCTTGGCATAGAACTGTTTGACCGCAGCGCCCGCAGCCCAAGCCTCACCCCGGCGGGAAAAGTCCTGCTACGTAAAGCGCACGCCTTACAACAGACCCGGCAGGAATTCATTGCCCAGGCGACGTCCCTGAACGGAGCCAATGAAACCGAGATCTGTCTGGCCATTGCCCAGAGCGTCTGGGACCTGCCCCTGCTGGAAGTCCTCAGGGAGTTCGAACAGAAATACCCGTATGTCACACTGGAATTGCTGGACCCGGGCAGCAGCGATGCGGCCGAACTGATCCGTTCCGGCCGGGCAGATATCGGCCTGATGATGGAGCAGGAAATCTATCCCAAGGGGTTTCGCTTCAGCGGTATCGGCTATGCCCGCTTATTACCGGTGTGCCACCCGGATCATCCCCTGGTTGCACAGCAACCGGTCAGCCATCAGCAGCTGCGACAACACCGCCAACTGCTGGCCAGTAACCGGAATCCTGACGACCGCAGCCACGACCGTCACTTGCTCAGCCCGGACCTGTGGCGTTTTGAAAGCCCGCACGTCATGCTGGAAGCCGTGTGTGCAGGTCTTGGCTGGGCATTCCTGCATGAGTCAGTCATTCGTGAAAAACACAGTAATGGGGAGCTGAGGGTCTTACAGCTGGCTTACCAGCAGGTGGATGTCTTTCAGGGAATTGATGTGATCTGGACAGAACATAAAGCGCTTGGCTCCGCCGGCCAGTGGTTGCTGAACCGTTTACAGGCTGTCAGGGGGAATAATCCGTTACCCGGCGCCTGACATCAGACACAAAAAAACCGGCTCATGGCCGGTTTTTTTATGACAGAAAATCTTAGTTCAGATTTTCCAGACGCTTAAATGCAGTCAGAGTGTTCAGCAGCAGCATCGCGATAGTCATCGGACCAACACCACCCGGCACAGGTGTAATGTGAGCCGCTTTTTCAGAGGCGCTGGCGAAGTCAACATCACCCACCAGCTTGTTCTTACCGTCGCGCTGGATACGGTTGATACCTACGTCAATTACGCATGCACCCTCTTTGATCCAGTCAGCGTTAACCATTTCAGGACGACCAACAGCCGCTACAACGATGTCCGCCTGACGGCAGATTTCTTCGATGTTCTGAGTGCGGGAGTGAACGATAGTCACAGTGCAGCTTTCAGCCAGCAGCAGTGCCGCCATTGGCTTACCCACGATGTTAGAACGGCCGATTACAACAGCGTTCTTACCGGACAGGTTGTCACCCAGTGCGTGTTTAATCAGGTGAACACTGCCGTGCGGTGTACATGGCAGCAGGCTTTCTTCGCCGATAGACAGACGGCCAACGTTTACCGGGTGGAAACCGTCAACGTCTTTGTCAGGATCGATCGCGTTCAGTACGGTTTTTTCGTCGATCTGAGATGGCAGTGGCAACTGACACAGAATACCGTGTACATCGTTGTCATTGTTCAGCTGATCAACCAGCGCCAGCAGTTCTTCCTGAGAAGTGGTTGCAGGCAAACGGTGCTCAGTAGAGACGAAACCTACTTCTTTTGCCTGTTCGCCTTTCTTGCGAACATAAACCTGGCTAGCAGGATCTTCACCTACCAGGATAACGGTTAAGCCTGGTGCCTTACCGGCTTTTTGCTGAAGCTCAGCAACTTCACCCGCCATTGTTTGACGAAGATTAGTAGCATACGCGTTGCCGTCAATGATATTGCTCATAATTTACCTATCGTAATCCTGTATCGACCCGACACATCTGCATTCCCGGCAGCACAACTGCTATCTAGGGAACTGATATATCCGGGAGCTAAATTAGCCTTGGTTTACGCCCGCCAGCAAAGCAATCTGCGACGCGACAAAACAGCCGTTATGATATAGCTACCACTGTCAGGTTCAAGCGCTTATCGACAAGAAAACCCGGAAATTGGGCAGTGGTAAACACTGGCATGATCTGTAGCAAGCGCTGACAGAAAAGCCGGTCATCAGAGCGGTATTATCAGGACAATACTTCAGCAATAATTTGCCAAAAGCGACCTGTATTTGATTAAAGATACAGACCGTAGCGGCAGCACCCGTCCGGCGTCTGCTGCACCCTGCCCTTTTTACTCTGCCACCCACAATACCTTGCCGGTAATCATGCCGAACCTGACATTCGCACCAAAAAAATCTCCTGTCCCAGTCACCTGAGCAGAAGATCGTCATAACTATACTTTTGAACAGCTACTTTTGTATAACCTGGCTGGGGGCTATCCTGCATGAGCAGCGTAAAAGAAGCAACCGTGCGACTTAATTTTAGGGCACGACCAGACCAGAGCATACCTCTCTGATCCGGCAATTAAGTCACAGGTTGCCTCAAACCCTCATTAAATACTGTTCATCAGCACTTAATTTTTTCCATCGCCGGATCAAAGAATGAGCGCAGTGACGGTTTCACCCTGTAACGTTCACATTCAACTTCGATCTCAAACGCCGCACTGTCCAGCCAGTCTTTGGTGACCCCGGCATCGTTTTCGATGTAACCCATCGCAACAGTTGCACCCAGCGAGTGGCAGAACATACCTGCGGTAGTACGGCCAACAATCTTACCGTCGGCAATGATCGGCTCTTCGTGGTAGCAAAGCGGCTCAGGATTCTCAAACAGGAAGGCGACGAAGCGACGTGTCAGAGGCCCGGCCTCTTTCTGTGCCAGCAAGGCTTCCTTACCGATGAATCCGCCTTCTTTATTAAAGTCAGATGCAAAGCCCAGGCCGGCTTCCAGCGCGGTGTCTTCGTCGGTGATGTCGTGACCCCAGTGACGGTAGCACTTCTCCATCCGCAGAGAGTTCATAGTGTGATAACCGTAAGGACGGATACCAAACTCTTCACCCGCTTCATTGACCAGATCGTAAACACTTGGCGCGAACTCAGTCGGGATATACAGCTCCCAACCCAGCTCACCAACATAGGTAATACGGGAAGCACGAACCACCGCATAACCCAGCTCAATCTCTTTAGAGGTTGCAAACGGGAAGGCCGCATCAGACATATCTTCACGGGTCAGCTTGCTCAGGGTTTCCCGGGACTTCGGCCCCATTACAGTAACAACAGCCATCGCAGAAGTCATATCGGTGAAGAACACCATGGCATCCGCCGGCTTGTTACGGCGCAACCAGGCCATGTCACGGTTCTGACAGGCAACCCCTGATACCACCAGGAAGCGGTCTTCCGCCAGACGGGTAACGGTTACGTCCGCCTCAATACCACCGCGTTCGTTCAGCCACTGGGTATACACCATACGGCCGACAGCAACATCAATGTTGTTAGAACAGATACGGTTCAGGTAGCTCACCGCATCCGGGCCTTCAACCTGATACTTACAGAATGAGCTCTGATCGATAACCCCTACTGCGTTACGGACGGCTTCATGTTCAGCGCGGTTGTTGTCAAACCAGTTCTGACGGCCAAAGGAGTATTCATACTCAGCTTCCTGACCTTCATTGGCGAACCAGTTAGCGCGCTCCCAGCCATTCTCTGAACCGAATACTGCGCCCTGTGCTTTTAGCTGATCGTGCAGCACTGAGCGACGCACGCCGCGGGAGGTTTTGAATTGCTTGAACGGGTAGTGGGTTTCATACAACAAGCCTAGGGTTTCAGTGGTCCGTTCCTGCAGATATTTCTGCGTGCCCTGGAAAGGCATATTACGGCGGATATCCACATCCCACAGATCCCGTGGTGCATGGCCTTTATCAATCCACTCGGCCAGCATCTTACCGGCACCACCGGCGGACTGAATACCTACCGAGTTGAAACCGGCTGCGACAAAGTAGTTACGCAGTTCAGGTGCTTCACCCAGGTGGTAACGGTCATCCGGTGTGAACGACTCAGGGCCGTTGAAGAATACCTGCAGGCCGGTTTTTTCCAGTTCAGGTACACGGTGCATTGCTGCTTCCAGATAAGGCTCCAGGTGTTCAAAATCTTCCGGCAGCTCATCAAAGCAGAAGTCTTCAGGAATACCGTCCTGACCCCATGGCTTAGCGCCTGGCTCAAACATACCGACCAGCAGTTTGCCGGCATCTTCTTTGTAGTAGCAGTAACCGTCCATGTCCCGCAGGGTAGGCAGACCATGATCCAGATTCGGCATGTTTTCAGTGACGACGTAGAAGTGTTCCGCACCGTGCAGCGGCACGTTTACGCCGGCTTTCTTACCGAACTCACGGGCCCACATACCGGCACAGTTAACTACGTATTCGGCATCGATATCGCCCTGCTCGGTGATAACACCGGCAGCTTTACCGTCACGGATCTTCATATCCAGCACTTTTACGCCTTCAATGATCTGCGCACCGCCCATACGGGCACCTTTTGCCAGCGCCTGGGTAACATCAACCGGGCTTGCCATACCGTCCATCGGCAGGTGAATCGCACCCAGTACGTCATCAATGTTCAGCAATGGCCACAGGTCACGGGCCTGTTCCGGATTGATCACGTCGCACGGGAAGCCGGCAACTTTCGCCATTGATGCACCGCGCTTGAGTTCAGACAGACGCTCTTTGTTCGTCGCGATAGTCAGCGAGCCATTACGGACAAAGCCGGTGGCCTGCCCTGTTTCAGCCTGAAGCGTGTCATAGAGGCTGGCACTGTAATTGGCCAGCATCGACATATTATAGGTCGCACGCAATGTTGGTACTAAGCCGGCAGCATGCCAGGTGGTACCACAGGTCAGTTGCTTACGCTCCAGCAGGACTACATCGGTAATACCCAGCTTGGTCAGGTGATAAGCTACGCTACAACCGATTACGCCGCCGCCAACGATGACGACACGGGCAGATGAGGGTAATTGCTTTGTCATATGATTCTCCAACAGCCTGTCAGGCTGTAACTGCACATTCTTGTTACGCTCTGTCAGTTACAGACTGCAGAGACTTTTATTATGAGCACTGAAAAAAAATGCCTGCAGCAGAGCTGCAGGCTAAGCAGTGCTTTAGAGAAAACGTTAAACCTGTTGTTCCAGCTCTGGCAGGGCCTCAAAAAGATCCGCTACCAGGCCGTAGTCAGCCACATTAAAGATAGGTGCTTCATCGTCCTTATTAATAGCAACGATGACTTTTGAGTCTTTCATGCCCGCCAGGTGCTGAATTGCGCCGGAAATACCAACAGCGATATACAGTTCCGGTGCGACGATCTTGCCGGTCTGGCCAACCTGATAATCATTGGATACAAAGCCGGCATCAACCGCCGCACGGGATGCACCCACGGCTGCACCGATTTTATCGGCAACCTTTTCCAGTAACGGGAAGTTATCGCCACTTTGCATGCCGCGGCCACCGGAAATAATGACCCGGGCAGACGCCAGCTCAGGGCGCTCAGAGTTGCTCTTTTCTTCACCGATGAAACGGGACACACCCTGATCAGCAACCTGTTCCAGCGTCTGTACTTCAGCCTGACCACCGTCAGCAGCTACCGCCTCAAACGCGGTGGTCCGCACGGATATAACTTTGACTGCATCACTGCTCTGTACTTTCGCCAGCGCGTTACCGGCATAAATAGGCCGGACAAACGTATCAGCACTGCAGACTTCTATAATGTCTGATACCTGAGCAACATCCAGCAATGCTGCAATGCGCGGCAGAACATTCTTCGCCGAAGTGCTTGAGGCAGCAATGATGTGGGAGTAGCCAGCATCTTTTGTCAGGGCAACCACTGCAGGAGCCAGGTTTTCAGCCAGCTGCTGCGCCAGCGCCGAAGAATCCATCACCAGCACTTTATCAGCACCGGCTACTGCCGCTGCCTGCGCGCTTACCGCTGCACAGTCGCTGCCCGCTACCAGCAGGTGCAGATCACCGGCGCCCGCCTGTTTAAGTTCTTCCGCAGCACGCACACTGTTCAGGGTGGCAACATTCAGCTGTTGGTTATCGTGTTCAGCAATTACCAGAATCGTCATTACAGTACTCCTGCTTCAGCGGTTAACTTCTCAACCAGTTCACTTACATTGGCAACTTTAATACCCGCCTGACGTTCTTCAGGCATGGTGACTTCCAGCGTTTTCAGACGCGGAGCCACATCCACACCCAGATCTTCCGGCGTGATGGTTTCCAGCGGCTTACGCTTAGCCTTCATAATATTGGGCAGGGACGCATAACGGGGTTCGTTCAGGCGCAGGTCCGTGGTGACAACAGTCGGTAACTTCAGGCCGATTTTCTGCAGGCCGCCGTCCACTTCGCGGGTAACCAGTAACTCTTCACCGGCAACTTCAACTTCCGATGCGAAAGTACCCTGCGTCATATTGGTTAATGCTGCCAGCATCTGACCTGTCTGATTGTTTTCACCATCGATGGACTGTTTACCCATCATGACAATGCCTGGCTGCTCTTTTTCAACCAGTGCCGCCAGCAGCTTGGCAATCGCCAGCGGCTCAACATCGGCATCCGTCTCAATTTGCAGAGCACGGTCAGCACCTAATGCCAGCCCCGTACGTAACTGCTCCTGACAATCTTTGGTACCGGCGCTCACCACGATCACTTCAGTGGCGATACCTTTTTCTTTAAGACGGACAGCTTCTTCGATCGCGATCTCACAAAATGGATTAACCGCCATCTTTACATTGCTTAGATCAACTGCAGAGTTATCCGGCTTCACGCGAACCTTTACGTTCGCATCAACAACCCGCTTTATCGCGACCAGTATCTTCATCACAACCTCATCAAGACCGTTTTCACATCACGATGGTAGAAACCAAAGTAAAATGAAATTATTTATTAAAATTTCATTTATATATATACACGCGGCATTTTTTTATGTCAAAGAATTTATTAAGGATAAATTACACTCTCAGAGAAACTTAAAGAAAAACAAGCACTGAATATGAAACGTTACAGGAAACAAATAACCGGCAATGGCTATATATAGAAGCAGACAGGCAGATGATGTTCCCTCACTGCAAAGGCCCGGTAACAGGCTTACAGACAGGTGCGATCCGGAAACAGTAAGAAGAATTTTTCAGTAAACGGGCCGGTACACAGATTGCCTGTATACCGGAGAGCATCAACAGTGGAATAAATAAAAGAAGGGGAAAAGAGAAACTGTTGCAGTTTCCCTGACAGATCAGTAGTTGGCTCCTGCTAATGTCCAGACAATAACAACGTCTTCATCATCGGAGAGATTTCTCAGCCAGTGAGGCTCATCACCGGTCAGAGCAAAGCTATCTCCGGTACCAAGGTGGAATACTTTTTCACCGATTCCCAGCTCCAGATGACCAGAAAGCACAAATCCCGCCTCTTCACTCTTACGGCGGCGGGATCCCTGACGACCGGATCCTGGTTCTAAAGTCGAAAGCACCATCTGCAGCTGGCCACTGAGTGTCGGGGATAATAATTCTTCCCGCATGCCGGTACCGGCAAAATTCAGACTGCGACGGTTATGCTGACGTACGATGTGATCCAGCTCTTCAACAGGCGCTTCCCGGTCGGCATGAAAGAACCAGCTTATCTGCACATCGAGAATTTCACTGATCGCCTGTAATACTGGAATCGGTAACGCTGATACACCCCGCTCTACCTGACTGACGTAGCCTACCGAACGGTCTATTTTTTCTGCCATCGCCGTCAGCGTAATACCCTTCGCTTTGCGCAAATCCCTTATTTGCTTACCTATACGCAGGTTTTCGCTTTCCATATTGTCTTTATGCCCCTGTTTCATATCTGACCTTTCACCATTAATCGCAGACATCATAACAAACAATCTGCCTGGTGAATAAACTTGTCGATTTTTCACTTAAACAACAATGCGCTGAAATAAAGCACTCAAAAACCTTACTTTTTTGTCCCCTGAGGTTTCACCCGGAAGTCGTATAGGCATGAATGATCAATAACTTAAGAAAATAAATTGGGAAATTTAATTTTTTGCATTGGGAATCAAGGCTATAGTATTAACCGGTAACCCGTTCTTGCAGTAGAAGAAAGGTGTGACACCAGGACTGGCCCCATATAGGTTGCCCGGCTGGCCCTAAAAAACAAACATCCATGGGTTAACTATGTATGACATTGTCACATTGAGATTCTGATGTCTGATGACACCTTGTTATCAGACATAAAAACCAGGTTTCGCCGAGTGATGATGGCTTACAGAAAGTTGTTATTAATCCCCCATGTGGTATTAATTTCACTGGCTCTAAGTCGATTCGGCAACGGATCACATGGCTCAACACTTGTCTGAGAACAAGTGCAATAACAAAAATCAGGAGTTACTTATGAAGCATAAGAATAAGATCACTACAGTACTATCCCTGACGGCTGGCTTGCTTTTCTCTGCCAGCACATTAGCTGCTAACTGGAACATCGCAGTAGGTGATGGTGGTGGAAGTGCTCAAGAAGCTTTAGGTCTGAAGTTTATCGAACGTCTGGAAGCTAAGACTGACCACAGCGCTAAGCTGTTCCTGAACGGTCAGCTGGGTTCCGAGCAGGACACAGTAAACGATGCAGCACTGGGCACACTGGATTTTTCCATCGTTGCAAGTAACAACATCGGTCCTTTCTCTCCAACTCTGGGCATTTTATCTCTGCCTTACATCTTCGAAAACCTGGATCAGGCGGTAAGCGTTGTTTCTGGTCCAATCGGAGCTGAGCTGGTTGACAACACTATTCGTGATGCCGGCGTTCGTATCGTTGGCTGGACTTACTCAGGTTTCCGTGTACTGAGTAACTCTAAAAAGCCAATTCAGAAACTGGCTGACCTGGATGGCGTAGTTGTACGTGTTCCTAAAAACGAAATCATGATTGATACTTACAAGTCCTGGGGTAACAACCCTACTCCTATGGCTTGGTCTGAAACTTTCACAGCTCTTCAGCAGGGCGTTGTAGATGGTCAGGATACTCCTTACACCACTATTTACGCGATGAAGTTCGGCGAAGTTCAGAAGTACATCACTGACTTGCACTACCTGTTCCTGCTGGAGCCTCTGATTGTTTCTGAATCTCTGTATCAGGACCAGGACGAAGCGACTCAGAAAGCTATTCTGGAAGCCGGTCAGGAAGCAACTGCTTACAGCCTGCAGTGGCTGAAAGACAAAGAAGTGACCATCAAAGACGAGCTGGTTAACAAGTACGGCATGCAAATCGACTCCCTGCAGGACGAAGCTGAATGGGCTAAGAAAGCTCAGATGGCTGTATGGCCTAAGTTCTACGAAAGTGTTGGCGGCAAAGAGAAAGTTAATGCCCTGCTACGCTCTCTGGGACGTGAAGAAATCTAAGGTTATCTAACCTCAGATTTCTCACTAACGTATATGCCCCATCCGGGGCATATACTTATACCGGAGTACCTCCCATGGGCAGCAAATTCATACATTTTCTCGATAATATCGAGAGTTACATCTGCCGCACATTGCTGACAATTTTTGTCTCTTTGTTGTTTATGCAGATCGTTTCTCGTCAGCTTTTTGGTTATTCATTTTCCTGGACCGAAGAGCTCTCCGTTTACATGTTCGTCTGGTTCGTATTTTTTGGCGCCAGCTACGCAGCAAAACTTGCAGCACATAACCGTGTAACCTTCCAGTACAAAATGATGCCGGCATTCCTGCCACCAATTCTGGAATTTATTACCGACGTTATATGGATATGCTTCAATGCCTACTTCGTATACCTGTCTTATGATTTTGTTTTCAATAAGATGAACCTGTTTTGGAAATCCCAGACTCTGGGCGTTCCAATGAAGTATATTTACGTCATTCTGCCAATTGCCTTCTCCCTGATGACATTCAGGATAATCCAGGTTAACTACTACAAGCTGGTTAAAGGCATCGATATCCGTGATCCTGATTCTCAGGAACTTGATGAACTGATCGATCACGATATCGACGAAGACGATAAAAATAATAAAAGCGCCGTTTAATCCCAGGAGCTGATCATGGCAGAAACCTCAATAGTACTCATATTATTTGGATCATTTCTGGTCCTTTTAGTGATGGGCGCTCCCGTAACCGTATCTCTCGGTGTGGCGGCGCTAGCGTCATTTTTATACCTCGATCAAAACCCAATTAAGTTTGTTCAGATCGCCTTTACCTCAGTTGGCTCTTTCCCACTGATGGCATTACCGTCGTTCATTCTTGCCGGCGCCCTGATGGAAGCGGCAGGCATATCGAAACGGCTGGTAAACCTGGCTGAAAGCTTTGCCGGCCCCGTCACCGGCGGCATCTCAGCGGCAGCGGTTCTGGCATGTATGTTCTTCGGTGCGATTTCCGGTTCAGGCCCAGCAACGACTGCGGCGGTAGGCATGCTAATGATACCGGCGATGGTTAAGCGTGGTTACGATAAAGGCTACGCATCTGCAATTACTGCATCATCAGGCGGCCTGGGTATCGTTATTCCGCCATCTATTCCAATGGTAATCTTCGGTATCTCAGCGATCGGTCTGACCGTTCCGCCTGAAGCAATCGCCGTTCACGGTGAGTTCCAGAGCGTATCTATCAGTAAACTGTTTATCGCAGGCTTCCTGCCGGGCGTAGTAATGTCGGCATGCATCCTGACCATGAACTACTTCCGCTGTAAGAAAGCCGGTTACATGGGCACTGAAGGCGGCTGGGATATTGCGCACATTGCTGATGCATTCAAAACCGGCTTCTGGTCCATCATGGCACCGCTGGTAATTCTGGGTGGTATTTATTCAGGCTTCTTTACGCCGACTGAATCTGCGATTGTAGCGATCTTCTACACCCTCTTTGTTGGTGTCTTCATCCACAAAGAACTGAGCTGGCAGGACCTGTTCCGCTCACTGGAGACCACTACGTGGTTATCCGGACGAGTACTTCTGATCCTGTTTACCGCAACCGTATTTGGCCGCCTGCTGGTAGAAAACCAGATTCCGGCTATTGTTGCTGAATCCATGCTCAGCCTGACAGACAACCTGTATATCATCTGGTTCATGATCATTGCCTTCCTGCTGTTTGTCGGCATGTTCATGGAAACCCTGGCAGCAATCATGATCCTGACGCCAGTACTGCTACCTGTTACCTATAACCTGGGTATCGATCCGATTCATTTCGGTATCGTAATGGTATGTAGCTTATCGATCGGCTTCTCCACCCCTCCTCTGGGCGAGAACCTTTTCGTGGCCTCAGGTATATCCAATATTTCACTGGAAGAAGTAACTGTAAAAGCACTGCCTTTTGCAGCCATGTCTACCCTGGCGGTATTCATCATCGCCTTCTTCCCTGAGATTGCACTGTTCCTGCCACGGGCATTTGGCTACTAGCCAGCCTGTCAGAAATACTCAGCCGGCAGCAACTGCCGGCTGTTATAGCCAATAAACAGGAAGAACCATCATGCTACCTAAAGTTCGTAAGATTCTTTACAGCACAGACCTTTCCAAGAGTTCTACTGCGGCCTTTGAGCACGCAACCTATCTGGCAAAGCAAACCGGTGCCGAAATCCATATTCTGCACGTTGTCGAAAAGCTGTCCAGTGATGCAAAAATCACGCTGCAAACTTACGTAATGGACTCTAAAAGTCGCCACGACCTCCTGCAGGAACGTATTCATAACGCGACAGACAAGCTCCATGCCCGCCAGGACAACTTCTGGGACTCTTTACACCCGGATGAAGCTGAAGTCCGTAAGCAAATCAAATCTATTGAGATTGTTGAAGCGTACCCTGCCGAAACAATTATTAAGACGTCTAAAGAATTAGATGTGGATCTGATTGTAATGGGCACACATGAAAAAGGTATGCTGCATACCTTCCTGGGAAGTGTTGCCAAAAAAGTACTTAGCCATTCACGTATCCCTATGCTGATCGTGCCACTGGCCGAGCGTGAAGATGACTGACATCTGACACACACAAAAAAGCCCCGATCATTCGGGGCTTTTTTATTGAATCAGACTTATCCTGCAATGCCTACAAAATCATACGCAGGCTTAGGCTCGCTTTTCGGCTTAGCCTGTACCGGCATTACACACATCGTCTGCTTTGGCTGCTTCAGTACGATTCTGATCTTGTTCTGATGACCAGCGGTTACGTTTACTGCCTGTGGCTGACTTGCTCTGTGCGCTAACATACCTTTTACCTCTCGGTTATGACTCCTGATATAACAAGTGGAGCCAGTTGTGTAACTTCTATGGAACCAGTATGGCGCAGACCGCTTATATTTCAAAAGAATAAAAAACGATAATCTATTCCAAAAAGAAATATAAAACCTAACATTCTATTTTCTAAACAGTTTTCACACCGACCCACAGAGACCCCCTCATTTAAATGCATTTCACAGTAAACAATTGGCCCCACTTTTACGCAGAGACTGGCGCTAACCCACCGGGAACACAATTTTTATATTAAAGTATCTTTATACCTCTGATGTGTTTAGCCACTATGAAACTGAACAGCTCGTTTGATATAGCAGCCCACCACTGGCAACAGGCGCTCCGCGACTCCGACTCCCGTAGCAGCGGCAACGGATTATTATCGATTGCCTATGGAAGCCTGGAAAAAGCCGCACGTAATCACTGGACTGATGAACAGCCTCTTATCTCAGATTCGGATCTGGCTGTCCTGTTACACTGCTGCAAAGCCACGCATTCACCCGAAGAAATCCAGCCCGCCCTTGCTGCATTCATTAAAGATTCCCTGCAGGAAGACTGGGCCGAGTACGATGATTTAACCCACTCAGAGCGCCAGGACATCACCGTCAGCCTGGTAAACACATTTGCCAGCACAGTCTTAAACGACGCCAATGCAACGAAAACCGCGAGCCAACTGCTTTTTCTTCTCTGCCCTCAGTTGCCTGTTTTTCCGGTTATTCATGAGCAGGATATTGATGGCACCAGCTATCAGGATTTTTATCTGCAACAAAAGCAAAACTTCACACTGGCACTGCCATCACTGGATCAGAGCTGTCCGGTAATCCATTATGGCGATCGCCTGGAACAGGATATTATCCGCAAGCTGTTACAGGCCAATAACTGGTGGCAGCGTTATCTGTACATTCACTCTAAACGCTAAGCCCTACCCATCGCCGGTATTATTAAAGCGGTCTGTAGCACTATACTCAGACCGTTTTTTAATCGCTGGCGATCAACATGAACACTTCCCTGACCAACCTGAAATTCAGCAATCGGTTTGCAGAACAACTACCTGCAGACCCCGTTACTGAGAACTACTGTCGTCAGGTTGAATCAGCCTGTTTTTCGTATGTAAACCCCACACAGGTACAGTCCCCAAAAACCCTGGCACTATCTTCAGAAGTACTGGAAAGCCTGGGCATCATCGGGGATACCAGCGATTTACTGAATGATTCAGCATTTTCTGAAATACTCACGGGCAATAAACTGCTCCCCGGTATGAAGCCCTACGCCAGCTGCTATGGCGGTCATCAGTTTGGTAACTGGGCAGGACAACTGGGCGACGGCAGAGCAATCAATCTCGGCGAAGCCTCGACAGAAAACGGCTTTTTCACCCTCCAGCTGAAAGGCGCCGGCATGACCCCCTATTCGAGACGGGCTGACGGTCTTGCAGTATTACGCTCATCCGTACGGGAATTTCTCTGCAGTGAAGCTATGCACCACCTTGGGATACCCACCACCCGCGCACTCAGCCTTTGCCTCACGGGCGAATCGGTAACCCGGGATATGTTCTATGACGGCAACCCCCAACAGGAACCCGGGGCCATCGTATGCCGTGTAGCCGAGTCCTTTACCCGCTTCGGACATTTTCAGCTGTATTCATCCAGAAACGACATTGCTTTACTGCAGCAATTCACCGACTACACCCTGAAAAACGACTTCCCACATCTGGGCAAGCCGGGTAAAGACACCTATCTGGAATGGTTCAGCGAAGTATGCGACCTGACCCTCAGCATGATCGTTCACTGGCAACGGGTAGGCTTTGTTCACGGGGTGATGAATACCGATAATATGTCTGTTCTTGGCCAGACAATTGATTACGGCCCTTATGGCTGGCTGGATAACTATGATCCCGACTGGACACCCAACACAACTGACGCCCAAAACAGGCGTTACCGTTTTGGTAATCAGGCACAAATATCACTGTGGAATCTCTATCAGCTGGCAAATGCCATCTACCCACTGATCGGGGACGCTAAACCGCTGGAAGAAATCCTTAACAGCTACTCTGGGAAATACCAGAGCGCCTATTACCAGATGATGTGCCAAAAACTCGGTTTAAATACATCATTTAGTGACAGCAAAGATAATCTGATTAATTCACTTGAAAAACTGTTAACTTCCGCTGAAACAGATATGACAATCTTTTATCGGGTATTAGCAAATACGTCACTCGAAACGGATATTAACGGGCAACTCATCACCCTGAAAAACGCTTATTATGAATCAACGCAAATCAATGATAGCTATATTCAGGCATTAAAAAACTGGCTAAACCAATATCAGAAAATCTGCGCGGAAGAAAACCTTGCTCCCGATGAGCGGGCAAAGCAAATGAACACAGTTAACCCTAAATACATACTGAGAAACTATCTCGCCCAGCAAGCATCAGACAAAGCAACCGAAGGAGATCTCAGTATGCTGCACGCTTTACAGGAAATGATCCGGAATCCTTATAGCGAGCAGCCACAGTTTGATGAATACGCCGCAAAACGGCCGGACTGGGCACGAACGCGCCCAGGATGTTCAATGCTATCGTGCAGCTCTTAAACTTCAACTGCACGCATCAACTTAGAAATTCTTAAAAATCATTATCGTAATCAACGTCTGCTTCGCCGTCGTTGATCAGAAACTCGCGACGCTGCAAATAGGCATCCCGTACCGCCACATAACGATCATCCCCGGTCAGTAACTCTTCAGCAGCAAACAACTGAGCACGGGTATCAATAATACGCAAACCAATCAGTGAGTTACGCGTTCTGACATGATCAACTTCATTTACCGGATCAACCAGCGCATCCGGAATCAGACCAATGCCGTCACGCACCGTGGAAGGCCCAAATAATGGCAACACCACATAAGGACCGGAATCAGCACCCCAGGCCGCCAGTGTCTGACCGAAGTCTTCTTCGTGCTTGGTAATCCCCATTGGAGTAGCAACATCAAAGATACCGCCCAGACCAATCGTGGTATTAAAAGCAAACCGAGCAAAGTTTTCTACCGCCGCATCCGGCTTACCCTGCAACAGAGCGTTCAGAGTACCGCCAACGTCAGACAGGTTCTCAAAGAAATTATTCACGCCTGTTTCAACAACATCCGGTGTAACCGCCTGGTAGCCTTTTGCCAGAGGTTTAAGCGCATAGGTGTCCAGACCTTCATTAAAAGAGAACATCGCACGGTTGAAGCCCTCCCAGGGGTCAGAAACATGCTGATCATCAGCAGATACACCGGCGACATCAGCCACGGATTCTTCCTGCGCCGAAACAACACCGGACAATGACACACTTAAAACTAACGCAACTGATGCAAATTTCACAAGCAAGAACTCCCATGTTCTTCAATCTGATTACTGGCGCATTATAGCGGTGCAACAGCCGACACAGAAGCACTCTTAAAACAATTTTTCTACAAACGCAAAAAAGGCCCCCGAAGGAGCCTTTTTTCTGAGTAAACTCGTTAAGCTTGAATTAGAAGCTCAGAGTGTACTGCAGTACAGTAGCGTCAGCAACTACTGAAGTAGCACCAGTAGAAGTAGCTACAGTTTCTTCAGCTTCGTCGTTGAACTGGAAAGTTTCCAGAGCTACAGAAGCAGAAGAACCCAGAGCGTAGCTTACGCCCAGACCAGTCTTCTTCAGCTTCTCATCAGCACCGTCCTGATCCAGAACTTCGTACTGAGCATATACAGTAGTCTTACCGATACCGTAAGAAGCAGCCAGCTGAGTAACATCTGCATCAGAATCAGCTACGTCAGAATCCATCTCTGAGTAAGAAGCCGCCAGGTACAGATCACCCATAGTGTAACCAACACCGAAGCTAGTAGTATCAGTATCAGTGTTGTCAGCTTTGTTGTTAGAAGCAACGTGAGTCAGCGCCAGGTCGAAACCAGCGATGCCGTAAGTTGCACCCAGGATGTAAGCGTCTGCATCTTCGCTACCAGTAGTAGCATCAGTACCCAGAGTAGGAGCACCAGTTGCTGGGATAGTAGTCGCTGTTGCAGCAGCAGCATCTTCGTTTGCACCGTCAGCTGTGAAACCAGCGTGCAGCTGCAGACCGCTCAGGTCTGGAGAAGCATAAGTGATAGCGTTAGAGATACGGTCACCTACCAGCGCGAACTGAGCAGAGTGACGACCCATGATGTCAGCTTTCTTGAATGCTGCAGCTGGGTTGTTCTGACGACCGAAAGTTACCTGACCGAAGTCACCTTTCATGTAAACCAGAGACTTACGAACTTCGCTGATACCAGCGTCGTCGCCGTTAGCGCCAGAGAATTCCCACTCAAACTGGAAACCAGTAGTCAGGCCTTCGATATCGTTGTCTACAGTGCCTTTAACACCCAGACGAGTTTTAGCCATTTGAGCGTTCAGGCTTTTCTCGTCCTGATCGATCAGACGGAACTGAGCAACACCGTACAGAGTAGCGTCAGCTTGAGCCAGTGGAGCAGTCAGAGCGCCAGCAACAGCCAGAGCGATGATTGACTTTTTCATCAACAATTTCCCCTTTAATATTTAACGTACTAGTAGTTAAACTTTTCTTGTTAACCAAAGCGGTTAACTTTAATTTTTTTAGCTTTAATGTGCTTGGAATGTCCACATCACAGATATTCCGAACGCATCGCTCACTAAAAAATACTATAAAACAAAATTATTTCAAACATATGAAAGAAATTTCTTTCATATATTGATGACTTTCATCATCAGATCATACTTATTTTCAGTTTTAAAAGTTATCTGCTTACAAACACTTTTACTGACTGAGTTTTCATTAGCGTTATTAATACAAAACCGCTAATAATCTAAAAATGAACCTAAAATGAATGTCTAGTCTAATAAATTGGACGCATTACAGCATACACAACAATCTTCTGCAACTATTTCGCCCTTTATTTGTCATGGATTTAGCTCATTAAAAACCACTGTATAAAAAACAGCCACACCTACCCTTCAGACAGCGTCTGCCAGGCCTGCTTAATACGCTTTTCAGACACCGGCTGCCGGGTGCCTAACTGCTGCGCAAACAGCGACACTCTGTATTCTTCGAGCAGCCAGCGAAAGGTTGTTAGCTCTGCAGTACTGCGCCGTTGTTGCTGATAGTCCTTCTGCCGTTTCTGCACGCCCTGCATATATGTAACCAGCTGATCACTGAGCATCCGTTGCCGGGGCAACTCGCGCTGATATTTCTCAAGGCGTAATTCAATTGCCTTCAGATAACGGGGATACTCCTGTAACTGCTGCCAGCCAGCCGAGCTCAGGTAGCCGGCATGCATCAATTCACTCAACTGCAGTTTTATATCGTTCAGAACATTGATAACCCGCAGATCCATCTTACCGCTTAACTGCTTATTGATACGGTGAAAACAATGGTGCATCTGATTCACAGCTTCCGCAGCTTGCTTCGCAGTCGATATAAAATCCGTTTCCGCTTTAGCCAGCGTCTTCAGAAACGCTGCCTCTGATCGCGGAATATCTTCTGCAGCGAAGCAACAGGCCTCGGTAGCTAACAGTAAAATGTCTTCCCTCAACGCTTCCTTTCGCTGCACTTTAGCAAACAGCAACGCTGACTCTTCAAACTTTACAAGCTTACTTTTCACCTGACGCAGACTGGCCGGCAAGTTTAACCAGGCAAGCCTGATCACACCTCTTCGGGTCAGTATTACCGCTTCCTGCTTATCTTCCACAACAACCAGTTCAACACTTTCTTTACGGTCGACAAGTGCAGGGTACAGTTCGACCTCTATACCGCCTGCCTGCTTAAGCGTGACAGACTCAGGTAAATCACCGAAGTCCCAGCGGGTAATCCCCTTGCGCCCCCAGGTTTCATCCGCCTCGCTTGTCAGCGCGGCTTCAGCCTGTTCGCCATACTGTTCGCTCAGCGCCTGCCAGTCACGGCTTTGGGCAATTAGCTTCCCTTTATCACCCAGCAACTTAATATTGACTCGGTGATGCGCCTCAAGCTCCCCAGCTTCCAGCAACTGTGGATCAAGACGCACACCGGTCATACGCAACATCTGATGTGCCAGCGCCTCTTCCAGCTTACCTTCACCGAAACTGGCCGACTGAATAAATGCATCCACATAATCCGGTATCGGCACATAATTTTTTCGTATTTGCTTAGGCAAACCTTTCAGCAGGGCCACACACTTTTCTTTAAGCATGCCCGGCACAAGCCACTCCAGACGCTGCAAAGGAATCTGATTCAGCAACACCAGTGGCACACTGACTGACACGCCGTCGTCTGCCGCGCCAGGCTCAAAATGATAACTCAGCTTCAGCGGTGCCCCGGAAACCTTCAGTACTTCAGGATACTGACGGGCAGTTACATGCTCCGTACTTCGCTGCAAAATATCCGCTTCCGTCAGAAACAGAATTTTGTCATCCGCGTTTTCAACGGTTTTTCGCCACTTTTCAAAACCGGCGCCATTAACAACATGGTCACCTTTGTGCTTCGCCATTCTGGCGGTATAGAAATCACAGAGCGTATCTTCATCCACCAGCAGGTCTTTGCGCCGTGATTTAGCTTCCAGACCTTCTACACTGGTAAGCAAACGGCGATTATGAGCAAAGAACTTACCCTTGGTATGAAACTGCCCTTCCACAAGTGCCGAACGGATAAATATGTCGTGGCTAACCAACGGATCGACCTTGCCGAAATCAATATTTCTTTTCGGGACAATGATCAGGC
This sequence comes from Aliamphritea hakodatensis, assembly GCF_024347195.1. Classification (NCBI taxonomy): domain Bacteria; kingdom Pseudomonadati; phylum Pseudomonadota; class Gammaproteobacteria; order Oceanospirillales; family Oceanospirillaceae; genus Aliamphritea; species Aliamphritea hakodatensis. Next base: position 3,492,151 of record NZ_AP025281.1, read on the forward strand.
CATATAAGCTCACCTGCTCCTGAGCGATAACCTGAGCACGTTTTTTCTCCCAGTGAGGCTCAAAGTAATTTCGCTTCACCAGATGACCGGCAAGAGGCTCAGCCCACAACGGATCGATTTTCGCGACCATACGGGCATACAGCTTGCTGGTTTCAACTACTTCAGCGGCCATAATCCATTTGGGTGCTGACTTATACAGCCCGGACCCCGGGAACACATAAAAGCGCCGGTTACGCGCTCCCAGATATTCCTTATTTTCCTGTTTAAAGCCGATATTCCCTAACAAGCCTGACAACAATGCCCGGTGCAGGCGATCGTAACCCGCGTCCGCCGGTAACTCTTTATACTCCAGAGATTTACAGATCAGATGCAGTTGACGATGCACGTCACGCCACTCACGCATGCGGTTATACGACAGGAAATGTTTCTGACAGTACTTCCGCAGCTGGTTCTGACTCAGTTCCTGACGCTGCTCTTCGAACAGCGCCCACAGATTGACCAGGGTAACAAAATCAGAATCCTTATCCGCATACTGCCGGTGCTTTTCATCCGCAGCCTGTTGCTTATCAAACGGACGCTCACGGGGATCCTGAATCGTCAGTGCGCTGGCAATAATCAGCATTTCCCGCAAACAGCCCTCTTTAACAGCGGCGACGACCATCCGGGCGATGCGCGGGTCTATCGGTAACTTACTTACCTGCCAGCCCAGCGAAGTAATCTTACGCTTGTCATCAACAGCCCCCAGCTCCTGTAGCAATTTAAAGCCATCGTTAATATACCGGGAGTCAGGCGGATCAATAAACGGAAAGTCCTCGATATTCCCCAGACGCAGCGTCAGCATCTGCAGGATAACCGCTGCCAGGTTTGTACGGCGGATTTCGGCATCCGTAAATTCAGGACGGCTGTTAAAATCCTCTTCAGAATATAACCGGATGCAGACACCTTCTGCGACCCGGCCACAGCGTCCCATCCGCTGATTTGCACTGGCCTGAGAAACGGCTTCAACCGGTAAACGTTGCACCTTCGAGCGATAGCTGTAACGGCTGATCCTGGCCAGCCCGGGATCAATAACATAACGGATACCGGGAACCGTCAAAGACGTTTCTGCAACATTGGTCGCCAGCACTATCCGGCGGCCGGCACCCCGGCCACCATGAAAAATCTTATTCTGCTCTGCCACACTCAGACGGGCATACAAAGGCATCACCTCAATATGCTTCAGACGCTGTGCCGTTACCGCCTTCCTTAAATGCTCAGCCGCTTCGCGGATTTCCCGCTCACCGCTCAGGAACACCAGAATATCTCCCTGAATGCCCTTCTGCTGCTGGCGTTCAAGCACCTGTAATTCCTGTGCTGCCTGAACAATCGCTTCCGGTACAGACCGTTCTCCGGAATCTGGCATATCTTCAAGCGGCCGGTAAAGTACCTCTACCGGATAAGTCCGGCCAGACACTTCTATAACAGGCGCATTATTAAAGTGTTTCGAAAAACGCTGCAGGTCGATCGTTGCCGATGTAATTATGACCTTAAGATCCGGCCGTTTAGGCAAAATCTGCCGCAAATAGCCCAGTAAAAAATCGATATTCAGACTGCGCTCATGGGCCTCATCAATGATCAGTACCTGATATTTTTCCAGATAACGGTCCCGCTGGGTTTCCGCCAGTAAAATACCATCGGTCATCAGCTTAACCTGAGTATTTTCAGCAACCTGCTCGGTAAAACGTACCTGATAACCCACTGTACTGCCCAGAGAAGAACCCAGTTCTTCAGCAATACGGTTAGCGACTGTCCGGGCAGCCAGACGTCTCGGCTGCGTGTGACCAATCAGACCTTTTGTCCCCAGCCCCAACTGCAAACAGATTTTCGGTAACTGAGTAGTTTTACCTGAACCGGTCTCACCGGCGATAACCACGACCTGATTATGCTGAATCGCCTCGGCAATCTCATCCCGCCGGGAGGACACTGGCAAATCAGGAAAGGAGATATTCTGGCCATCATAAGCACGGGCCCTGACCGCTGACTCTGATTCAGTAATCAGTGCTTCAGTGTCTGCCAGCAGTTTATCAAACGGCTGCCCCTGTTCTGCCCTGCGGCTCAGGTTGCCCAATTTCTGGCGCAACCGAAACCGGTCGCTGATCAGGCACTCATCCAGGCGTTGATATAAAGATTGAAACTGACGACTCACGTTAACGGCTCTGTCCGGAAAAGGCTAAAAACAAAGATGCGCTGAAGGAAACAATTCCATCAGCGCATCATTAAATAAAAAACGTATTAATCAGGAAAGTCTGACAGGCTCACCGTCCATGAAGGTAATCATTTCGCCTTCAGCCAGTGCGGTCCATTCCTCATTATCGGTCAGCGGCTCTGTGGCAATCACCGTCACAACATCAGTCGTGTTAGTTTCTTCACGGAAATTAACCGTCAGCTCAGCATCAGTCAGACTCGCTTTTCCAAAAGGCGCCCGCCGGGTTATCCAGGCAAGCTTGGTCGTGCAGTACGCAAATAAATACTCTGACTCAGTTAACAACATGTTGAACACGCCTAACTCGCGAAGCTGATCAGCACAACGGGCGATCAGCGCACTGACTTCTGTAAAATCATCCGGCCGCTCCGGAAATGCTCTGCGCACCTCTCCCAGCAACCAGCAAAATGCATATTCGCTATCCGTGGTACCCACGGGCTTATAAAAAGATACCGGCAGGTCAAATAACTTAGCATCCAACTGACCGTTATGTGCAAACGTCCAGGTATAGCCCCACAACTCACGGGTAAACGGATGGGTATTTTCCAGACATATCTCGCCAACATTCGCCTGCCGGATGTGGCTGATAACTGTCTTACTTTTGATCGGATGATTCTTAATAAGCTGAGCGATTTCTGAATCACAACTCGGCTCAGGGTCATGGAAATCACGCAGACCTTTGCCTTCATAAAACGCAATTCCCCAGCCATCCCGATGAGGGCCGGTTTCTCCACCACGCTGCATCAGCCCGGTAAAGCTGAAACAAATATCCGTCGGCACATTTGCACTCATGCCAAGCAGTTCACACATGCTAAATCCTGTTATTCAGTCACAGCCTGTTCAGGCTTTGGAAACCTGCTCATCATCACTGTTAAGCGTCACTTTGTCCGGCAAAGAGTCAATGGCTTCAATGCCAGACTCCATATGCGGCAACGGCTCAGCAGTACTCAACTCTTTCATCTTACGCTCGCCGACAAAATTTCCTTCCGGATGAATTGCCATTACCTTACTGGTCACTGTAGCAAAAACTTTTCCACCACGGTCAATTTCCAGCTCATCACACCAGACCTCACCTTCAACCAGCCCACACACGCTGATCTGATTGGCTTTCACAACCCCGCGGATATGGCCGTTCTTGCCAACAGAGATATTATCCAGTGATGAAATATTCCCTTCGAACATGCCGTCAATATGCATCCTGCCAACAATGCTCATATCACCGCTGAACTTATTCCCTTCAGCAATAATTGTTATTGCTTTGCCGTTTGCAGCGTTTGGTTTAGCGGGTACATCTTTTTTAAGGAAGCCCATTCGATACCTTTAACTGTAGAAAACAGTGAATCAAAGTTACTCATATCCCACGCCACGAAGGGCGCAGGGTCGACTGGCCTGAATAAATGCCGGATTTCATAATGTAAGTGCGGCCCGGTGGAACGGCCGGTATTACCACTCATACCGATCAGTTGCCCTTTGGATACGAACTGACCGGATTTAATCTTGATATCATTTAAGTGGGCGTAATAGGTTTTAAAACCAAAGCCATGCTGCAAAATGATCAGCTTACCGAAACCACTTTGCTTATTGTATCCCGCAAACTCAACCGCCCCGTCCGCCGTGGCATAAATCGGCGTCCCCTTATCCGCTTTAAAATCAATACCATAATGCATGGTACGCTTATCAAGCACCGGATGCATTCGCATACCGTACTTACCGCTGATACGGATACCCTGAATAGGCAAACCGTTAGGAATACTGTTGAGATAAAAGGTACGCTGGCTGATCAGCATACTCAGCTCACCCGCCCGTTCAGGCGTCATTTCACCGGAAGCCGGCAACCCCAGCAAACCTTCCAACCCGTAAAGACTGGCATCCAGCACAGCATTAAGCTCGCCAATTCGCAGGTTTTCTTCTTTAAGCTGTTTTTTCTCCACCTGCAGCTGAGACAAAGAACGTGATAGCTGATCCAGCTGCCCCTTCTGCTGTTCAGACGCCCCCAGGGTATCTTCATATTGCAGACTAAGGCTATCAAACCCTTCTTCCAGATTGAGCAAATGATCTGTGGTTTTCACCAGTAAGAGATTTGAAACAAAGAAACTGCAAACAGAAATAACCAGGAACATCGCCAGCAAATACTTCGTAATCTGCCCCAGCGTATACTGACGCGACCCCTGAGCTGTGGTGAGTGTGATAACCAGTTTATTTCGTAACATTACTTCTGACGTCTGGATGCCGGAGAAAAATAAAAACGAAAATATACCTGTATTCGGCATAAAAGTCATAATTAGTGTGTGGTTACGCTCACCAGTCCGGCAACCACACACCTGCAAGGATATTTTTACAGAAGGCCAAACATTAACTTTCCCCCTGACGGCTCCCTCCCAGTTCCGGTGCTGCAGCAATGATCCGATCCGCCAGACGGGAAAACGGCAAACTCTGAATCCAGACACTGCCGGTTCCCGACAGCGTCGCCAACCACAGCCCTTCGCCCCCCAACAGCATCGACTTCATCCCTTTGGTCAGCTCGATATCGTATGAAACCCCTTCACTGAATCCGACCAGACAACCGGTATCAACCCTCAGGGTTTCATTATTCAGCTCTTTACGTACAACCGTTCCGCCGGCCTGAATGAAGGCCATACCATCACCTTCCAGCTTTTGCAGAATAAATCCTTCCCCCCCGAAAAAGCCGGCCCCTAATTTTTTAGAGAAGGCAACCGACAGACGGGTACCAAGCGCTGCACACAGGAAGGCATCTTTCTGACAATAAAGCCGCTGACCAATCTCAGCCATATTGACCGGCACAATATCACCGGGATAGGGCGCAGCAAACGCCACTCTCTGTTTATCGGCTCCCTGATTCGAGAAGTGCGTCATAAACAGCGACTCCCCGGTCAGCATGCGCTTACCGGCTGAAAACAGCTTGGACATAAGTCCCTGATCAGGGTCAGAACCGTCCCCCATACGGGTTTCATAGCCAATGCTGTCTTCCATGTAGTTCATCATGCCGGCTTCAGCAATGACGGTTTCACCCGGATCAAGCTCAACTTCCAGCAACGGCATAGAACTGCCAACAATTTCATAATCCACTTCATGACACTGCATTGACTGACTCCTCAAACTGTTTTGCTCATAAAAAAGCGCAGTAACCTGCGCTTTATACTGTCTCTTCCGTCAACTGGCGGTTTATGCCTCTGCGGCATCCCCCACCCGAATCCGGTAACAGGGTTTGTATTCCTGATAATTAATCTTCATCCGGCGCTGCTCAACAAAAGACGCCAGTAATTCATCCAGCGAGCGCATCATCTCAGGGTCCCCACTGAGCTCAAAAGGACCATGGGTTTCAATTTCCTGGATGCCCTGCGCTTTAACATTACCGGCAACGATACCCGATAATGCACGTCGCAGGTTAGAGGCCAGTTGATAATCTTCCTGCTCATGGCTGAGATTCAGCTCCGCCATTTTTTCATGGGTCGGCTCAAACGGTTGCTGAAATGTCTCAGGGATATGCAACTGCCAGTTGAAATGGAATGACTCACTGGTGGCCTTACGGTACTGAGTAACATGCTGCAGCCCCTCTTTCATCTGACTGGCAACCTCAACCGGATCATCAACAATGATCTGGTACCGTTCAGCGGCTTTATCACCCAGCGTCTGGCGCACAAAACGGTCTATGGTTTCAAAATAAGCTTCACTGCCTGCCGGACCCGTAAAAATAAGCGGTAACGGAATATTATGATTCTTCTCATGCAGCAGTACGCCCAACATATAGAGAATCTCTTCCGCGGTACCGGCACCGCCCGGGAAGACAATAATCCCGTGACCTAACCGGACAAAGGCTTCCAGGCGCTTCTCAATATCCGGCATGATGATCAGCTCATTCACAATCGGATTCGGAGACTCCGCCGCAATGATTCCGGGCTCAGAAATACCCACATACCGGGCATCACTGATACGCTGTTTAGCGTGGGCAATCGTCGCGCCCTTCATTGGTCCCTTCATCGCCCCCGGACCACAGCCGGTGCAGACACCAAACCCTCTCAGCCCCAGCTCGTAACCGACCTTCTTGGTATATTCATACTCAGTACGGCCAATGGAATGACCGCCCCAGCACACTACCAGATTCGGTTTAATGTGCGGCTCGATTGCCTGAGCATGGCGCAGAATCTGAAAGACCTGATTGGTAATGGCAACGTTTTCGGCCAGCTGATTATCCTGCCCGACTTCATCACCCACATATAAAATATCGCGAACCACAGAAAACAGATTTTCTCTGATCCCCTGAATAATTTCGCCGTCCACAAAGGCACTGGCCGGCGCATTCGCAATTTCAAGCTGAATGCCCTGATGTTTCTGTGCCACCTGTATATCAAAGTCCTGGTACATTTCCAGCACCTGCTTGGTGCTGTCCACCTCGCTGCCACAATTCAGTACCGCCAGACAGCACTGGCGGAACAGCTGATAAAGACCCGCCTGGTTACGATCCTGTAAACGCGCCACTTCAATCGGCGATAACGTATTTAAACTATCTAAAGGCGTAATATTTGCTGTTACAAATTGATCAGTTGTCATAATTCACGCTCCCTTCAAAGACACACTCAACGCTGATCGACAGATACATCACACAAAGCAAAACAGCTTGGAATTTATGTACTGCAAACAGGGTTCTCTGCGTTATTCAGTTACGGCCAAATGATGTTTTTTCCGGCCCGCAAAACCGCTTATCCCTGCCAGTCAACGAATCTCAGTATCACTTACAATATATGCTATCAATGCCATCATATCTACTAAGCCATTGAATTTTATAAACATAGAGGCTCAAAAACCAGCTAACCCTAACCATACACTATGTATTAGAACCCGAACAAAGTTACGAATTTATTACTCATAATCACCACAGTTACCCAAATTCATACATGGATGAATACAAAGGGTTTTAACTGACTGCAACTTCTGCTTAACTAAACATATCTGGAAGCCTATTTCAGATAGACAACAAGGTTGGAGAAGGAATCCCTTATGGCTGCTACAAAGCTTTATATCCTCGACACCAATGTTTTACTTCATGATCCAAACTGCCTGTACGAATTCAAAGAGCAAGACGTCGCGATCCCCATGACCGTTCTGGAAGAACTGGATAACATAAAGGACCGCAAACAAAGCGTTGCCCAGGAAGCACGACACGCTATCCGGGCAATTGATAATATCCTCAGCGTTGCAACCAGCCCCACACAAATCACCCGGGGCGTTCAGATTAAAGTGCCCGGCACCGACGACAGCACGACTCTGGGGAAACTCAGTGTCTACCCCGATCACGAACTGACCAGCCGCCAGGGCTTTCTCCCATCGACAACCAACAACGACAACCGCATTATCAATTGCGCGCTTCACCTGCAAACCAATGATTCACACCGGGACATCATCCTGGTCACGAAAGATATAAATATGCGCCTTAAAGCCATGGGCGCGGGTCTGCAAAAGGTCGAAGACTACCGCAAAGATCAGTTGGTTTCTGACCTTGATCTGCTATCTGCCGGTCATCAGCACATCGACGGACTGTTCTGGGAAAAGGTCGATCAGGTCAAAAGTTATCAGAAAGGCCCCTACACCTTTCACAAGGTCAGCCCGGACCTGTTACCGGACACTTACGTCAACCAGTACATCCATGATGACTCCGAAGACTTTGCCGCCAGGGTTGTCAGTGTAGACCATGAAGCCATTGTTTTGCGCGACCTTGGCCACGAACACCTGATGCAACAGAACTGCTGGGGCATATCCCCCATCAATATCTACCAGGCCTTTGCGATGCAGTCCCTGCTGGACAGCGACATTGATCTTTGCATGCTCAACGGCGCGGCCGGTTCCGGTAAAACCCTGATTGCACTGGCCTGTGCGCTGGAAATGGTCATTGAACAGGGGCGCTATAACAAGATCATTGTTACCCGTTCAACCCCACCAGTAGCAGAAGATATAGGCTTCCTGCCCGGTACCGAAGAAGAAAAGATGACTCCATGGCTGAGTTCCATTCTGGACAATCTGGAAGCCATGCACGAAGGCGACGAACGGCCCCAGAGCAGCGTCAAATACGCAATAGAGAAAGCGAATATCCAGTTCAAGTCGCTTAACTTTATTCGCGGGCGCAGCATTCAGGACGCCATCGTGCTGATCGATGAAGCCCAGAACCTGACACCCTCACAGCTAAAAACCATCCTTACCCGCTGCGGTAAAGGCACAAAAATGGTGTGTCTGGGTAACCTGGCGCAAATCGACTCTAACTACCTGACAGCCCTGACCTCAGGCCTTACTTACATTGTGGAACGTTTTAAAGATTACAACGGTGCCAGCAATGTACATTTCGAAGGCGTGTTCCGTTCATCTTTAGCCGAATACGCAGAAGAACATCTGTAATCTGCAATTCACTCACACATCCGCCGCAGCCCTGCTGTGGCGGGATTCTTCTGTAAATACCGCCCCTGATTCATACATCTTGTGATCAGTACCTGCCCTGCACCACTAAATCTATGAAAGTTTATCTCTTTATTTTTTGTTGTATCTCTATATAATGCGGCGCACAATTATACGATCTAATTCCCCTTCTTGAGCCGGGTAGACGCTGTAATCGACATACTTGTGTCTTTACCAAGATGAATTTTGTATGTGAATACGCCGGCATTTTCTTTACCTGACAGCAATCTGCACACAGGTTACACTTAATACGCATTTTCATTTCAGGTACCGGAAAATATAAGTATGCGAATGCTGCTGCGTTTTCTCATCAAATTTTATCAGTACGTTATCAGCCCTGTGCTGGGGCCACGCTGCCGCTTTTACCCTACCTGCTCAGCTTATGCCCTGGAAGCAATCGAGATTCACGGTCCCCTTAAAGGCACTGCTCTGACAATAAAGCGCCTGCTTAAATGCCATCCGGGCCACCCCGGCGGGGTCGATCTGGTGCCGGAAAAAGCACCTTCATGCTGTCCGGCTCACCAATCAGAACCTTCCGACAATGACCGGTAATAGCCCAATCAGTATTCGCTGAAATTTGACCCATTCACCAGCCAGCGCTATAGCTTAAAGAATACCTTTGTAAAAACAGAGAGATCACAGGCATGGACAGCCGGACGAATGGGAGGGTTACCTTCGGCTATGTTCAGTTCAATTACAGTTATACTGGTTATTTCATCCTACATGGTCATTCTGTTCGCCATAGCACAACTGGTGGAACGAAAAATTGAACAGACCGGCAGAAATTTCAACGGCCCCTGGACATATGCCTTATCGCTGGCGGTCTATCACACCTCCTGGACCTTTTACGGCAGTGTCGGATTTGCTTCCGAATCGGGGCTACTGTATCTGGGCGTCTATATCGGATCATTACTGAGCATTGCCTGTTGGTGGATTACCCTCAGACGCATGGTCCTGGCAAAAAACACCTTCCGGGTCACCAGCATTGCCGACTTCATATCTACCCGCTATAACCGCTCGCAGAAAATTGCTGCTCTGGTCACCATAACGGCCCTGTTAGGCGTACTCCCCTACATCGCCCTGCAATTAAAAGCGGTTATCAGCTCCTTTAAAATTATCACCCTCAGCGGTCACGGCGCCGACCTGCATAATACAACGATGGACTGGGGCAGCTCAGGCCTGCTGATCACTCTCTTCATGATTGTGTTTACAATTATGTTCGGCGTACGGCGGCTGGACCCCACCGAACGCCATCAGGGCATGATCAGCGTCCTTATGGTCGAATGCATTGTGAAACTGATCGCTTTTCTGAGCATCGGTATTTTTGTCTGTTATTACCTGTTTAATGGCTACAACGACATTCTCAATCAGCTTGATCAGGCTGGCATACATCAGGTCACCAGCCTCCATACCCGGCCAGACAGCGGGGTGATGTGGCTGACGCTTATTATCCTGAGCTTCGCAGCCGTACAAAATCTGCCCCGGCAGTTCCATGTAGCAGTCATTGAAAATGCGGATGTAAACTACATCAAAAGAGCACTCTGGGTGTTCCCTCTCTACATCCTGCTGATCAATATATTTGTCATTCCGATCGCCGGTGCAGGCCTGCTAAAAGGCATTGATACCGGGGCTGCTGATTACTATGTTCTGCTGTTGCCACAACAGGCTGACAACACCTTTCTGACCATGCTGGCATTCATCGGTGGTTTTTCTGCCGCCACAGGCATGATCATTATTACCACAATGACACTGGCCACCATGTGCTCAAATCACCTGATCATGCCAGTGCTGGAAAAGTTCGAACGCTATGCCGCCATACGGGGTGAACTGCTGAAAATCCGCTGGGCACTGGTGACCCTGATCCTGCTCAGCAGTTACAGCTTCGCCATCGCCTTCAGTGACTCCTACATTCTGGTGGCGATCGGCCTGATCTCGTTTGTGGCAGTATTACAGTTCAGCCCGGCACTTCTGGGCGGGATATTCTGGCAAAAAGGTAACAGTGCCGGCGCGCTGGCCGGATTGCTGGCCGGCTTTGTTATCTGGGTCTATACCCTGGTCATACCAACACTGATTAAACAGGGCTGGATGGCGGACGCATTACTGACTGAAGGCCTGTTTCAGATAAGCTGGTTACGGCCGGAAGCGCTGTTTGGCACCGAAGGGCTTTCCAGCATTCCCCACAGCGTATTATGGAGTATGATTTTTAACATCGGCGCATACCTGCTGGGCTCCCTGCTCTACTCTCCGCATAAATCAGAGCGCACGCTCACCGCAGAATTTATGCAGTCCATGCACCATCAGGCCAGCAAAACAGCCCGCCCAACCGGGCTGGAACAATACATATTACTGGAAACCAAACTAAAAGAAGCTTCCGCCCTGCTGAATAATTACCTCAGCCCCGATAAAGCCCGGAATGCCATCAGCCAGATAACCGAAGACTTACAGGTTACCGATAAAGAACGTATCAGTATTATCGAACTGATCGAGTTCCACCGTATGCTGGAACACACCCTTACCGGCTCCATCGGTGCCGCCAGTGCCCACAATGCCATGGAAAACGGAATTCGCTACACTAGCCGGGAAACCGCCGACCTGAAAGCGCTCTACAGCCACCTTGTCACAGAGATGGACACCCGGATTGACAATAAACCGACCACTAAGCACGGGGATACAAACTTTGGGCTAATAGATGATTTACAGCGGCAGATAAGTCTGCTGGAACGGAAAAACCTGTCCCAGCAGCAACAACTAGAAAAACTCGAACTGAAATTAGAAGAACGGCACCAACAGATTTTCAAATACCGTATTGCAGCTCAGCATGCCCAGCGCGACAAACACAAACTCAGCGAGCAGCTACAGACGTTACAGCAAATCAGTGAATAGCCGGATATTCATCAGGCTGAATTTACGCTTCAAGAATCTGTGCCAGTAACTTGCGCACACCATCAGGCTCAAAGGGCTTATTACTTAACGCATTTACACCTGACTGAGCCACATTCTGCAATTGCGCTTCGTTATCCTCTGACGTCACCATTAACACCGGCATATGGCAATGATCACCGGACTGACGGATATACTCCGTCAGCTCAGCGCCGTTCATTTCTGGCATGTGATAATCAGTCACCAGCAAATCAAAGGTCTGAGTATTAAGGATCTCAATCGCTGCGGAGCCGTCGTCCGCTTCCTGAATATGCTCAATTCCCATGTTATTCAGTACACGGGTAATGACATTCCGCGAAAGTCGGCTGTCATCCACCACCAGCACTCGCAGGTCATCCACTTCATACATATCCAGCTCAAGCGCCTGAGGTGATAACAAATCAACAGTGGCATTCACTGCCCGGTGCAAATGCTGGAGCGTATAAGGTTTTGGCAGAATCGCAATCACACCGGACTGTTTGAACTCTTCCAGCTGCGCCCGGCGGGTCTCACTGGAAACCAGCATAAACGGCAGATCTTCAAGATCAGGATCCTGACGAATTGAACGTAATAAATCCAGCCCGGTACCGTCTTCAAAATATAATGAAGAAATTACCAGATCCGGTTTAATCCGGGTTACCTGTTCGAATGCATCTTTACAGTTACTGCAAACATCCAGATTGAAAACCCCTTCTTCATGCAGAGCGTTCAGCAACAGCTTGCGCTGCATCTGAGAGGGTTCAACCACTAAAATGTTCAGATCCGCAGGTGATAATTTATCCATATAACCTCTGCCAACATCAGGTAAAAAAGCCGGCGACACGCTCGCCTGCCTCATACTGAAAAACTCTGCTTTGACAAGTTCAGCCCCCCACTGTGGAGCGCTTACAACTCAGTTAAAAACACACATGTTCCAAACACATTCAAACACTAAAACGTTTCTATCTTAGCTGCTTTATACAAATAGAAACAAGCACTTATAAACTCAGTAATCAGCCTTCCAGGATTGAGGCAAGCAACTGTTTTACCACATGAGGCTCGAAAGGCTTATCTGTCATGGCATTCACCCCCGACTGCGCCACATTCTGCAAATGCGCGTCATTCGATTCAGATGTCACCATCAGAACAGGCACATGCCCGTGAGTGGGAGATTTACGCACAAACTCTGTCAGCTCCACACCGTTCACCTCCGGCATATTATAATCAGTCACCACCAGATCAACGCCCTGATCCTGCAAGTAAGCAATGGCTTCAGAACCGTCAGCAGCCTGTACAATATTCTTAATGCCAAGATTGGTTAATACCCTGACGATCACATTGCGCGCCATCCTGCTGTCATCAACCACCAATACCCGCAACAGTTCGATGTCATACAGTTCAAGATCAAGATTCTGCTCAGAGAGCATATCCAGCGTCGCATTGATCGCCTGATTCAGATTCTGCACATTAAAAGGCTTCGGAAGGATTGCAATCACCCCCGACTGTCTAAACTCTTCCAACTGCTCACGGCGGCTTTCACTGGACACCAGCATAAAAGGCAAATCCTCCAGCGCCTCTTCCGCCCTGATCAGCCGCAAAAGCTCCAGCCCGGTACCGTCCTCAAAATAAAGTGAAGAGATAACCAGATCAGGCTTAAACTCCCGTATCTGCTGAATTGCTTCTGCCTTATTACCACATACTGCCGTCTTATCAACGCCTTCTTTGGTCAGCGCTTCGAGCAATACCTTGCGCTGCATCTTTGATGGCTCAACTACCAGAATACTTAAATCTTCTGCCGACAACCTTTCCATAAAACCTCTCAATAACACCGAATAAACAAGCAGTTAAAGCGATTTCAACAACGGGATCCTTTCGCTCAGACATCTCTGCAACATACCCTGTCCGTATACCCGACGGAAAGCCCAACCCTGCGGGAGACTACCCATTACAGGTGCAAAACTTTATAGACAAATCAGATTTTCTTTAACCGCCCTGAGCAGCCACTGATTCCAGGCAAAAAAAAACGGCCGCCAAAGCGACCGTTTTCTGTCAGAGCAACAACTGTAATTACTTGCTCTCGTGCTTGTACTGATGTACATCCATCTGCGGATAAGGAATAGAAATACCCTCAGCGTCAAAACGCAACTTCACAGCCTCAGTGGTTTCAAACAGCACATTCCAGTAATCCGCTGAGTTCACCCACGGACGCACCACAAAATTAACACTGCTGTCTGCCAGTTCAGAAACGGCAATCACCGGCGCAGGATCTTTCAGCACCCGGCTGTCACTGTTAATGATATCCTCCAGCACCGCTTTGGCCTTCTTGAGATCATCGTCATAACCAATGCCAAATACCATATCAACTCGACGGGTATCACGGGCGGAATAATTAGTGATAACACCGCTGTAGATATTACCGTTCGGGACGATCACCTCTTTGTTATCCGCGGTACGCATTACAGTGTTGAAGATCGTGATCTGCTCAACGATACCGGACACACCGGCAACCTCAACGAAGTCACCTTCTTTAAACGGGCGGAAAACAATCAGCATCACACCGGCAGCAAAGTTCTGCAGGGAGCCCTGCAGCGCCAGACCGATTGCCAGACCAGCAGCACCCACCAAGGCGATCATCGAAGTGGTATCAACGCCTAACTGATCAAGCGAAGCAACGACAACTACCAGCAACATCAGAATGTTAGCAATCGACGTCACAAAATTAATCAGAATGTCGTCCATACGGCTCTTACGCAGCACTTTTTCCAACAGACCACGCAGTGCTTTTACAATCATACGACCAACGATAAAGATCGCGGCTGCCAGTGCGATATTAATAATCCACGGCATTACATACATATCAAAAAATGAAAGATCCATATCAGAATTCCCCGTTGAATAGACCGTTATTGCAGCAGCACAGGCCACCAGCAACTTCTAAATTGTTATATTTTCATTCAACCGCTTTCTGCCCACATCAGGACCTTTTCCGATCCGTAAACAGAAATCAGTTCACAGCTTAACCAATTTAATACTGTGTTTCATCTTCAGAAACCGTTCGCCCTGAGATTCAGCCGGCCACTATAACGGCATAAGTATGAACAGAGAATGAGCAAACAAGCCCACAGGAAAACGCTATAATCCCTCTTTTACTCCGTGGCAGATGTACAGCAACGCTCAATGACTACCTTTACTTTACGCAGCTACCAGCAAGAAGCCGTTCAGGCCACACTGCAGCATTTTCGCCGCAGCAATGACCCAGCAGTCATTGTGCTGCCAACCGGCGCCGGTAAAAGCCTGGTAATCGCCGAACTGGCCCGGCTGGCCCGACGTAAAATTCTGGTGCTGGCCCATGTCAAAGAACTGGTGGAACAGAACGCCGCAAAATACCACAGCTACGGCTTAACCGGAGGCATTTACTCCGCCGGCCTGAAGCAAAAACAAACCGGCCACCAGGTGACATTTGCCAGTGTCCAGTCTGTTGCCCGCAATCTGGAGGCTTTTCAGCAGGAATATTCGCTGATCATTATCGACGAATGCCACAGGGTCAGTGAAGAAGATAACAGCCAGTATCAGCAAATCATCGGACAACTTGCCGCGAACAACCCGCAGCTGAAAGTTCTGGGGCTGACGGCAACCCCCTACCGGCTGGGCATGGGGTGGATCTACCGCTACCACTACCACGGTATCTGCAGATCTGAGGAACCCCGCCCTTTCAGCCACTGCATCTACGAACTGCCACTGCAGTACATGATTAAACACAAGTACCTGACGCCCCCGAATCTGATTGATGCACCGGTAGCCCAGTATGATTTTTCACAGCTACGGGCCGGCAATAACGGCGAATTTAACAGCCGTGAGGTCAACCAGCTGTTAGTCAGCCATCCGCGGGTAACCCAGGCGATCTGCGAACAGATCGAAAGTCTGGCGGAACCCCGTCAGGGGGTCATGATCTTTGCGGCCACCGTTGAACACGCTCATGAAGTCGTCAGCTATCTGCCAGAAGAAAATACCGCGCTGATTACTGGCTCTACGGCACAGCAGGAAAGGGATGCACTGATCAGTGCGTTTAAGGAAAAGCGTTACAAATATCTGGTCAACGTTGCGGTACTGACCACCGGCTTCGATGCTCCCCATGTGGATATGATCGCTATCCTGCGGCCAACCCAGTCGGTTTCACTGTATCAACAGATCGTCGGCAGAGGCCTGCGTCTGGCACCGGAAAAAATCGACTGCCTGGTGATGGATTATGCCGGCAACAACTTCAACATTTACTATCCGGAAGTCGGCCAGCCCCGTCCTGACAGCAGCAGTGTGCCGGTTCAGGTATTTTGCCCTGCCTGCGAGTTTGCCAATGTTTTCTGGGGAAAAACCGATGACGACGGCGCGATCATGGAACACTATGGCCGTCGCTGTCAGGGCATGCTGACAACAGAACCGCCCAGCCAGTGTGATTACCGGTTCCGCTTTAAAGAATGCAGATTCTGTAACGGCGAAAATGATATAGCTGCAAGGCGCTGCGGCCACTGCGGTGAAGCAATTATCGACCCGGACGACCAGCTCAAAGACGCACTGAAACTGAAAGACGCTACCGTCATCCGCTGTGCCGGCATCAGCTTTCACCCGCAGGGCAATCGTCTGCAAATCATCTACCACGATGAACAGGGAGAGGAACTTAAAGAATCTTTCGACTTCAGCAAACCGAAACAACTGCAGGTGTTTAATCAGCTGTTTGGCAGACGTTTACAGCAGAGCCAGCAACCGCGACGGTTTAAATCGTTGGAAGAAGTACTTGGCTGTCAGCAGCACTTCAGCCACCCGGACTTTGTGATTGCCCGAAAATCCGGCCACCATTTGCGTGTCACCGAACGGATATTTGATTATCAGGGGAATTACCGAAAAGCGAACCAGCTATAACCGGCAGAAAACCGGTTTGCTTGTTCGCCCTTACAGGCGCGGTTAACTGACCAGCCAGACCTCTCTGGCCCACTCCCAGATACTGGTCCACTCTTCATGTTCGTGACCGTCAAAGCTCCACTGAATCACAGCGCCTTCCAGATTCACCACATAAAAGCCGTCTGCATAGGCACACAGCGGTGTCATCTCCCGGGAAAGCCCAACGGACCAGGCATACGCCGCCACGTCAGGTAAATGCGTGTGAGACACCGGATCTGCAGCGGTTACCGGCTCAAGTGAACCGCAGATAACATCGCTAACCGTTAACAGAAACTGCTTAAAATCAGGATGTAACGGCACGCAGATATCTTCTTCCACATCCACAATGTCATCAAACTCCGGCAAATCCAGCGGCATCGCCACAACCTGATTTGCATGACGCAATGCGTCAATTACATCTTGCATATATCCTCACAAAAGCACTTCATCAAACAACAAAGCCGCTGCATAGCAGCGGCAAAAAACCATCAGCAACCGGGTAAAATCAACCCAGCTTAGCCAACATCGCCTCAGCACTGCTGACCTCAAAGGTTTTAGGTGCCTCCAGCGCTAACTCAGTTACCGTGCCATCGTCAATAATCATGGCATAACGGCGGGAGCGAATACCGCCGAAAGAACCGGAATCCATTTCAAGGCCTAAAGCCTGTGTTAATTCAGCACCGCCATCCGCCAGCATGGTTATCTCACCGGCATTCTGATCATCTGCCCAGGCCTTCATCACAAAGCTGTCGTTCACCGAGAGACAGGCAATCAGGTCCACCCCTTTGGCAAAAAACTCATTCGCATAATCCACATAGCCCGGTAAATGACGGGCAGAACAGGTAGGTGTAAAGGCGCCTGGCAAAGCAAACAACACGATTTTCTTGCCTTCACAGAGCTCACTCAGCGGTAAGGTTTGCGTTTCACCCTGCTGTACAACCCCCACACTCACCGGAGGGATTTTATCGCCTGTCTGAATCATCTTCTGCTCCTTATAGGTTTAACCTGTAACAGCCAACAGTATAAAGGATGCTCCGCCGAAGTCCGACGCTTTTATGCGGCTACCAAACAGACGGTGCTACCAGCCAAAACCGAAACGCAGCAATAAAAACATCAGCATCCCGAAGACAATGGTCTGCAACAGATCTTTACGCCACATCGCCACCAGCACCGCAAACACAGCAGATACCAACCACGGATTCGTCAGACTGAACCACATATCGCCCTGCGGCATGATAACCGCCGGCACAATGATTGCCGTCAGCACCGCCGGCGGCACAAAACCTAAGGCCAGATCCATCCACGCAGGAAAGCGGATCTTGCCTGCAACCCCGAACAGAAAAAACCGCACGCTGAAAGTCACCGCAAACATCCCGGCAATCAAACCCACTTCATTCATAACGCTGACCTCCCTGACACACCGAAGACCGTCTGGACTGCTGCAACCAGTGCAGCGACACACCTACCGCGATGCCACAAAGTGCGGCAACCAGTAAGCCAAGCTTATGGGGCAAGGCTGCGCAGGCAACCGCCATGGCTCCTGCCACAATTACCGCCGCCCACATTGGCCGGTTGGTTAAATACGGCACCACCATGCCAATAAAGGTCACCGACATCGCAAAATCCAACCCCCAGTCGACCATCCCCGGAAACACCTCTCCCAGCATAACCCCTATTCCGGTACACAAAACCCAGTTGGAATACATGGCAAGAAATGATCCCAGATAGAACCAGTGAGCATGCTGCAGATCATCCTGACGTAAGTAACGGTTGCTGACCGCCGCAAAGGTTTCATCGGTTAAACCGAATGCCAGCGGAATCCGCCAGCGCAGAGGTAAATGCCTGACCTTCGGTACTAAATTAGCCGAATACAGCAAATGCCGTAAATTCACCACGAATGTCGTGGCAATAATCACTGGCAATGCCGCTCCGGCTGCCAGCAATCCCAGTGCGATAAACTGTGACGAGCCGGCAAAGACAATCACCGACATCGCCAGCGCAGCCAGTGGCGACAATCCACTGGGCTCAGCCAGCGTGCCAAAAATTATGCCGAACGGAATTGCGCCAACGATCAAGGGCAGCGTGGCTTTTGCCCCCTGCAAAAACTCCTGCCGCGGCGATGCTATATCAGCCATACTCAGTCCCTCAGACTCAGGGTTAAATACATATCCGAACGGGGATAAGCAGACTTGCCTTCAGGATGAGGAATTTCAGAAAACCCCATATTCTGATAAAGCCTGACCGCCCTTTCCAGAATACTAGCAGTCTCCAGAAACACTTCCCGCGCGCCCAACTGACGGGCCTTGGTCAACGCTGTGAGCATCAACTCACGCCCCACACCCTGGCCGTGAATGGCTTCATCCACCGCCATTTTTGAAATTTCAAACCGGTCATCGCTGACCCGGGCCAGCGCAATACAGCCCACAGGGGTACGCAACTCATCCTGACGGCAGGCAAACCAGATATAGCCGCCCTTGGCCAGATAATAGCTTTCCGGAGTATTCAGTGCCTGATGATCCAGATCGATCATTTCACCGTTAAAATACTTATTAAGCCAGGCCATATTTAGCCGGTTGAAATCATCCCGGCGGGTTTCATCCCAGCCGACAACCTCAACTTCTTCGATATTCTGCCGTTCCCGGATACTGTTCAGCACTGGCTGATAGAAGCCCTGCTGATCAAGGCTCTGTTCAAACTCATTCAGTGCATCCAGCAACGGGTGCTGCTGGGTCAGCATCAGCCGGTCCAGATACTGTTTAATCTCCCGCCAGACCGGTTTAATTTCATCCAGCAGCGCTTCACTCTGGGGGGTCAGAGCAAGCAACTGACGCCGCTCATCTTCCGGGTCCGGTGTTTTAGTCAGCCAGCCTTCGGTAATCATTTTCCGGGCAATTTTACTGATTGCGGGATGACTCACCCCCAGTAGTTCTGCCGCCTGAGTAACACTCATCCGGCCTTCCTGAACCAGCAGGTTAAACAGCGGGAAGAAAGTCGGATTAAGATCAATGCCCTGAGCCTGATACAGACTCACCACATCCTGAACCAGACGATCAGACAGCCGTCGCAAGCGACTGCCCAGTGAAAGATTGCCGAAACTGCGCATTAAATCTGGCTGCATATACAATTCTCAGAGAATTAATAAAACAAATTACGTAACAAGTTACGCAATTTAACAAAACAATCCCTGAATGCAAGAAATTTCAGCCGCCGGTAACGCAGATAACTGTGTTACCGGCAACAAAATCAGTACTGATTAATCAGGCAAATTCACCTGATAAGTTTGTTCGCTTAAACCATGCACCGAATCATAGGCCCTGACTTCAACGGTTTTTATCCCGGCGGGCACCTTAATCGTCTGGCTTCTGGTAAACGGCTGCTCATTAACATGTGGATGGTGCAGTACCCGCTTGCCCAGCACATTGCCCTGCAAGTCCGTCACATCCCAGGCATTGGCATAATGATCCCAGCCGGTATCATCATGTTTAAGCGTGACCGAGAAATTATACTGGCCGGCATTACGGGGGGTGGCCTGCACGTCTTCTATCACCACACTACCCGCCTGTGCTGAAGCGCCGGCGATAAACAGCCCCGTAAATGCAATATTCAGAAACGCTGAGCGCATACTCGCTACCTGCTTACAGATGATGATCATGAATAAACTGTTCGAGGCTGTCATAGCTCCAGTCGCTGCCATCCGGATGCTTATGATCATGCTCATTCAGCTTACCCATCATGACTTTCAGGTTATCGCCTTTTTTGCGCAGGCCCTGCACAAAGTGAATCGCCTGCTCAATCGCCTGCTGCTGATCAGCACTCACGCCCGCCTGCTTATCGCCTTTCTTCTTAACGCTTACAGTAATCCCGGATTTCATTGCATTGTCTCCTTCCATCATCTATTCACAGGGAATACGTTACTCCGCTTCAAAATCTGAATAAAGCAGAAAACTCAGAAATAGTGCCCTGAATCAGAAAAATTTACCGGGACAGCAAGAACCAAAGGATAGCGACAAAAAAGAAACAAAACGGGGATATATACAGGAAGGGAATACAGCGGAAACCCCTTGCAGGTTTCCGCAGTCAGGCAGTAATCAGTCTTCGCGGCTGGTTACTTCAACCAGGTGATAACCGAACTGAGTCTTTACCGGGCCCTGTACTTCACCTACCGGGGCAGAAAATACAACCTTATCAAACTCCGGTACCATCTGACCCGGGCCAAATGATCCCAGATCGCCGCCGGATGCTTTAGAAGGACAGCCTGAATGCTGCTTAGCTACATCAGCAAAATCTGCGCCTGCTTCGATCTGTGCTTTCAGATCATTACACTGTTCTTCAGTGTTAACCAAAATATGACGGGCAGTTGCTCTTGCCATGTTAAATACCTGCTTTTATAAAATTACTGAAGCGTGAAATCCACGTCATGCCACTATAGCACAAGCTTTTTGGAGAATACCCGTTAAGCCACTGATCAGATTAAAAAAATCAGGCTGAAACATCAGTGCTGTAAACTCTGCATCAGCTGTTGCCTGACCCAGATACACATAGGATCCCGGTGGTAACGTTCATGCCAGTACAGATAAAAGTTAATGTTAGTGGAATGCAACGGCGCCGGCACGTCCCGGTAAATCACGCGACGGCCATCCACAATCCGTTTCGCAATCAGTTCAGGCAAAACAAAAAGCAGGTCGGTGGTTTCACAGAAATCCGCCACCGACATGAAGTTCGATAACCTCAGCCCCAGATGCCGGCTCTTCCCCAAAGTTTCAAGCCGTTCATCAATGATCCCCATTCCCTGCCCGGTAACCGACACGATTCCGTGACTGGCCGCCAGATACTTTTCCAGCGTCAGTTCCTGATTCACCAGCGGATGATGCTCCCCCATAAGACAAACCGTATGGGTCTGGGCCATCAGCAATCGGCGGTACTGGCTTTCTGAACGGCTCGGTGACAGTGCAGTGATCGTAAAATGGACATCCCCCTCTTCCAACAGGTCAAAATGATTCCGGGGATCCGAACGCATTTCCAGCCTCATTTGCGGGGCTTCTTCCTGTAACACCTTCATCAGCGATGGCAGAAAACAACACGCTTCCAGATCCAGGCCGTAAAAGCGCACCACGTCCCGTGCATGCGCAGGAATAAACTCCGGCTCAGCAATTAACTGAGCAGTATCATCCAGTAAGGTCTGCAATTTAGGTAACAGCGTCACCGCCCGGGCACTTAAGTCATATCCCGCTGTCGTACGTACCAGCAGTTCATCGTCAAAGGTTCCCCGCAACCGCTGTAATGCCCGGCTGACAGCCGGCTGACTCATATGAAGACGGTCCGCTGCCCGGGTAACATGACGGGTCTCTAATAAGGCCAGCAAAACCACTAACAGATTAAGGTCGATGCTTCTTAAATTCACTTCGCGCATAACAACAATCACACCAATGCATTAGATGAATGAATTATGCCGTATTACATTACAGACATCCATTCACAAACAACGGGCATCAGAATGTCACAACAGGTAAAAGTCGCTATTGCTTACCACAGCGGGTATGGCCACACGGAGGTTCTCGCTCAGGCCGTGGCTGCCGGTGCAGAAAATGCCGGTGCCAAAGCAATTACGCTATCAGTGGCAGATCCTGAGGCACTTAACTGGGAACAACTGGCTGAGGCCGACGCGATTATCTTTGGCAGCCCGACATATATGGGCAGCGTCAGCGCGCCGTTTAAGGCATTTATGGATGCCAGCTCTAAAATCTGGGCTCAGCAGGGCTGGAAAGATAAACTGGCAGCAGGTTTTACCAATTCTTCCAGCCAGAGCGGCGATAAACTCAACACCCTGGTCCAGCTATCCGTCTATGCTGCGTCTCACAGTATGAACTGGATAAGCCTTGGCCTGATGCCGGGTAATAACAGCAGTCAGGGCAGCGATGCTGACCTGAACAGGCTGGGCAGTTTTCTGGGCGCCATGGCACAAAGCAACAGTGACCAGAGTGCTGAACTGACGCCGCCACAGTCCGACAGGGACACCGCCCAGGCTTTGGGCGCCCGGGTTGCTGCCGCCGCACAGCGCTGGCAACTGAAAACCAGCCCTTGCAATCATTAATACGGGAAACAGGATCTGATTATGTCACTGCCATTTAAAAATACGCGCAGCACCTATGGCCTGGCCAGTATCTCATTACACTGGATCATGGCGCTGACAATCATCGGCTTATATTTGCTGGGGCTGTATATCGACACGCTCGACTATTACGACCCCAATTACCGTACCTTTCCACACTGGCATAAAAGTATTGGCATTATTTTGCTGGGTTTTTATGTATGCCGGCTGGCCTGGAACCTGATTAACCCGCATCCCGAGCCCTTACCTCAGCCACCGATGGCACAACTGGCAACAAAAGTTGTCCATAAACTGATGTATCTGCTGATTGTACTGGTGCTAATCTCGGGCTATCTGATTTCCACCGCAGACGGACGCGCCATCGCCGTATTCAACTGGTTCGAAATACCGGCAATACCGGCCATAATTGAACGACAGGAAGATACTGCAGGCTTTTTACATTACTGGCTTGCCACCGGCCTGATATCCCTTGCAGGATTACACGCCCTGGCAGCCCTGAAACACCATTTTATTAACAAAGACCAAACCCTGAATCGAATGTTAGGGAAAGCACAATCCACCCAGGAGTAAACACATGAAACTGAAAACGACTCTGGCCGGCGCACTGTTGGCTACCTCTGTCCTAGCTGCCCCGAGCATCCAGGCAGCAGACTATACAATCGATACTAAAGGCGCACACGCTTCCATTAACTTCCGCGTAAGCCACCTGGGTTACAGCTGGTTAGAAGGCCGTTTCAATGAGTTCAGCGGTCAGTTCAGCTACGACGAAGCCAACCCAAATGCATCTGCTGTAGAAGTTGAAATTAACACTGCCAGTGTTGACTCCAACCATGCAGAACGTGACAAGCACCTGCGCAGCGGCGACTTCCTGGATGTAGATACATATCCGAAAGCCAGCTTCAAGAGCACCGGTTTTTCAGCAGACAACGGCGTACTGAGCGGTGATCTGACACTGCACGGCGTGACCAAGCCGGTTGAAATTCAGGTTACCAAGATCGGCCAGGGTGACGACCCATGGGGCGGCTACCGTGCTGGCTTCAGCGGCACCACTGAATTTCAGATGAAAGATTTCGGTATCACCAAGAATCTGGGCCCTGCATCAGAAACCGTTTACATGGAACTGCATGTAGAAGGTATTCGCCAGTAAGCGAAACACTCAGAAAAATGCGCCTTACGGCGCATTTTTTTTGCGCGTAAAACATCAGAGGAGAAATAAAAGAGGTAAAAAGAACTGCTGCCCGGAACATTCCGGTCAGTAAAAAGACGTCGAACTGGAAGCAGCCCGGCCAGAGCAAGCCAAGCTGCTCTCTGGGATAAGTTAGGCCGTAATAGTTACGTTTTCAGCCTGCAGCCCTTTCTGACCTTCAACTACTTCGAAGGTTACCTGCTGGCCTTCAACCAGGGAGCGACGCCCTGTACCGTTGATTGCCCGAAAATGTACAAATACGTCAGGCGCTCCCTGGCGTTCAATGAAGCCAAAACCTTTTTCGTCGTTGAACCATTTTACTACACCAGATAATAGTTGATCAGACATACCTTCCTCTTCTTATATTTTGGTGTCTGCGGATTTTTTCCGTCAGACGTCCTTTGCTATTTCAGAAATCACTGTCTCCCGGATGAACAGAGATTTCACATCAACAAAAAATCAGCTTTTCAGCCAGGCCGGGGCGTGCTAAAGAAAAACCAACTATATCTTCTACGTATAAAAACGCAGATATGCAAGTCAGTATCTGCACTTTTTGTGTAATTTTTATGAACTTAGCCGCAAAAAAACCAAATTTTTAGAGACAGGACCGCGAATATGCTAGACTCCGGTCCGTCAAATTCACGATCGATCTGGAAATTAAGATGGCAGGTTCACTTCAGGATCAACTACTGGGCGCAGGTCTGGCAACAAAAAAGCAGGCCAATAAAGCTAAAGCTGATCAGCGTAAAAAAACTAAAAAGTCCAAAACCGTCAAAAAAGGCGAGGTCTATCAGGACCAGGATGAGCTGAACCGTCAGGCTGTGATAGCCCGACAAAAAGAAGAAAAACTGGAAAAAGACAAAGCCCTGAACCGGGAACGGGAAGAACAGCGTCTGCAAAAAGAAATTGATGCCGCTGCCCGTCAGATCATTCAGCAAAACCTCATCAGCATCCCTGCAAACGGCGATGTCGAATATAACTTTGTCGACGGCAGTAAAATCAAAAAACTCTATGTGGATAATGAACTGCAGAATCAGTTGGCAAACGGCAACCTGGCCATTGCCCAGCTGGATAGCAAATATGTGGTCATTCCCGCCGGGGCTGCTGAGAAGATTAACGAACGCCGTCCAGAACTGATCATCAGCCGTCAGGAGAAAGAAACGGCTGATCCGGATGATCCGTACGCAGACTTCCAGATTCCGGATGACTTAATGTGGTGATCTGCCCGCGTCCGGTCCGGCCGTAAATATCCGGCCGGACCGGTACAGATAACAATCCCGAAAATGCCTGAAAGTAGCAGCTAAATGTTACAAAAAAACGTCTAAAACCGCCCCTCAAGTTCAGAAAAATCAACACCTTAAGCTGGTTATCTTTTCACCGAATATCCTCTTCCACTCTCCAGATAAATAGCATAGAATGGCGATGGCTTGAAAGTAAGGCTCGTTTTTTATGATTTAAATCCTGGTATCCCAACCTGAATGATGAAGATATTTAGCATAAAGTCATAAATGTAGTACCTACATTTCTTAGCTCAACCGCGGTAATAAACACACTGTTGTTGCCGCTTAAATTATTTATATTTTTGTAGGATACACATTATGTCTACTACTACTGGTACCGTAAAATGGTTCAATGCCGATAAAGGCTATGGTTTTATCGAGCAGGAAAACGGTCCTGACGTATTCGTTCACTTCCGTGCCATCAACACGACTGGCTTCAAAACCCTGACCGAAGGTCAGCAGGTTTCTTTTGAAGTGACTCAGGGCCAGAAAGGTCCTCAAGCTGAGAACGTTTCTGTTCTGTAAGCTGGCTTCTAAGCTGTAACCTTCGGGTTACAGCTTTATCCCCCTCTGAATTACCACCTCTACACCTCAGGCTTAACCCAAACCAGCAACTGATTATTTGCCGGCATTGCCACGTCTGCTCTCAGCGCTAACCCCACAGCTTCCGCCAGCGCATTGACCGCCTCAAAGTCACGGATTCCGCTGACCGGATCACGCTGCTTCAGCCACTGATCAAACCCGGCATTACTGGCACTGGTATAGTCACCTCCATAACGGAATGGCCCGTATACAATCAGTTGTCCGCCCGGCTCAAGCGTGGCCCCCACTCCGGTGAAAAAACACTCGACCTGTGGCCAGCCCATGATATGCAAGGTATTGGCCGTAAAAACAACATCGGCACTATCAACATCCCAGCGCGGCTGACACACATCCAGAACCTGCGGCGGCAATACATTTTCAACGGCCTCCTCCATCAGATTCAGCTGCAGTGCCCCGTAATTCATAATCAGCTCTGTCGGCTGCCAGGTAAGCCATGGAAACCGGCGGGCAAAAAACAACGCATGCTGCCCTGAACCGCTACCCACTTCCAGCACGTGCCGGCTGTCAGCCAGCAAGCCCTGAAACTGCTCAAGAATGGGCTGCTGATTTCGCTCACAACTGGGGGAAAAATTAAGCATACATGCTCCTGATACTGTCACTGAAAATTAAGCGGCGCATCTGCCACTATTGCAATCTGGCCATCAGCCACCCAACATAGTGAGTGTCAGCTACGATTACAAGCCATTCGTTATCAGATCCGGAACCCTCAGATTGACTCACTTCAAACGGTTATTTCCAGCCCTGCTTTTTTGTTTTTCACTGCACAGCATTGCCAGTGAAACCATCATCATCGGCGGTGATTACTCCTACCCGCCTTATGAGTTCATTGATGAGAAAGGCCAGCCAAGCGGCTATAACGTTGAACTGACTCAGGCGATCGCCGAAGTCATGGGAATGAAAATTGAATTCCGCATGGACGAATGGTCCCTTGTCAGGGATGCACTGCAAAATGGCGAAATTGACGCGTTGCAAGGCATGGTCAGTTCTGCTGAGCGGGGCAAGCAATTTCTCTTCAGCCCGCCCCACGCCATTGTCCATCAATCCATATTTGCCCGCCGTGGCGAACCCCGGGCATCCAGTCTGCAACAACTGCAGGGTAAACAGGTGGTCGTTCAGAAAAATGGCATCATGCATGACTACCTGCTGCAAAATAACGTCGGGGCCATCATAAACACCGCCGAAACCCACGCAGATGCCCTCCGGCAATTGTCATCCGGCAAACACGACTTTGCACTGGTAGCCAACCTGCCCGGCCTGTATCTGGAACAGGAACTGGGGCTGAATAACATCATGCCTGTCGGCCAGCCTTTTCAGGCCCAGCAATACGGCTATGCGGTATTACGGGGTAACGAAGCTTTACTGGCCCGCTTCAGTGAAGGACTGGCGATCCTGAATAACACCGGCCGTAAACAGGAAATTTACAATAAATGGCTGGGATCTCTGCAGGACAGAGGGATTCCATGGCGGGATATTGGCAAGATCACCTTCTGGGCATCCGTATTACTGCTGATCTTTCTCAGTGTAGCCGTGATCTGGAACCGGTTACTCAAGCGGGAAGTAAACAAACGCACCCGGGAACTGCATATCCAGCAACAACAACTCATTCAGGCAGACAAAATGACCTCTCTCGGCATTCTTGTCTCCGGGGTTGCCCACGAAATTAATAACCCCACCGGGCTGTTACTGCTAAACCTGCCAATCATTCAGGATGCCTGGCGAGACTGTGAAGCAACACTCGAAGAGCGCTTCCGGGAACAGGGAGACTTTGATCTGGGTGGCCTGCCCTACTCACAAATGCGTCAGGAAATTCCTGCCCTGCTGGAAGATATGCACACCGGCGCCCGGCGCATCAAACGTATCGTCAACGACCTGAAAGACTTTTCCCGCCAGGAAGACGACGATATCCGGGAAACCTTTAACCTGAACGATGTCGTCAATACCACCATCCGGCTGCTGGACAACAATATCCAGAAATACACCGATAACTTCAGCAGCAGGCTGGCCAGCCACCTGCCCGACAGCAGTGGCAATGCTCAGCGAATCGAACAGGTCATCATTAACCTGATCGTCAATGCCTGCCAGGCGCTGGAAAACAGAACACAGAATATTCATCTGGAAACCTTCTACCTGCCCACGCAAAATCTGGTGGGGCTGGATATCACCGATCAGGGCCACGGCATTTCACCGCAAGACCAGCCCCGCCTGCTTGACCCGTTTTTCACCACCCGCCGCGAACACGGCGGCACCGGTCTGGGTCTGTCAATTTCCGGCGGTATTGTGAAAAGCCACGGTGGCCAGTTAGAATTCGCCGCCAATAAACCCCGGGGAACCCGGGTGCGTATGACGATTGCCTGCCATCAGGAACCCCTATGAGCACCGACAACCTGTACCCCGAATTCGGCATATTACTGGTCGATGATGAAACCTCCTTTCTGCGCAGCCTCAGCCTGACCCTGCGTCGCAGCGGTAATATCACTCACCTGCACCAGTGCAGCGACAGCCGCGAAGTAATGCCGCTGCTTGCCAGCCAGAATATCGGTCTGGTGCTGCTGGATCTGACCATGCCTCATATATCCGGCGAGCAACTGCTGCAGCAGATAACCGAACGTTACCCGGACATCGGCGTCATTATCATCAGCGGCCTGAATCAGGTGGAGTCCGCCGTTAGCTGTCTGCAACAGGGAGCCTTTGATTATTTCGTTAAGACCAGCGAAGAAGGCCGTCTGATCGAAGGCATTAAACGGGCCATCAGGATGCAGGAACTCCTGCGTGAAAATCAGGCACTGGGGCAACGTATGCTCAGCAACACCCTTGAGCATCCACAAGTCTTTGACCCGATCATCAGCCGCAGCAAACAAATGCACGGGGTGTTTCAGTACACCGAATCCATCGCGCCCAGCTCACAACCACTGCTGATCAGTGGCGAAAGTGGCACCGGTAAAGAACTGCTGGCCAGAGCCGTCCACCAGCTCAGCAATCGCAAAGGTGAACTGGTCACCGTGAATATTGCCGGGCTGGATGACCATATCTTTGCCGATACGCTGTTTGGCCACCGCCGCGGGGCTTTCACCGGTGCAGATAAAGACCGCCCCGGCCTGATCGAACAGGCAGCCAACGGTACGCTGTTTCTGGATGAAATCGGCGACCTGAGCCCAAGCTCTCAGATAAAACTCCTGCGCCTCTTACAGGAAGGCGAATACTACCCGCTGGGCAGCGACCGCCCCAAACGCAGCAGTGCCCGCATCATTGCCGCCACCCATCAGGACCTGCAACACAAACAGCAAAATGACGACTTCCGCCGCGATCTGTATTACCGGCTCTGCACCCATCAGGTAAGAATTCCCCCGCTACGCCAGCGGAAAGAAGACCTGCCTCTGCTGCTCGATCATTTTCTCAAACGGGCCGCCGAAGACATGCAGAAAACGGTGCCGGGCTACCCGCAGGAACTGACCCAGTTACTGGCCACCCACAGCTTTCCCGGCAATATCCGCGAATTGAGGGCACTGGTGTTTGATGCCCTCAGTCGGCACCGCTCCCACCTCTTATCACTGGACGTATTCCGGCAGGCGCTGAACAAAGACAGCGAAGAAACCAGTACGCAAATGAATACCGAAGCCGTGGTGTTTAACCCCGACTGCAGCCTGCCAACACTCACAGAAATCAGCCATCTGCTGGTCAGTGAAGCCATGGAACGGGCGGACAATAACCAATCATTGGCAGCACGGTTGCTGGGCATCTCCCAACCCGCTCTGAGTAAGCGCTTAAAAAACATGCGCTAATTCCCCTATAACCAAAGTTATATGCATAACTTTGGTTATGCTCCCCAATAAACGGCCCCGGCCCCTTCTGCCATCAGTGACCGGGCCGGACAGAACCGCCAGCAACATATTCAGTATATAACTATGATTATACCCCTTTCCGGCTAACACCTCTTATTACCAAACGACAACAACCCTTTTAATAACAAATACTTAAAAACAATTAATCACTCATGGCACAGCCCTTGCTCTATTGGCTTCTATATTTGCTTCGCCATAACAATAATGAGTGATACTTCATGAACAGTTCTAACGACACCCGTGCTGAACAGGACCTCCTGGGACAGGCGGACATTCCCAGGCACGCCTATTACGGCATTCAAACCTGGCGTGCGCAGCAGAATTTCGATTTAAGCGGTGTCAGCCTGCAACACTTTCCCCACCTGATCAGCGCACTGGCCATGGTTAAGCAGGCGGCGGCCCGGGCCAATTATCAGTTGGGCTTTCTTGAGCAGGAACCGGCCGATGCCATTGAGCAGGCCTGCCGTCTGATTGTCGGCGGAGAATTTCATGATGCCTTTATCGTCGACATGATTCAGGGCGGCGCAGGCACGTCCACCAATATGAACGCCAATGAAGTCATCGCCAATGTGGCACTGGAGCTTTCGGGTCACAGCAAAGGGGATTATCAGCACCTGCACCCGAACAATCACGTCAACATGTCCCAGTCGACCAATGACGCTTACCCCACCGCAGTCCGGCTGGCCATTCTGCTCAGCCACGGCAATTTAGTCAGCCGTCTGACCAGTCTGCAAACCAGCCTGATTGCCAAAGCCGAAGAATTCAGCGACATCCTGAAGATGGGCCGCACCCAGCTACAGGATGCAGTGCCGATGACACTGGGCCAGGAATTTAACAGCTGGGCCTCCACCCTTGGCGAAGACATTCAGCGCATTGCCGGGCTGGCTGAACTGCTCACCGAAGTTAACCTGGGCGGTACCGCCATCGGGACCGGCATCAATGCCGACAAACGTTACGGCAAACTGGCGGTCAGCGAACTGGCTAAAATCAGCGGTTACCCGCTGATTCAGGCCACCGATCTGGTGGAAGCCAGCTCAGACATGGGGGCCTTCGTACTCTTTTCCAGCATGTTGAAACGGCTGGCCATCAAGCTGTCAAAAATCGCCAACGACCTGCGTCTGCTAAGCATGGGCCCGAGGGCCGGCTTAAACGAAATCAACCTGCCGCCGCAACAGCCCGGCAGCTCGATCATGCCCGGCAAGATCAACCCTGTCATTCCCGAAGCGGTCAATCAGGTTGCCTAT
Source organism: Aliamphritea hakodatensis (assembly GCF_024347195.1). Classification (NCBI taxonomy): domain Bacteria; kingdom Pseudomonadati; phylum Pseudomonadota; class Gammaproteobacteria; order Oceanospirillales; family Oceanospirillaceae; genus Aliamphritea; species Aliamphritea hakodatensis. Next base: position 3,522,946 of record NZ_AP025281.1, read on the forward strand.
CAGGTAATGGGCAATGATCTGGCGGTCTGTATGGCTGCCGAAGCCGGCCAGCTTCAGCTCAATGCCATGGAACCGCTGATTGCTTTTAACGTACTGGAATCCATCCGCCTGCTCAGTCAGGCAATGCCGATGCTGGAAGAACGCTGCATCGCAGGCATCACGGCCAACCGTGAACATTGCCGCCATCAGGTGGACAACAGCATCGGTGTGGTCACCGCACTGAACCCACATATCGGTTATGAAAACGCCACCCGTATTGCCCGGCAGGCGCTGCATTCAGGTGCCAGCGTTGTCGATCTGGTGCGTGAAGAAGCCCTGCTGTCTGATCAGCAGCTGGCGGAAATTCTGAAACCCGAAAACATGATTCATCCCGGCCGCTAAGCGGTCACCCGTTCAACCCTCACAATCAAAACAACAAGAGGTTAACTATGTCTGATTCATCCCTGTCCATGAATAAAGGCGGCATCTGGCGCTCCATGGCACTCTGGAAGAAAATCTTCATCGGTATGCTCGCTGGTGTCGCCGTCGGCGCATTTATGGGTCCTGATGCTGAGGTGCTTAAACCGATCGGCACCCTGTTCATCAATGCCATTAAAATGCTGATTGTCCCGCTGGTATTCTGTTCTCTGGTGGTCGGTGTGACCTCCATGCAAGACAGCGCCAAAATGGGCCGTATCGGCATCAAATCCATTGTTATCTACCTGCTGAGTACCGCAATTGCGATCTCGATCGGTCTGGGTCTGGGCACCGTTTTCATGCCCGGCGAAGGCCTGAATATGGTTGCGGATGCCAATGCGGCAGTGGCCGCCAAAGAATCCCCCAGCCTGGTCTCTACGATCATTAACCTGATTCCGAAAAACCCGATTGAAGCACTGGCCGGCGGTAAGATTCTGCAGATCATCGTCTTTGCACTGGGTCTGGGCATCGCCCTGAACATGATAGGCGAAACCGGTAAACCGGCCATCAAGGTCTTCAACAGCCTGGCTGAAGGCATGTACAAGCTGACCTCGCTGGTGATGAACTTTGCCCCTTACGGCATCTTCGCCCTGATGGCATGGGTCGCCGGTAAGTACGGTGCAGATGTGTTACTGCCGCTGGCAAAAGTCATTGCGGCTGTATACATCGGCTGCATCATTCACGTACTGGTCGTGTACACCGGCGCTATCGCTATAATCGCTAAACTGCCGCCGGTGCAATATCTGAAAGGCATCGTCAGCGCACAAATGATGGCATTCACCTCCACCAGCAGCTCAGGCACACTGCCTGTCAGCATCCGTTGCGCCCGGGAAAATCTTGGCGTATCCAAGGGTACTGCCAGCTTTGTGCTGCCTTTAGGCGCCACCATCAATATGGATGGTACGGCACTGTATCAGGGTGTTGCCGCACTGTTTGTCGCTCAGGCCTTCGGCATTGATCTGAGCATGGCAGACTACATGACCATCATTGCTACCTCCACACTGGCATCTATCGGTACCGCCGGTGTACCCGGTGCCGGCCTGATCATGCTGTCGCTGGTACTAAGCACGGTTGGTCTGCCAATGGAAGGTCTGGCAATCATTGCCGGTATCGACCGTATCCTGGATATGGCCCGGACCTGTGTGAATGTATCCGGTGACCTGATGGTCTCCGTGCTGATCGGCAAGAGTGAAAACGAGCTGGACAGCGACGTGTATAAATCTGATGAGCCACAGACAGCGACCCAAAGCTAACTGCCGGCCACAAAAAAACGCTGCCCGGAATAACCCGCGCAGCGTTTTTTTTATCCTGCCTTAAAGATTAACTTGGATCATAGGCACAGCGGAAGCCAATAGAACCGTAAATACTCCGGCCACTGACCGGCGGTTTAACATTACGGAACGAGCTGCGCAAATTGGCTTTATTCTCATCCCATGAACCGCCCCGCACCAGACGCTGACGGCTTTGCGCCTGATCAGTCAGATTGCCCGCCGCATACTGCGCGATACCGTCAGATGCATACCAGTTCATCATCCATTCACCGGCATTACCCTGCATATCAAACAGGCCAAAGGCGTTAGCATCACGGCTGCCAACCGGCCAGGTGCGGTCTTCACCACAACCGTCCGGCTCATTCGGAACAGACCCCATGGTTACGCCGTCATCCAGAATGGCGTTTTTACAGCTGACTTCCTCCCCCCAGGGGTAACGGCTGGCAGAACCGGCACGGGCTGCCTTTTCCCATTCAGCCTCGTAGGGCAATCGCCCGCCTTTCCATTCGCAGTAAGTCAGGGCCTCCTGCCAGTCGACACAGTTAGCCGGGTGATTATCCCGACCCTCAGCACCGACATTACAGTATTTATTACGCTGAAAATCTTTCGGCCGTACACAGATACCTGCATCAATACAGGCCTGATAGGAGGCCACCGTCACTTCAAACTTATCCAGCTCAAAGGCCGGGACATTCACTGCCGTTCCGCCCTGCGGACCTTCATCACGGTCACAGGCGGTATCATTCACTGAACAGCCCATCTGAAAGCTGCCGGCGGGGATGACAACGGTATCTTTTGCATGGGAAACGGCCGCAGACAATGCCAGTACAGACACACTGCAGGCAGACACTATCCGGGGAACAACGGGAGAAATCCGGGAAACAGACATACAGGCTCCATTTATTATTCTGAGCAGTCCGCCGGCGGGGAACCGGCGAAACTTAATACGGAACAGGGAATAACAGTCAACTGTAGACCATTGAATTCCCTGACAAGTTCCCGCCCGTTACCCGGTTTGATTATTTAAAAACGTCCGGACAGCCTGCCAGGCTGTTAAATCCCGGAGACCAGCGCCGCACATCGTTCGCCCGACGCCAGCGCTGATGGTAAAACTGCATCAGACACAGACCGGAATCCAGTTCAACCATGAACACATCCAGCTCTCTTACATCATCATAAGGAGGATACTCACGGCTCTGCCCCCAGCTCTTTACCCCTTCGCGCTGAGCAAATGCCTGCCAAAACGCCACCGGTTTGCGCCATGTCTGGCCGACATCATCCCAGGCCAGTAACACACCTGATGCTGTTTCCCGCAGCTCGCCATCCCGGTCACCCATGACCTCAGCCTGAGCACTGACACTCAAACCTAATAATACTGCTAACAGTGCTGCAATACGCATCTGCACTCTCCTTGGTTCACCTCTGAATACCAGATGAAAAATGTAACACAAACAAATATTTAACTTAACGTTACCGGGTAATGTAGTACGACTTTTGCACCAAAAGGGCAGGAAATATGCGCCATCTGTCAAAAAATCAGCATTTATCTGAACCGGCCAGCAGATTCAGATAAATCCGCCAAAATCTGATTTCGCCAGAAAAATATCTGCGAAATGCCCTCCGCTGCACAGAAATATCCCTAAGCGGGATGATTTGACAGCGTCACAATGCCCCTCTAGGTTAGACCCACACCCCACAAGGGTAAATTCAACACCTGTTGACAATAACAACAAAAAATCACCCAGACCGCGATCCGGTTACGGTGAAAGGTAATCATTATGACCCGACAAGCAGCCTTACCCGGCCAGAACGTTGTTGCACCCGTTTTCTCTTCTGTTCGTCACCCGTACCTCTGCCCTCCCCTGATACTCCGCCGCTGATTTTTCCACATTTTCTGGCGGTTAATTCACGAGTATTCAGCGCGGCATCACTGTCGCAGCAGGAGGTATGCAAATGACCACTTTTGCACCGGTTTCACTGGACGATAAATGGCAACAAAATCATGGTCAGGTCTATCTGACCGGCAGCCAGGCACTGGCCCGGCTCCCCATGCTACAGGCAATTCAGGATCAGCAGGCCGGCTACAACACCGCCGGTTTTATATCCGGCTACCGGGGCTCGCCACTGGGGCATTTTGATAAAACCCTGTGGCAAATCAAAGACCGGCTGACAGCCCACAACATTACCTTTCAGCCCGGCGTAAACGAAGATCTGGGGGCAACTGCAGTCTGGGGCTCACAACAGGCAAATGTCTTTCCCGGGGCAAAATATGACGGCGTTTTCGGCCTCTGGTACGGCAAAGGGCCCGGCGTAGACCGCAGCGGTGACGTGTTCAAACATGCCAACGCCTTTGGCACCACCCCACTGGGCGGCGTGCTGGCCGTGGCCGGCGATGATCATGCCTGCAAATCTTCCACCCTGCCTCACCAGAGTGATTACGCCTTCATGGATGCCCTGATGCCCTACCTGTATCCGGGAAATATTCAGGAACTGATCGAATACGGTCTCTATGGCTGGGCTATGTCCCGCTACAGCGGCTGCTGGGTAGGCCTCAAGGCACTGGCTGAGGTAATGGACTCCGGCAGCCGGGTGGATCTGAATCAGACCCGCGTCACAATCGGTTACCCAGTCAGCGAAGGTAAACCCAGTGACGGTCTCAATGCCCGCTGGCCAGACAAACCTTTGCAACAGGAAGTTCGTCTGCACGAACACAAGCTGGAAGCAGCACGGGCTTTTTGCCGGGCCAACAAGCTGGATAAAACCATTATCAATCCGCTTAAACCCCGGCTGGGGATCATCTCTGCTGGTAAATCCTATCTGGACGTACTGCAGGCACTGGAAGATTTAGGTATAAGTCACGAACTGGCCGAAGACCTGGGGATTCGCCTGTACAAGGTTGCCATGCCGTGGCCCCTTGAACCTCAGGGAATCGAAGCCTTCAGCCAGGGGCTGGATGAAATTCTGGTGATTGAAGAAAAGCGCGGGGTAATCGAAGAGCAACTGCGCCAACAACTCTATCAGCGATTCAACACACAGGGACACACGCCCCCCCGGATCACCGGTAAACTGGATAACCTTGGACAGGAACTGCTGACCACCCTGGGCGAACTGACGCCCGCGATGATCGCCCGGGCAATCGCCCGCCGCACCGAAGCGTTTTACAGCAGCCCTGAAACGCAGCAACGGCTGGACTTTCTAACCGCTAAAGAAGCAGAACTGGCCCGCCCCCGTGCCCTGATTGAACGTACCCCGCACTTCTGTTCCGGTTGTCCGCACAATACCTCAACGACGCTACCGGACGGCAGCCGGGCACTAGGGGGGATCGGCTGCCATTACATGGCAACCTGGATGAACAGAGGCACCGAAACCTTCACCCAGATGGGCGGCGAAGGCGCAACCTGGATCGGCCAGGCCCCTTTCACTGAAACCAATCACGTGTTCCAGAATCTTGGCGACGGCACCTACTTCCACTCAGGCCTGCTGGCAATTCGTGCCGCAGTCGCCTCCGGCGTCAACATCACCTATAAAATTCTCTATAACGACGCAGTCGCCATGACCGGCGGCCAGCCGGTGGACGGCAGCCTGAGTGTGCAACAGATCAGCCATCAGGTATACGGGGAAGGCATCCGCAGAATCGCCATCGTCAGTGACGATCCGGGCAAATACCGTAATTACAGTGAATTCGCCAGCGGTGTCACCTTTCATCACCGGGACGAATTACAGGCTGTTCAGCTGGAACTGAGAGACATTGAAGGCTGCAGCGTAATGATTTATGACCAGACCTGCGCCGCTGAAAAACGCCGGCGCCGTCACCGGGGCCAGATGCACAACCCTGCACAGCGGGTTGTCATTAACAGTGAAATCTGTGAAGGCTGTGGCGACTGCGGCGTGCAATCCAACTGTTTGTCAGTGGAGCCACTGGAAACTGAACGGGGCCGCAAACGCAACATCAACCAGTCCTCATGTAACAAAGACTTCAGTTGCGTGCGGGGCTTCTGCCCGAGTTTTGTCACGGTGAAAGGCGGCGAACTGCGTAAGCCGGATATGGACTTCAGCCAGATCAGTTTTCCCGCCTTACCCGAACCGCAGTTACCTGCCTGTAACACGCCCTATAACATCATGCTGACCGGCGTGGGCGGCACCGGTGTGGTCACCGTCAGTGCCCTGCTGGGTATGGCCGCACACATCGAAAACAAAGGCATCGGGGTATTGGACCAGATCGGACTGGCACAAAAATTCGGTGCGGTCATGAGCCATATCCGCATCGCGGACAGCCAGGAGCGGATTCACACCGTGCGGATTCCTGCCGGTGAAACCGATCTGATGGTGAGCTTTGATCTCATGGTTGGCGCCAGCGAAGAAGCACTCGGCAAACTGGAAAGCAGCCGTAGCCACGTGGTGATTAACAACCATAAAAGCATGCCCGCCGCCTTCACCCGGGAACCTGATCTGGAAGTGCCTAATGACGCCATGGAAGCAGTGATTCAGAACACCGCGGTACAAAGCTATGCACTGGATGCCACCGAGCTGGCCACTCACTTACTCGGAGACGGTATGGCAGTCAACCTGTTCTGCATTGGCTATGCCTGGCAACAGGGCCTGATCCCGCTGGAACGCGCATCCATTGAACAGGCGATCAAACTGAACGGCGTCGCAGTACAGGCGAATATTGATGCCTTCCTCTGGGGCCGCCGGGCAGCGGTTGATCTTGCTGCAGTCAGAGACATTGCCTTCGGAAAAGCAGCACCGGCCGCCGATGCGGTTCAGCTGATGCCATCACTGGACACTATCATTCAGCGGGAGAAGCAACACCTCACCGGTTATCAGAACAGAGCGCTGGCCAAACGCTATGAGAAACTGGTGCAGCGCGTTCAGCTGCACACTAAAGATATGCGTCTTGGCCAGCGGCTGGCTATCGCGGTAGCAACCCAGTACAGCAAATTACTGGCCTATAAAGATGAGTACGAAGTGGCCCGGCAACTCACCTCCGACACATTCCGGCACCAGCTGAAACAACAGTTCACTGGCGAAATCGAACTGGAATTCAACCTGGCACCGCCGTTACTGGCGAAAACAGATCCGGCAACCGGCCGGCCACGTAAGCGCAAATTCAGCCAGAAATACCTGCCGGTCCTGAAACTGCTGGCTAAACTTAAACCGTTGCGGGGCACTGCGCTGGATATATTTGCCTACAGCCATGACCGCCAATTGGAACGCCAGTTGATTCAGCAGTACGAACAGGATATCCGACTGATTCTCAGCAATCTCAGTGCGGATAACTATGCCGCTGCCTGCGCCCTTGCAGAACTGCCGGGCCAGATCCGGGGCTATGGCCCGGTTAAAGATGCCGCCTGGCTGAAAGTTCAGCCGGAACGTCTGCAATTACTCAGTCATTTTTCATCAGATAATAATCCGGCAGCCAAAATGACGGCCACCTGATATACCGCCGGGTACCTTTCAGCACAGAAGTACCCGGCCCTGTTAACTAACCCTACGGCTAAACAGCCCACTAACACGCACAGGAAAAAGGAAACACACGGCTATGAGCATTTTCAGCCATCCTGAATATGACCAGCACGAACAGATCAGTTGCTACCATGATCCGGACACAGGCCTACAAGCAATTATTGCTGTCCATAATACCAACCGGGGCCCTGCACTGGGCGGTTGCCGCATGTGGCATTACGCCAGCGATGCAGACGCCCTGACAGATGTATTGCGTCTGTCCCGGGGCATGACTTATAAATCCGCGCTGGCCAATCTGGACCTGGGCGGTGGTAAATCCGTCATTATCGGTGATCCGCAACGCCATAAAACACCGGAACTGCTGGCCGCAATGGGGCGAATGCTGGAACGTACCGGCAACCGTTATATCGCAGCGGAAGACTCCGGCACCAGCGTGGCTGACCTGAGTGTCATGGCCAAGCATACAACCAATGTTGCCGGCATCACCGACCGTATCGGCATTGACGGTGCCCCCTGTAACGGTGACCCGTCACCGGCCACCGCCTATGGTGTGTTTACCGGCCTGAAAGCAGCTGTTCAGCACCGTCTGGGCTGTAATCATCTGGACGGTATTAAGGTCGCCGTTCAGGGCATCGGCAATGTCGGCTACCGGCTATGCGAACTGTTGCATAACGCCGGAGCACAGCTCTATATCACTGATATTCATCCGGAACGGATCACACAGGCACAGGCTGAATTTGGAGCAATCGCCGTGGACGGACAGGAAATTTACAGCGTAGACGCAGATGTGTTCGCCCCCTGTGCACTGGGTGCCGTGCTGAACGATGCAACCATTCCCCTGCTCAGTGCCAAAGTTGTTGCCGGTGCCGCCAATAACCAGCTGGCTGGACAGCGTCACGATCTGATGTTGCAGGAACGGGGCATTCTCTACGCGCCGGACTATGCCCTGAATGCCGGCGGTATTATTGACCTCTACCATGAACGTATTGGCCATGAACACCTGAAAGTCCGGGCACATATTGAAACGATCAGTGACACACTGAATGAAATCTTTCAGCGATCAGCACAACAGAAACGCCCTACCGGCGAGATTGCCGATCAACTGGCAGAAGAACGTTTCAGATAAACCCATTCTCTGTCTGCTTTGAAAATACCGGCTGGGTAAGTTGTCCTTACCCGGCCGGTTTCTTAACACCTACAGATAACACACCGCTTGCAGCTTGTTACCATCCGGGTCACGCACGTACGCAGCAAAATAGTTATCACCGTAATGCCCGCGTATGCCGGGCGCTCCTTCATCACAGCCCCCGTTTTCCAATGCCGCTTCATAAAACCTCTTAACCGCATCAGAGGAACCTGCCTGTAACGCCAGATGGCTGCCATTTCCCACGCTGGCAGACGCACCGTCATAGGGGGAGTAAATATAAATATAAGGCAGTTCAAACCCATCCCCCTCTTTTACAGGCCGCGCATAAGCGGGTGGCTTACCTTCAGGCTTAGGGATTCTGTGCAGCCCCAGTGTGGGCATTACCGCATCATAAAATGCGGCTGATTTTGATAAATCATTAGACCCCAGGGTCACATGACTGAATACGCTGTGTGTCATTATACGTACCTCCCTGATGAAGCTGTTTGCGCAAACATAACCGGATAAGCATCATAATAAACATCTATGGCAGCCTACAACGAAAAAAGGCGCACCCGTTAGGGTACGCCTTTGTTTAAGCTCGACGGATAGAGCTTACTCTCACGCTTGGGCACATCATTTTACTACTCGTATCGGTAGCTAACGATGTTTGTTCAGCCCGGCATGAATCCGGGCTGTTATCTGTTACTCGTCGCGGTAGCTGTCTACACCCGGGCAGGAACAGATGAAGTTACGGTCACCGTAAACGTTGTCGATACGGTTAGTCGCTGGCCAGAACTTATTCGCGCGGGTAGCAGCATTCGGGAATACCGCTTCTTCACGGGAGTAAGGACGTTCCCAGTCTGCGCTCATTACATCAGCCTGAGTGTGAGGCGCATTGCGCAGCGGGTTGTTATCCGCAGGCCATACACCAGACTCAACCTTGTTGATCTCATCACGGATCTGAACCAGAGCATCCACGAAACGGTCGATCTCAACCTTGGACTCAGATTCAGTCGGCTCGATCATCAAGGTACCGGCAACCGGGAAAGACATCGTCGGTGCGTGGAAACCGTAGTCCATCAGACGCTTCGCGATATCTTCTTCAGATACACCGGAAGACTCTTTCAGCGGACGGATATCAACGATGCACTCGTGCGCAACCTTGTTGTTACGGCCACGGTACAGAACCGGGTAGTGTGCCGCCAGCTGCTCAGTCATGTAGTTGGCATTCAGGATCGCCATCTGCGTGGAACGCTTCAGGCCAGACTTACCCAGCATCTTAATGTATGCCCAGGTAATCGGCAGGATCGCGCCGCTACCATAAGGCGCTGCTGCGACAGCACCGTTGTCAGCACTGACCACACCGGTCGGGCTGACCTGATGACCAGGCAGGTATGGTGCCAGGTGGCTCTTAACACCGATAGGACCAACACCCGGACCACCGCCACCGTGCGGGATAGCGAACGTTTTGTGCAGGTTCAGGTGAGATACATCAGAACCGATAACGCCTGGCTTGGAAATACCCACCTGAGCGTTCATGTTGGCACCGTCCATGTACACCTGACCACCGTTTTGGTGAATGATGTCACAGATTTCAACGATCTCTTCTTCGTATACACCGTGGGTAGACGGGTAAGTGATCATCAGTGCAGACAGGTTGTCTTTATGCAGTTCAGCTTTAGCACGCATGTCAGCAACATCAACGTTACCGTTGGCATCACATTCAGTGATCACAACTTTCATGCCCATCATGGCTGCAGATGCAGGGTTAGTACCGTGTGCTGATGAAGGAATCAGACATACGTTACGGTGACCTTCACCGTTTGCTTCCTGATACTTACGGATCGCCAGCAGACCGGCGTATTCGCCCTGTGCACCGGAGTTAGGCTGCATAGAAACGTTGTCGTAACCGGTGATCTCAACCAGATCAGCTTCCAGTTCGTTGATCATTTTCAGGTAACCCTGAGTCTGATCTTCCGGCGCGAACGGGTGCATGTTAGCGAATTCAGGCCAGGTAACCGGAATCATTTCTGCAGTCGCGTTCAGCTTCATAGTACAAGATCCCAGTGGGATCATACCGTGAACCAGCGAGTAGTCTTTGTTTTCCAGCTTCTTCATGTACCGCAGCATGTCAGTTTCGCTGTGGTAGCTGTTGAATACAGGGTGTGACAGAACCGCATCTTCACGACGCTGTTCAGCAGAGATACCAGTCGCAGCACCACCAACGATGTCAGCATCCAGTGCAGCAACGTCCAGGCCGTGACCTTCACCCAGAACAATATCAAACAACTGTGCAACATCAGCAGCAGTAGTGGTTTCGTCCAGAGAGATGCCCAGCTTATCAGCAGCAACATTACGCAGGTTACAACCGTTATCCAGACCACGCTGATAAACCTCAGCAGCGGTTTCAGGCAACGTCAGGGTCAGGGTATCAAAGTACGTGTCATTCAGAGCAACGCCCTTGCTGCGCAGGCCGTTCGCCAGGATCGCAGTCAGACGGTGTACACGCTCAGCAATGGTCTTCAGACCTTGCGGACCGTGGTAAACTGTGTAGAAAGACGCCATGTTTGCCAACAGCGCCTGAGCAGTACAGATGTTTGAGTTAGCTTTCTCACGACGGATATGCTGCTCACGGGTCTGCATCGCCATACGCAGCGCCTGATTACCGCTGGTATCAACAGATACACCGATGATACGGCCAGGAACAGAACGCTTCAGTTTTTCACTGGCAGCGAAGAAAGCAGCGTGTGGGCCACCAAAGCCCATTGGTACACCGAAACGCTGAGCAGAACCCAGTACAACGTCTGCACCCAGTTCGCCCGGTGACTTCAGTAACATCAGCGCCAGCAGGTCAGTCGCAACAGCAACCATGGTCTTCTGAGCTTTTGCCTGTTCGATAACGGCTTTAATGTCGTGAATATCGCCGTATGTGCTTGGGTATTGCAGCTGAGCACCGAAAGCGTCTGCAGCTTCCAGATCAGTCAGCGGGTTACCGACAACCACGTCGTAGCCGAAGTATTCAGCACGGGTTTTGATAACAGCGATGGTTTGTGGGTGAACATCGTCAGCCACAAAGTAAACGTCAGTCTTCTTGCGGTTAGAACGCTTGCACAGCGTCATGGCTTCTGCAGCAGCAGTTGCTTCATCCAGCAGAGACGCGTTCGCCAGATCCATGCCGGTCAGGTCCATTACCATCTGCTGATAGTTCAGCAGTGCTTCAAGACGGCCCTGAGCAATCTCAGGCTGATAAGGCGTATAAGCGGTGTACCAACCCGGGTTTTCCAGAACATTACGTAAAATAACGTTTGGTACCTTGGTGTTGCTATAACCCATACCGATGTAAGACTTATTTACCACGTTTTCACTGGCAAGAGTCTTCAGGTATGCAAGGGCATCACTTTCAGTAACGCTGTCATCCATCGTCAGGGCATCATCCAGACGGATCGAGTCCGGAACGGTTTTTTCAATCAGCTCATCTAAAGAGCTAACGCCCAGGGAATCCAGCATTTCGCGGGTTTGTTCAGCATCCGGGCCGACGTGACGGCGGGTGAAATCACCCGTCTGTAATAGATCACCCAGGGTATGAGTATCTGTAGCCATAACAATAACCTGTCAGTACACCGTCCGGCCGCTTATCAAAATACAACAACGACCGGAACAAATTATTTGAAGAATGCAGTCAGAAAAATCAGTTCATACTGCCCTGCATCCCCGTAGGGGGTGCGGGCCGGTGCTCATGAGGGCTGAGCGTCCGGCCCGCGGTTTGCCAAAGAACTTAAACTTTTACCTAATGTATACAGATCAGACGGTTCGACTCTCAACCGTGAACGTGTAAGAGCGGTGCCCAAACCATCTGATCTACACAGGGAGTCCTTAGGCTTCTTCGGCAATCGTTGCTGCGTATGCTTCAGCATCCAGCAGCTTTTCCAGTTCAGCAGCATCAGCCACTTTCAGTTTAGCAATCCAACCGCCTTCGAAAGGCTCGCTGTTTACCAGATCCGGCTCGTCTTCCAGCGCTTCGTTCACTTCAACAACTTCACCGCCAACTGCAGCGTAGATGTCAGAAGCCGCTTTTACAGACTCAACCAGAGAGAACTCTTCGCCAGCAGCAACTTCACGGCCAACTTCAGGCAGTTCAACGAATACAACGTCACCCAGCAGCTCCTGAGCGTGGTCAGAAATACCAACTGTTACGGTGCCGTCACCGTTGTCCAGAACCCACTCGTGGCTAGGGGCGAAGCGATAGTTTGCAGGAATGCTCATGTTTAATTTCCTTAAGTAATATTCAGATTAACGGTAAAGAGGGAATTTCTGGCACAAAGCTTCCACCTGGGTGCGAACCTTGGCCTCTACCTCAGAATTGTCGTCAGGGTTAGCCACTAAGCCGTCCAAGACATCGTTGATCAGATTACCGATCAAGCGGAATTCTTCTTCACCAAAACCACGGCTGGTACCGGCAGGTGTACCCAGACGGATACCGGACGTGATCATTGGTTTTTCAGAGTCGAACGGAATACCGTTCTTGTTACAGGTAATGCCGGCACGCTCAAGAGCGTCTTCTACCGCATTACCTTTCAGGCCTTTAGGCCGTAAATCAACCAGCATCAGGTGAGTGTCAGTACCGTCGGTGACAACCGCACAGCCACGCTCAACCATAACCTCAGCCAGCGCCTGTGCGTTAGCAACAACCTGCTGGATGTACGTTTTAAATTCAGGACGCAGCGCTTCACCGAATGCAACAGCCTTTGCAGCAATCACGTGCATCAGAGGACCGCCCTGCAGACCCGGGAATACAGCAGAGTTAATCTTCTTACCGATATCCAGATCGTTAGACAGGATCATACCGCCACGTGGTCCACGCAGGGTTTTATGAGTAGTCGTTGTCACAACGTGCGCGTGTGGCAGCGGGCTTGGGTGTACACCTGTCGCAACCAGACCGGCGATGTGCGCCATGTCGACCATCAGGTATGCGCCAACCTTGTCAGCGATTTCACGGAAACGGGCAAAATCAATTTCACGTGGAATAGCAGAACCGCCAGCAATGATCAGTTTAGGCTGGCATTCAACTGCCTGCTTCTCAACCGCATCGTAATCAATACGGCAGTCTTTTTCAGACACACCGTACTGTTCTGCTTTAAACCATTTACCAGACAGTGCAGGACGTGCACCGTGCGTCAGGTGACCACCGGCATCCAGAGACATACCCAGAACAGTGTCGCCCGGCTGCAGCAGCGCCAGCATAACCGCGCCGTTCGCCTGAGCACCGGAGTGCGGCTGAACGTTAATGAATTCACAGTTGAACAGCGTTTTAGCACGCTCAATTGCCAGGCCTTCTGCCTTATCAACGTACTCGCAACCACCGTAGTAACGACGGCCCGGGTAACCTTCAGCGTACTTGTTAGTCAGTACAGTACCCTGCGCCTGCATCACTGCTTTGGAAACAATGTTTTCAGAAGCAATCAGCTCGATCTGGTTTTCCTGACGGACAAACTCTTCGTTGACAGATGCCATCAGCTCGGCATCAGCAGCTGCCAGATCCTGGCTGAAAAAGGCTTCAAGGGCCTGATCGTTATGACTCATTTTTAACACTCGCTCTTAGTTTTATTCCACAGCATTAGCAGGCCGCTGTTAACAGGCAACAACGTTAACAGCCAAACCGCCCTGGGACGTTTCTTTATACTTATCTTGCATATCCAGCCCTGTCTGACGCATGGTCTCGATGACTGAATCCAGGGAAACGTGGTGCTCACCGTCGCCTCGCAGCGCCAGGCGGGCAGCGTTAATCGCCTTCACCGCTCCCATCGTGTTTCGTTCAATACAGGGCACCTGCACCAGACCGGCAATCGGATCACAGGTCAGCCCCAGGTTATGTTCCATACCGATTTCAGCGGCGTTCTCCACCTGCTGAACCGTGCCGCCCATGACTGCGCATAACGCACCGGCCGCCATGGAACAGGCAACACCAATCTCACCCTGACAGCCCACTTCAGCTGCCGAAATCGAGGCATTCTTTTTATACAGCATGCCAATAGCTGCTGATGTTGCCAGAAAATCAAAGATGCCCTTTTCATCGGCACCCGGTACAAAACGGTCGTAGTAGGCCAGAACCGCCGGAATAACACCTGCCGCACCATTCGTCGGAGCAGTCACCACGCGGCCTCCGGCAGCGTTTTCCTCGTTCACAGCAATGGCGAACAGGTTAACCCAGTCCATGACGGCCAGTTGATCCTGTAATGCTGCCTGACTATCATCCTGCAGTTCTTGATATAAAACAGGTGCACGGCGTTTAAGATCCAGGCCACCGGGTAAATCACCCTTTTCATTGCAGCCACGCTTAATACAGGCGTCCATTACATCCCAGATCTGACGCAGCCTGACTGTCACCGTTTGCTGATCATGGAACGCCAGTTCATTCTTCTGTATCAGTTCTGCGATGGTCATATTATTGCTGTCACACAACGCAAGCAGCTCTTCGCCATTATCAAAGTGATATGGCACGCGAACAGCCGGTTCAGCACCGGCCCCCTGCTGATCGGCTTCGGCGTCACTCAGAACAAAACCACCGCCGACAGAATAAAAGATAGCATCATGTAAAATCACACCGGCGGCATCATAGGCAAAGAAGCGCATTCCGTTCGGATGCTTGGGCAAAGACTCGCCAAAATGGAACGGCAGATGTTCAGACTTAATAAAAGGTACGGCATGTGTACCCGCTAGCCGGATCACACCCTGCGCTTCGATCTCGCGGATATACTGTGGAATCATGTCCGGATCTACAGTATCCGGGGCTTCGCCCAGCAACCCGACCATGGTCGCCACATCGGTTGCATGGCCCACACCGGTCATTGCCAGGGAACCGTATAACGCTACTTTAACGCTGGCGATCTGATCCATAAGCTGTAATGCGTCGAGTGAATCCAGGAAACGGTTTGCCGCGACCATCGGTCCAACTGTATGAGAACTTGAGGGCCCCACACCTACTTTATATAAGTCAAAAATACTTAACGGCATTGTCATAACCTGCGTGGCGCTGCCACGTTCACTCTTATTATTAAAAGAGCCTTTATTGAAAGCTCTTACAGCATGTGCCTGTCGGCTGTATCTGCAAGCTGTTCCGTCAGACAGCCATCTTTTATATGGCTACCTCAGGCAGTGTTTCATAACACCTGTCTGATTCTTATCTGCGAAACAACGCAACATAAACTATAGTTTTCTCAGACTAGCAACACTTATTTCCAAAATCAACAAAAAGTTTCTTATAGGAAACATCTTGTTTTTGAGTAAACGGACACCTTTGTGTCTATTCGCGTCGCCTATAAGGTTATTCACTTTTCAAGGATTGCTGCCTTGTGTAATATTGCTGGCAGGGCATATTGATTTGTCTGGGTCAAATGGCAGTAAACATAGCGTTTGCTAAACAGAGACTTAGATGTGTTTTTAACTTAATAATTACAACGTGACCACACGTGCTTATTGTTTGAACCTATGCTTGTACACCTGTTTTTGATGAAGGATACGCTGAAGATTTTCAGTGACACTTTTGGCAAAAACACCCTGATCGTTATGGTAAAAAAATATGTCCGAAAAACCGTCTTTTCTGCAATCTGAAAAAACCCTGGAAGTCAGTACCCAGTCTCCCAATGCTGAAGCAATGGTGGAGCCGCTTGAACTGGGTAAACGGGTTCGTGAAATCCGCTTAAGTCAAAATCTGACCTTAGAAGAAGCCAGCAAGCTGACCGGTCTGGCACGCTCAACTCTGTCAAAGATCGAAAATGAACAGATCTCCCCTACCTTCACCGCTGTTAACAAGCTGGTAAAAGGCCTGGGCATTGATATTCCCCAGCTGTTCAGCCAGCCAAAACAGAAAGCACCCGGCAGCGGTGGCCGCCGCGATATCACCCGTAAAGGTGAAGGTCGCCCCCACCCGACGCCAACCTATGAGCATGAACTGCTGGCCACTCAGCTGAGCAGTAAAAAAATGGTACCGTTCCGTACCACAGTCCGCACCCATTCATGGGACGAATACCAGGACTGGATTCGCCACGACGGTGAAGAGTTCCTGTTCGTCATCAGTGGCAGCATCATGTTTTACACTGAGTTCTATGAGCCCATTGAACTGCACACCGGTGACAGCGCTTACTATGATTGCGAAATGGGTCATGCACTGGTTTCTACCAGCGAAGAAGACGCTGAAGTACTGTGGGTTACTGCTTAATTAAGCAGCAACCCCCCCTCTGTTAACAGCTCTCCCCTGACACACCACAACTTCAGATCCTGTAATGCCTGCCTGCTGCTTCTTTATTACAGGCGCCCGGTAACCGCCCCGCCGGGCCGGCAATAACCGCCATTCCTGTGCATTTCATACAAAAACAGCTGATACGTCAGCTTTTCCAAAAAGAAACATACCTGCTCGCAGCCCTGCCCTCCGGCAGGAATGCACAGATTCTCTGATTTTCCGTTTACTTTAGGAAACATGCACCATTTCAGGTCGTTTTGTAGATTTTTTTCATTCCCCCTTACGACTTTAGTCCCTTGTAATTAAAGACAAATCGCTGGACATATTTCCGGACTGGCTGACAAAGAACAGGTTTTACGCCATTTTGGGTTGGAAAAATATTTCCTTGTGGTGTATCTTGTTTCCTATTGGAAATTAATTTTCTGTTTTCGCAAAAAAGTTTTCTGAGGAAATCACTTCTCCAGAAATCGACTAAGCTTTGACCGGGAACTGATTTTCAAAACCGTCGACCCGTCCAGGGGTTGTCGGTTAACAACAACAATAAAACCTTCTGGAGTCTCCTTTATGGAAACGTTAACTTCGATTATTGGTGAGATTAATAGCATCGTTTGGGGTCCAATGATGCTGGTCTTGATCTTAGGTGTCGGCTTATTCCTGATGTTAGGTTTACGTCTGATGCCAATCCTTAAGCTGGGTACAGGTTTCAGCCTTCTTTGGAAAGGCCGTACCAGCGAACAAGGTGAAGAAAAAGAGGGCGAGATCTCTCCATTTCAGGCGCTGATGACTGCGCTTTCTGCGACTGTAGGTACTGGTAATATTGCCGGTGTTGCTACAGCGGTATTTCTGGGTGGCCCTGGCGCCCTGTTCTGGATGTGGTGTACTGCTCTGGTAGGTATGGCTACTAAGTACTCCGAGGCTGTTCTGGCGGTTAAATACCGTGAAGTCGACGAAGAAGGCAACCATGTTGGTGGCCCGATGTACTACATCAAAAACGGTCTGGGTAACAAGTGGGCCTGGCTGGGTACTGTTTTCGCAGTATTCGCTGCGGTAGCTGCTTTCGGTATCGGTAACACTGTACAGTCTAACTCTGTTGCAGACGTTATCCACGCTAACTTCAGCATCCCTACCTGGGTAACAGGTGTTGTGCTGATGGTTCTGGTTGGTCTGGTACTGATCGGTGGTATCAAGCGTATCGGTAATGTTGCCGGTTCTCTGGTACCTATCATGGCAATTGCTTACCTGACTGCCGGTCTGATCGTTCTGGGTATCAACTCTGAAGCGATCCCTGCTGCGCTGGACATGGTATTCACTCACGCGTTCACTGGTACTGCTGCTGAAGGTGGTTTCGCAGGTGCTGCTGTGTGGATGGCGATCCGCTTCGGTGTTGCACGTGGTGTATTCTCTAACGAAGCAGGTCTGGGTTCTGCGCCTATTGCACACGCTGCTGCGCAAACCAAGAGTCCTGTTCGTCAGGGTCTGGTCGCAATGCTGGGTACATTCATTGATACACTGATCATCTGTTCTATCACAGGTCTGGTAATCATTACCTCCGGTGAATGGACTTCAGGTGTATCCGGTGCAGCGCTGACATCTGCGGCATTCGCAAGTGCTCTGCCTGGCCTGGGTAACTACCTGATTGCAATCTCTCTGGCTATCTTCGCCTTCACTACAATCATCGGCTGGTCTTTCTACGGTGAGCGTTCTATCGAATATCTGTTCGGTGTGAAAGCAGTTAAGCCTTACCGTGTACTTTGGATCCTGGCTGTACCTTTAGGTGCAGTAGTTAGCCTGGATTTCATCTGGCTGGTAGCGGATACGCTGAACGCTATGATGGCAATTCCTAACCTGATCGCTCTGGCACTGTTGAGCCCGATCGTATTCAAGTTGACCCGGGAATTCTTTGACAACAAAGAAAACGGTTAATCTGTACCCGATCAGCTAACTGCGGTTATCTGATCCCTTCAGCCTTATCCTGATCCAGGTTAAGGCTGATTTATGGAAAATGCATTATCCTCAGTCTCTCACTGAATAGTGTATTTCCCATAAATCTGAATAAGCCGCGGTCGGTTTACTGACTGACCGCAGTATTTGTACAACCGCAATGGCCTGCCACTGGCTGCCATGCATCTATCGGAGATAGCAATGTCTGAACTGCACAAAACAGCTTTGTATGACCTGCACCTGGAACTGGGCGCGAAAATGGTACCTTTCGCGGGTTATGATATGCCTGTTCAGTACCCATTAGGTGTGAAGAAAGAACACCTGCACTGCCGTGACAACGCCGGTCTGTTTGATGTTTCTCACATGGGTCAGGTAAAGCTGGTTGGTCAAAACGCTGCAGCGGTACTGGAAAAGCTGGTACCTGTAGACATTATTGATCTGCCCGTTGGCAAGCAGCGTTACGCGCTGTTCACCAACGAAGAAGGCGGCATCATGGACGACCTGATGGTTGCTAACTACGGCGACCACCTGTATCTGGTTGTTAACGCTGCCTGCAAAGAGCAGGACATCGCTCACCTGCAGGCAAACCTGTCTGACGGTGTAACCCTGGAAATCATGGAAAACCGCTCTCTGGTCGCTCTGCAGGGCCTGAAGGCTGCTGAAGCACTGGGTCGCATCTGTCCTGAAGTACACGATCTGGTATTCATGGATTCCCGTGCACTGACCATTGACGGCGTTGACTGCCTGATCAGCCGTTCCGGTTACACCGGCGAAGACGGCTACGAAATATCTATCCCGAGTGATCAGGCTGAAGCCCTGGTTCGCCGCATTCTGGCTGAGCCTGAAGTTGAGCCAATCGGCCTGGGTGCCCGTGACTCCCTGCGTCTGGAATCCGGCCTGTGCCTGTACGGCCACGACCTGGATCAGACCACTACCCCTGTTGAAGGCAGCCTGCTGTGGGCGATCAGCAAGTGTCGCCGTGCAGACGGCGAACGTGCTGGCGGCTTCCCTGGCGCTGACATCATCTTCGAACAGATCGCGACCAAGAACATCAGCCGCAAGCGCGTTGGCATGATTGCTCAGGGTAAAGCCCCTATCCGTGAAGGCGCTGACATCACCGACGCGGAAGGTAACAAGATCGGCGTAGTTACCAGCGGTTCTTTCGGACCGACTCTGGGTGTGCCAATTACCATGGGTTATGTCGCAACTGCGCACGCAGCTCTGGGCACTGAAGTATATGCTAACGTCCGCGGTAAAGCTTTGCCTATGGTGGTGTCCAAAGCACCATTCATCGAACAACGCTACTATCGCGGTTAACAGTCTCACCGGGGTCACACTCGGTGAGATTATGCACTTCCGAAGCAAATGCCTTAGTCTCTAGGGCATATTTTTAGAGCCTCGTGAGCGAGCTTGCCTCTCAGCTACGCCTGCAATACCCTGGCTCTCTTTTTTTCTTGTTTTAACTTTGCATAGGTAACCGCTATGGAGCTTATCCCTGTTCAGGAATTGCCGGCACTTAAAGATTTAAAAGGCGAATCCAAGATGGCCCGTTTGAAGATCAAACCGGACCCGAGCCGTGAGCGCCTGCGTAAACCGAAATGGATCCGCATTGATGCGCAATCCAATGCCAATGTTAAAAAAGTAAAGAAGCAGCTTCGCGACCTGAAACTGCATACCGTGTGTGAAGAAGCCTCCTGCCCTAACCTGGCTGAATGTTTCAGCCACAAAACCGCCACACTGATGATCATGGGTGCGATCTGTACCCGTCGCTGTCCGTTCTGTGACGTGGCTCACGGCAAGCCTATGCTGCTTGACCCTGAAGAGCCAAGAAACGTTGCTGAAACGATCAACAAGCTGGGGTTACGCTACGTCGTAATCACCTCTGTTGACCGTGACGATCTGCGTGATGGCGGTTCCGGCCATTTTGCCGAATGTGTTAAGGAAGCAAGAGCGCTGAACCCTGATCTCAAAGTAGAACTGCTGGTACCGGACTTCCGTGGCCGTATGGCAGTGGCACTGGATAACCTCAGTGAACACGTGCCGGACGTTCTTAATCACAACCTGGAAACCGTACCGCGCCTGTATAAGCAGGTACGGCCAGGAGCTGATTACCAGTGGTCACTGGACCTGCTGAAACAGTTCAAAGACCGCCATCCGCAGGTAGATACCAAGTCCGGCCTGATGGTCGGTTTGGGTGAAACCAAAGAAGAAATTCTTGCAGTGATGCGCGATCTGCGCAGCCATAACGTTGATATGATCACCATTGGTCAGTACCTGCAGCCAACCAAGCACCACCTGGCTGTGGAACGTTATGTCACACCGGAAGAATTCAAGGAATATGAAGTACTGGGCTATGAGCTTGGCTTCAAGAGTGTCGCCAGCGGCCCGATGGTCCGTTCTTCTTACCATGCCGATATGCAGGCTAAGAATGTAGACGACACCACCCCGCTGAATGACGCCGCGCTGGCACTGGCGAAAGAAGCCTGATCAGCAGAGACAGCGTACAGACGTACACAAAAAAAGGAGCCGACGGCTCCTTTTTTATTATCTGTCAGTTCAGCAGATTACTTGTTCACATACTCTTTGTGCACCCGGCGGGTAATGCCGGTAAACAGTGTATAAGGAATGGTTCCGGCATAACCGGCGATTTCCGCCGCTTTCAGATCCTTGCCCCAGAATTCTACTTCAGTGCCAACATCCGCACCCTCGATTCCGGTCAGATCAATCGCCAGCATGTCCATAGATACCCGGCCGATGATGCGTGAACGCTGGCCATTAACCAGCACCGGCGTACCGGTACCCGCATAACGGGGATAACCGTCTGCATAACCCAGCGCAACAGTGCCGACACGGGCAACGCCCTCTTCCGGGGTCCAGGTACCGCTGTAGCCAACCGTTTCACCCGGTTGAACATCACGTACAGCGATCACTTCAGAGGTCAGTGTCATTGCCGGAATCAGCTTATCCGCATTGTCCTGTGCCTGTTCAAACGGTGTCGCACCGTACAGCATCAGCCCCGGACGCAACCAGTCACGGCGGGCATCGCCCCACTCCAGGATACCGGCCGAGTTAGCAATGCTGTTTGGCGCATCAATGCCCTGGGTATGGGCATCAAAGATTTCCATTTGCTTAGTGGTCATGCTGTCATTCGGATCATCGGCGCTGGCGAAGTGGCTCATCAGAATCACATCAGATACATTATCCAGCGCAGTCAGACGCTGGTACGCCAACTGATAATCTTCCGGAGCAACACCCAGACGGTGCATGCCAGAATCCATTTTCAGCCAGACTTTAACCGGCTTGCTCAGCTTAGCTTCGGCCAGCACATCAATTTGCTGCAGGCTGTGAATAGCAGTCCACATACCGTTCTCGCTGATGTACTCCAGCTCACTGGCTTCAAAAAAACCTTCCAGCAGCAGAACCGGCTTGCTGATACCGGCTTCCACCAGCTCCACACCTTCTTCGATACAGGCAACCCCGAAAGCATCCGCTTCGCTTTCCAGTGCTTTAGCCACTTCAACGGCACCGTGACCATAAGCGTTAGCTTTAATGATCGCCGCAGCATTACTGCTCGGGCTCAGGGAGCGGGCCAGACGGAAGTTATGCCGGATGGCATCCAGATCTACACGAATTTTGGCAGCACGACTCATATGTTCTTATTACCTTAAATCAGCCAGACTCCGGCACTTGTCATCGGGAGTCTGAAATAAAAAAAACCGGCCCTCAAAGGCCGGTTTATCACTTGTTCACCGGTTAAGCGCTACACCCGCGCTTAACAGAGAATCCTGCGAAATTAACCAACCACCATGATGGCTTCAACTTCGATGTCCACATCCTTAGGCAGTGCTTTAACCGCGTAAGCAGCACGTGCAGGGTATGGCTCAGAGAAATAACGGGCCATGACTTCGTTAACCTGTGCAAAGTTAGCCAGGTCGCTCAGCAGGATAGTCACTTTAACGATATCATTCATAGAGCCACCTGCTTCTTCTGCGATGGCCTTCATGTTTTCAAATACCTGAACCGCCTGCGCTTCAAACGCCATGTCTTCAACCTGCATGGTTTCAGGGTTCAGAGGAATCTGACCGGAAATGTAGACCGTGTTATCAACTTTAACTGCCTGAGAATACGTACCGATAGCAGAAGGCGCTTTTTCAGTCGCGATAATTGTTTTTGTCGGCATTTTACTGCTCCTTAAAAATAAAATTTACGGGCCTGACAGATATCATCAGGCCGGCACAGAACCTATGAGAAGCTGGATTATAGCGGCTAAAAACCGCAGCGCACAGGGAATAATCTGCCCCTGTGCGATCGGCTAATCCACTTATTTGTGACCGTAACGGGCCACTGACATACCTTCCGGATCAATATCCGTTTGCTTACCGCAGATAACATCGGCAACAAACTTGCCGGAGCCCAGGGACATGGTCCAGCCCAGGGTACCGTGACCGGTATTCAGGTACAGATTAGGGTAACGGGTGCCACCCAGAATCGGCGTGCCGTCCGGCGTCATCGGACGCAGGCCGGTCCAGAATTCAGCCTTAGCCACATCACCCCCGCCCGGGAACAGATCCGACACCGTATGCTCAACATTACGGCGACGTTTTTCCATCAGCTCGGTGTTGTAAGAGGTAATTTCAGCCGTACCGCCAACCCGGATACGGTCTTCAAAACGGGTCACAGCAACCTTGTAAGTTTCATCCATAATGGTGGATACAGGCGCCTTGCTCTCATCAATAATCGGCAGTGTCAACGAGTAGCCCTTAATCGGATAAACCGGCACAACCACACCCACATTGGCCAGGTGCAGCGTCGAGTAACTGCCCATACACATCAGGTAACGATCGGCAGTCAGTGTGCCTTTGCTGGTTTTAACACCGACAATCTGGGTGTCGTCGCTCAACAGGCCGTCAATGTCTGTGTCGAACATAAATTTAACGCCCAGCTTCTTACACTCTTCCGCCAGCGCGTTGGTGAATTTAAAGCAGTCGCCGGTTTCATCACCCGGCAAACGCAGGCCACCGACAATCTTTTCTTTTACCTGACCCAGTGCAGGTTCACGGCTGACACAGCCATCGCTGTCCAGTACTTCGTAATCCACGCCGCACTCTTCCAGCACCGCAATATCTTTGGCTGCCGCATCCACCTGTTTCTGGGTACGGAATAACTGCAACGTACCGCCGGTACGCTGCTCATAATCAATATCCAGCTCCGTACGCAGATCGCGGAAACAGTCCCGGCTGTACTCAGCCAGACGCATCATGCGGGCCTTGTTAACGTGATAAGAACTCTGAGTACAGTTTGCCAACATTTTGCTCATCCACTTAAGGGTGTTGGCATTTACTTTAGGGTTGATCATCAGCGGGGCAAGATCCTGCATCATCCACTTGATCGCTTTCAACGGTACACCCGGAGCAGCCCAGGGAGCAGAATAGCCCGGTGAAATCTGGCCGGCATTACCAAAGCTGGTTTCCATCGCCGGTGCACCCTGCCGGTCAACAACGGTCACTTCGTGACCTTCTTTGGCCAAATACCACGCGCTGGTGACACCAATGACGCCACTGCCCAAAATAACAATCTGCATTGCACTACCTTTTACTATTTTTATAATTAACTGGAGCCTGCAGAGGGGCAAACAGATACCGGCAATCAAGTTTCAGGAACCTTTATGAATCAAAGGAATCCACCTGAAAGATCGGTTAAACTATCCGTCAGGGCTATACTTAACAGCCACTGCACCCCACCTGAGCCTCTCGACTTCCAAAGCAAAAAATTTGCTAACAAACTTTTCAGCTAGTATATTGCAGCTTTCGTAGTTTATTATTTTGTAATACGTAAATTTTCAGGTTTATAACCCTTCAGGATTCAAAAAGTAGAAAATCTTATGGCTCTGACTAAAAACCATCTCAAACGCAAGCTGGATAAAATTGACCTGAATATCCTTAACACCCTGCAAAAAAACGGCCGGATCAGCTACGTAGATCTGGCTGATACAGTGGGTCTGAGTACCACTCCCTGCATGGAACGGGTAAAGCGTTTAGAGAAAGACGGTCTGATCCAGGGCTACTACGCCCGCATTGATCCCCAGGCAATGGGGTTCGGCATGCTGGTATTTGTCGAGATATCCCTTTCTTACCAGTCTCCTGATGCCTTCCAGAAATTTAATCAGGCAGTTGCTACCCTGCCCTATGTACAGGAATGCCACCTGGTATCCGGTGATGCCGACTTCCTGATCAAGGCACGCATTGCCGACATGTCGGAATACCGGGCACTGCTGGGTGAAATGCTGCTGACACTGCCTGGAGTAAAGAACTCCAAGAGCTATATCGTCATGGAAGAAGTGAAAGAAACCCTTTCACTGCCAATCAGCCCGAGCCATCCGCGCTAATCTGTAAAAGAAGACATACAATAATGCATCCGTCTGCTGATACTGCCGGCCAGATTCGCCAGGGCAGTCCGTTTTTGTGGGTCAACCCGCACCGTCAGGCCAGCTTTGATGCCGGCCTGCCACTTGGTATTGACGACATCCGCAATGCCGATAACCGGCTGCGCCGTTTCGCCCCGTTACTGACACAACTGTTCCCGGAACTTCAGGAAGCCGGCGGACTGATCGAATCAGCCCTGCAGCCGGTAGCGGCTTTACAGGCAAACGTTTATCCGGAGCTGCCCGGACAGCTGTTCATAAAAGGCGATCATGCACTGCCAGTAGCCGGCTCAGTTAAAGCCCGTGGCGGCATCTATGAAGTACTCTGCCACAGTGAAACTCTGGCACTTGAACACGGTATCCTTTCAGACACCGACGACGATTATCTGAAACTGTTATCTGCAGCCGCCAAAAACCTGTTCAGCCAGTACGAAGTTGCCGTCAGCAGTACCGGCAATCTGGGCCTGAGTATCGGTATCATCAGCGCCGCGCTGGGCTTTAAGGCCACCGTGCATATGTCCGTTGAAGCTAAAGAATGGAAGAAAACCCGCCTGCGTAAACGCGGTGTCAAAGTGGTTGAACATAAGGATGACTACAGTGCTGCTGTTGCCGCCGGCCGGGCAGAATCCGATGCCGATCCGAACAGCTACTTTGTCGATGACGAAAACTCTCAGCAACTGTTCACCGGTTATGCGGTTGCTGCCCTGCGCTTGCAACAACAACTTAAGGATGCGGATATCAGCGTCGGTGCTGAACATCCGTTATTTGTTTACCTGCCCTGCGGCGTCGGTGGCGCACCGGGCGGTATCGCCTACGGCCTGCGCCTGATTCTCGGTCCCCATGTACACTGCTTCTTTGCTGAGCCGGTTGAAGCGCCCTGTGTACTGGTAGGCTTGCAGGCGAAGGAACACACCGAAATTCAAAGCGTCTATGACTTCGGTCTCAAAGTTGCCACCGAAGCCGACGGTCTGGCGGTGAGTAAAGCTTCACCCTGGGTATGTGAAATGATGCACACCCTGCTGGATGGCGTCTTCACCGTTGGTGATGACCGGCTGTTCGAATACCTTTATCAGCTGCAACAGCACGAAGGTATTTCAATCGAACCTTCTGCCGCTGCAGGTTTCACCGGCCCGGATATGCTGACCAGCACCCCGGCAGGGCAAGCTTATCTGAACACGCTGCAACTGAGCGATAAGCTCGATAACAGCACCCATCTGCTCTGGACCACCGGCGGTTTATTTGTACCGCAGGAAGAGATGGAAAACTTCAGCGCCAAAGGCAAACAGCTGCTCAGCGCCTGAATACATAATTAAACGGCCATTCAGCCCGTTCTGGATGGCCGCTTTTCCTCATAGCAGGATATACAGCCCCAGCAGTAACAGCGCGATAAACAGCGCTTTTCTGAACGCCTCCGCCGACAGCCCCTGACGGATTTTCTGGCCAATAAACATCCCCGCCATCGCGGGTAATAATCCGCTCAGAGACATCAGCCCGTGCTCAGCCGTCAGCATACCATTGCCCTGCAGGGTAACGGCCAGCCCCAGCGAAGACAGGCTGAACAGCATACCCATCGCCTGCATTAACTCGTCACGGGACAAATTCAGTGCCTGCAGATACATCACTCCGGGGACCGTAAAAGACCCTGTCATGCCGGTCAGTACACCGTTAACACTCCCCACCAGTATTGCCAGCGGTGAATGCCAGCCTGCAGCCAACCGGTTTATATCAAACCGCAATCCTGCCAGCCCGGTTATGCTGTACAGCACCAGCAGTACGCCCAGCAAGCGGGTCAGATAAGAGAAATCAACCGTCGCTAATACCTGCCCTCCCAACCACACCAGACATGTAGCGGGCAACATAAACGGCCAGACCCGCCGCCACACCCTAAGGGTTTGCCCCGCCTCTCCATTGCCGGTGCTCAGAGCCTGCCAGACATTGGTCACAAATGAAGGCACCAGCAACAGCGCCATTGCTGTCGGCAAATCAGACACCAGTAAGATCAGGGCCAGACTGATCGTCGGCAGTCCAAGCCCCACAACCCCTTTAACCGTACCTGCAAACAGAAATACCAGCAGCACAATCAGCAGCATCTGTGGCTCATCTAACATTCACTTTCTTCCCTATTCCCATGGCCACCATCCCATACCCCTGTTTCAACCACACACATACTAACCCGGCGGCCCCCGGTAGCAACATCCGCGTAAAACAGATTACGGCCCCGGATTACCGGCCCGCATCAATCACTCACTAAGGGGATACATCACCGGCACCGCTGGCACGATAATAACGGTCATATTATTACGCATAAAATAAAAAGGTTGCCGTATGACTGCTATCAACATGGATGCCTTCTGGATGCCCTTTACGGCAAACAAAGACTTCAAACAACAGCCCCGCCTGCTGGACCGGGCTGAAGGTAATTACTACTTCAACGAACAACAGCAACCGATTCTGGATGCCACCGCAGGCCTGTGGTGTGTCAACGCCGGCCACGGCCGCCATCAGATCGCCGATGCCGTCAGCCGCCAGCTTCGCAGCCTCGATTACGCCTCGCCATTCAACTTTGGCCACAGCATTGGGTTTGAATTTGCCAACCGTCTGGTGCAATACACCCCGGACCCGCTTAACAAGGTATTTTTCACCAATTCAGGGTCTGAAGCGGTAGAGTCCGCCCTGAAAATTGCTCTGCAATATCAGCAGTCCCGTGGCAAGAGTGGCAAGTTCAAGCTCATCGGCCGGGAAATGGCCTACCACGGCGTCAACTTCGGCGGCATATCCGTGGGCGGACTTACCCCTAACCGAACCGGCTTTGGCCCGCTACTGGAAACCGACCATCTGCCCCACACCCTGGACATTGAAAACAATGCCTTCAGCCGTGGCTTACCCGCAGAAGACCTGAGCAAGGCAGACGCGCTGGAATCTCTGATTAACTTCCACAACGCCGACACCATTGCGGCGGTCATTATCGAACCGATAAGCGGTGCCGGCGGTGTCATCATGCCACCGGAAGGTTATCTGCAGCGTATCCGCGATATCTGCACCCAACACGATATTCTGCTGATCTTCGACGAAGTCATCACCGGCTGGGGCCGGCTGGGATCACCGTTCGCTGCCACCGAATTTGGCGTCACTCCGGACATGATTACCTCTGCCAAGGGCATTACCAATGGCGTTATGCCCTTAGGTGCAGTGTTTGTCAGCGATCATATTCACGATCAGATCGTCAGCAACGCCGCCCCCGGCGCCATCGAGTTCTATCACGGTTATACCTATTCAGCCCACCCGGTTGCCTGTGCCGCCGGTCTGGCTACCCTGGATATCTATGATGAAGAACAGCTGCTCACCCGGGCCAGTGGTGCCATTGGCGATTACTTTGCCGATGCCCTGCACAGTCTGAAAGATGCGCCAAAGGTGGTGGATATCCGTAACTACGGTCTGGTGGGTGCAGTACAGTTCGATGCCAGCGTCGCCGCCAACGGCCCGGTTGGGCTGGACTTCCAGAAGAACTGTTTTAAGCGCGGCGTCATGGTGAGAACCATGGGCAACATTGTCGCCTTCTCACCGCCGCTGACCATTGAGCCGGAACAAATTGATCAGTTAGTGAAAGTACTGCGGGAAACCGCCGAAGAAATGTTTGCCTGAGCAGGCGCAGAGAAAATGGGGTGAGAGCCACCCACTCCCGGGAACCTGCCGGGATTTCACGGGCTGCGGGGTGATCCCCTGCCAGCCCGTTTTTTTTGAATCCTATACCTGTCAGGACATTCCCGGCTGGTGGAGCTTTGCCGGTAAGGGAACGTTTACTACACACAGCTCACATTCGGTATCACCGGTATTTCTGAAACGGTGTGGCCGGCTGCTGTCAAAGCAAAAGCCGTCGCCGGCCTGCAGCTCATACACCTGAAAACCCACCGTCAGTTCAATGCTGCCGTGCACCACCACACCGGTTTTCTCACCGCTGCTCTGAAGCATTTCCGACCCGCTGTCGGCCCCCGGCGCAAACCGCTCCCGGGTAAAGTCAGCCAGGCGCTGCATGACCCCGGCCCCTACCAGCTTGCGACTCCACTGTGCGTTGCCCACTTCCGGCATTTTATCCGCAGGAAATACTGCCAGGTCCGGCTGTATGTTGGCTAAATCCAGCGTAAAAAAATCACCGATAGAAATCGGAATACCGCTCAGCACCTTTTTCAGTGAACTCACGGACGGACTGACACCGTTTTTCTCGATCATCGAAATCGTGCTGTTAGTCACGCCAACCCGCTTCGCCAGTTCCCGCTGCGAAATTCCCTTCAACTTACGAATTGCTTTTAACCGTTCACCAACATCCACAGCCTTTCCCCGGTAACTACCTGTTTAACAGGATATTACCGGAGTGGAGCGCAGACTAACACTGCTACATCCCCGGAGAACTATGACAGTGACAGCTGAGCCTGATCAGCCGAAATCCGTACCGCACATCTCACCCTATTGTGGGCCCTATTTTTCGTCACTAAGTGGGTCTTATAGGGTACCCAATATCCACGTACAGTAACCCATAGAATACTCTGCATAAAACAATAAAGATGGATCGCCAAATGACCAGTCCTACACAGAGCAGTACCCCTCAGGTACAGGAAAAACTCAGCGTATGTCCGCTGGACTGCCCGGACACCTGCAGCCTGAAAGTCACCGTCGCCGACAACAAAATCACCAAGATCCGCGGCTCGCAGGTCAACCCGCTCACCGAAGGCAGCATCTGCACCAAGGTTGCCCGCTATTACCCTGACTTCGTACACGGCCCCCGCCGGTTGCGGCATCCGCTGCTGCGTACCGGGCCAAGAGGCAGCGGCCAGTACCGGCAGATCAGCTGGGATGAAGCACTGGACCGGGTTCATCAGCGGCTGAGTCAGGCCATCGAAAACCATGGCAGCTCCAGCGTGCTGCCGTTTAACTATGCAGGCCCACACGGCAAACTCTCCGGCGGCTCGATGGACGTACGCTTCTTTAAAAAACTCGGAGGTACACGGCTGAACCGTGGCCCGCTGTGTGGTGGCGTGCGTTCACTGTCATACCGCTCACTGTACGGAAACAGCTCCCCGGGAATGCCACCGCAACAGGCAGAATTTGCTGACCTGATTCTGATCTGGGGCTGCAATGTCAGCGTTGCCAACCTGCATTTCATGCGTACCATTAAGCGGGCCAGAAAACGCGGCGCCAAACTGGTCGTCATTGATCCGCACCGTACCCAGGTTGCCCGGCAGGCAGACCTCTATCTGCAGGTCACACCGGGCAGCGATGTCAGCCTGGCACTGTACCTCACCGCCAGGCTTGCCGCTGCCGGGAAAATTGATACCAGTCGTCTGACAGAACTGACAACCGGTCTGGACGCGTATCTGGAACATGCCGCCGGCTATCTGGATACCGATCTGGAAAGCATCTGCGGCGTCTCTCCTGATACTGTTGAGCAGTTGACCGCGTTGCTGACCACGGCTGAAAGCATCACTGTTAATGTCGGTGTGGGGCTGGAACGGACCCGCAATGGCGGTGCCGCCTGCCGGGCAGCCTACAGCTTCCCGCTCCTGTTCGGCACGCTGGGTAAAGCCGGTAACGGGGTTATCGGCAGCTATGGACCGCTGTTTCCGGGAAACACTCAACTGACAGACGTGCCTGAAAACAACGCGGCAGCCCAGCGGGAATTCAACATCATTGACGTATCTGATCACCTGTTGGACGCCGGTAGCAATGCCCCGGTGAAAGCCGTCTTCATTTATAACCATAACCCGGTCGCCACTCACCCGGATCAGCAAAAAATGATCCGTGCACTGAGCAATGAAGACCTGTTCATTGTTGGCTGCGATGTGGAAATGAATGACAGCATGCAATACGCCGATGTGATTTTGCCCGCCGCCACACACTTTGAACATCAGGACGCCTACTCCGCCTATGGTCACGGTTACCTGCAGCGGGCAGAGCCAGTGATTGCGCCGGTGGGTGAAGCCCTGCCCAATACGGAAATTTTCCGCCGCTTAGCAGCCAGATTTGGCTTCACTGACGCGGAGTTCCGCGCCAGTGACGAAGATCTGCTGGATCAGGCATTCAGCCTGAACAGGGAACAGCACGGCATCAGCAGTGTGCGGAAACTGCCAACGGATCAGGCCATGTCTATGCAGGAAGCGGATTTCCGCTGGCTGAACAACCGCACACTGACCACCCCGAGCCAGAAAGCAGAACTGTATTCAGACACACTTCAGAATGGCTATCAGGCCGGTTTACCGGAATATACGCCCATCCATGGCAACGCAGCTTACCAGCTGCTGTCACCGGCGTCAGACAAGCGTACCAACGCGACCTTTGGTGGCAATACAGCCTCTGACGGCCTGCAGATACTGGAACTGAACCCGGCGGACGCCGAACAACTGAAGGTAACTGACGGTGCTCCCCTGATCATCAGTAACCAGCTGGGCGAGGTAAAAGTACAGGCCAAACTGACTGATGCAGTCGCCAAAGGTATCGTACTGGTCGACAAAGGTGCCTGGTGCCACACCAGCTCTACCGGCCTGACCGTTAACGCGCTGATCAGTAACCGCAGCCGTACGGATATCGGCGACGGTGCCGCTTACTACGACACCTTTGTGGATATTCGCAAGGCTTAATGAACAAAGCCCTGTTATCTGGCCAGCAGATAACAGGGCTTACTTTTGAACATTCAGGGTCACTAATTTGCCCAACCTGAATGTGAATGCGCACTAATAATCAGACCCATAAAAATTTTTTATGCTCTGATGATAATACGGCATCAGCGACGCTGTTCACCGTAACGTGCATCAACAACTTCCCGCATCATTTTTTCAACAGCCTGTACAACTTTTAAACTGGCTTCTTCCATTACATTCAGATGCTGTGCCATCAGTTCAAAATTACCCTCTCTGCCGGCTTCAATAGCACTTCTGCCTGAATCATGAACCAACTGATGCGGGCCATCCATTTCTCTGTAGCTGACTAAAGAACTGTAAATTTTTGAACCATCACCTTCAAAGTACCACTTACCCATGCGGCACTCTGTATGCCTGTTCGGTAACTCAGAAAATGACCGGGTTTCAATTTGCCGGTATACCGCATTTTTCCAGACAACATGGTCCAGCTTAACAGTATCTAAAAACCCACGTACCGCTGCAATATCGATAACCTCCTGCATTCGGCGTGACCGGCTCAAAACCTGACTTACCACACCGTCAATCTGTTCTGATGAAACAGAAACCTCAGCCGCACTGGTCTGGTTCAGCTCAATCATTCCTTTGATGGCTGTTGTTTGTGTAATCACTTTAGAAACGAGCGACTCAATTTCAGCACTCGCATCATGGGCTTTACTTGCAAGCCCTCTCACTTCATCCGCCACTACAGCAAAGCCACGCCCGGCCTCACCTGCCCGCGCAGCCTCAATCGCTGCATTAAGTGCAAGCAAATTTGTCTGATCAGAAATTTCCTGAATAGCAGATACCAACCGTGTAATAGAAACCGCTGTACGGTCCAGATGCAAAACAGACTCCATGCTCTCTTCTGCCTGCTTATTAATACAACCGGCACGGGACTCAAGTCTGGACAGAGCTTCACCTGTCTGCTCAAACATCATACCCAGTTGCTTTAAACCTTCCTGCTCAACCGACAACTCCTCAGCACTGTTGGCCAGTCCGGTACGAATTGTCTCCAGCATGACCCCGCCTTTCAACTGGCTGGACATAACCTCCGAATCTGCTCTCAGGGATGTCTGAAAATATACATTCTGCTCCTTCTGCTCCAGAAGTTGCTGGCGCAAAAGGCTGATCTCCTGCTCGTGCAAAATATCTGCATTTTCCAGCGCTTCTTTTAACCGTTTATTTTCTTCAACCAAATGACGTCTGAAAAACATCTGACAACTCCAAAAAAGCAACAATCAGGTATTAAAATTCCGGACAAAACAACACAACCAAACGCCGAAAATCATAGAGTGAAAAGAACACAAAAAATAAGCAGAATCAATTAGATAAAATGACTAATCAGGCGAAATTACACAGTGTTTGCTTAAGATCAACAGCAACAACGGCAGCGTGATTAAAAACAGCGGTGAAACACCACTGGGCTCACCGGAAAAAAGCTGTAAGTTCCACCAGAAAGTTAACCTGATAAATAATTAAACCGATAAAACAGATACTCAGAAAATAGCGGCAGACACACCTGCCTCCCTGTTTATTACAGATCCAGAAACGCATCCTTCATCCCGTGAAACTCCATCAGTATCTGATGGGCCAACTGGCCATTTGGCCGGCCAACACTCAGTAACCGGCGAATGCGACTGTCCAGCTGAGAATAATCATTGCGGGTGCGGTTGCCGAGAATGCGGCACCCCATACGCCAGTTAGCAAATTCACGGTCCTGCAAATCATCATTGGAGTAAATAATATCCATCGAATAATGGCGTTTATCTGCCCGGATATCGGCAATGATCTGATCGATGGAAGCCGCCGGCCCTTCCAGCACCTGCATAAATACTGGCTTATCAAATAGCAGCAGGCCTGTAAGGCCCATATCTTTATTCTTCTTGCGCGACTGAAGCAGTAACTCACGCAAATCCTCTTCCTGAAAATCCAGTAATTCATGACTGATATAAGCAAACTGCTTTAAATGCTCTGACACCCGGCAACTCCTTTCTGATAGGCAATTCAGTGTGGCACAAAAACAGCTTTATTTCTAAGCAGTTAAGGCGCTGAACCGGCAAAAACAAAAACGCCGGCACATTTCGGTGCCGGCGTTATATGCGTGAAGTCAGGCAACCGGCTTAATCGATCCGGTTCATCATTCGGTTCTGGCGGCGCATCTGCCAGATAGCCCCGACCACACCCAGCGCCACAATGCCGATCATGATGGTCGCCAGGGCGTTTACTTCCGGCGTCACACCTAAGCGCACCTTGGAGAAGATCACCATAGGCAGCGTACTGTTACCCGGGCCGGAGACGAAGCTGGCGATCACCAGATCATCCAGCGACAGGGTGAACGACAGCAGCCAGCCGGAGATGATCGCCGGGGAGATCAGCGGCAAGGTCACCAGGAAGAACAGGCTGAACGGCTTGGCCCCCAGGTCCATCGCGGCTTCTTCCAGCGATTCATCCATGGCAGATAAACGTGACTGCACGATCACCGCCACATAGGCCAGACAGAAAGTACTGTGGGCAATGATGATGGTGCCGATGCCCCGGCCTGACGGCCAGCCAAAGGCCCCTTCCATCGCCACAAACAGCAGCAACAGGGAGAGACCGGTAATGACTTCCGGCATCACCAGCGGCGCGGTGATCCAGCCGGACAGGACCAGCTTGCCCGGAAAGCGGCCCATCCGCGACAGCACGAAGCCCGCCAGGGTACCCAGCACCACCGCGATGGTGGCACTGAGGAAGGCAACTTTCAGACTCAGCCAGGCGGCGGTCATGATCTGCTCGTTGTTAAACAGCGCGCTGTACCATTTCAGCGACCAGCCCCCCCACACGGTGACCAGTTTGGATTTGTTGAAACTGTAAACGATCAGCGCAATGATCGGCGCGTACAGGAAGATAAATCCCAGGGTCGCGCTGGTGTTCAGGAACAGTGATTTACGTTGTTGCATCAGGCTAGCTCCTTCCCGGCTTTAGTGTTTCGGATCAGCATGATCGGCAGGACCAGCACGATCAGCATCACGGTCGCTACGGCACTTGCCATCGGCCAGTCGCGGTTGAGGAAGAACTCGTCCCACAGCACCTTACCGATCATCAGGGTATCGGAGCCGCCCAGCAATGCCGGAATCACGTACTCACCTACCGCCGGAATGAACACCAGTAAGCAGCCGGCAATGATGCCCGGTACCGCCTGTGGCAGGGTAATGAGGAAGAAGTTCTGCAGCGGGCGTCCGCCCAGATCTTCCGCCGCTTCCAGCAGGGTCAGATCCATTTTTTCCAGCGCGGTGTACAGTGGCAGCACCATGAATGGCAGATAGGTATAAACGATGCCGATGTAGACGGCAAAGTCGGTCTGCAGCATGGTCAGCGGCTGATCGATGATGCCAAAAGACAACAGAAATTCGTTGATCAGGCCGTTCTTTTTCAGGAAGCCCATCCAGGCGTATACCCGCAACAGGAAGGAGGTCCAGAATGGCAGGATCACCAGCGACAGCAGTAAAATCCGGGTGGTGGATTTGCTGCGGGCGATCAGGTACGCCATCGGGAAGGCCACCAGTAAGGTAAAGAAGGTCGATACCGCAGCAATGCGGATCGAGCTTAAATAGGCTTCCAGATAGAAGGCGTCTTCAAACAGGTAAAGGTAGTTACCCAGGTTCAGCTTCAGGGTGGCAAAGGACTCTTCCGGGTCCCACTCCAGCAGGGAGCTGTACGGCGGAATCGAGATGGTCGGCTCCGCCAGGGAGATTTTGAACACCACCAGAAACGGCACGAAAAAGAAGATGGCCAGCCACAGGCTTGGCAGTGAGATAACCGTCCAGCGGCCGAGACTCAGGTGACGTAATGCATAGATCAGGCGCCCCATACCTGACGCCGGCTTCTGGCCGGGGATATTCAGGGAAACCGGGGCGTTCATGAGGTTAATACCACGCTGCTGTCGGCATCCCAGGACATATAGACCTGATCTTCCCAGGTGAAGCGTTCGCCCATGTTACGGGACAGGTTTGGCTGGGTAATACGGACTTCCTTACCGCTGGGCAGGCGAATACGGAACACGGACATGCTGCCCATGTAGGCAATTTCTTCGATGGTGCCGACGATGCAGTTAACGTCCTGATCCGGTTTGCGGCGGCTGACCTTGATCTTCTCCGGGCGCAGTGCCACATGCACTTTCTGGTTCGGCGAACAGCTGATGCCATGATTGACATAAAGCTCACCGCCGGCTTCTTTAGAGTGAATCCGTACGCTGTCCGGTTCATCTTCAATGACCCGGCCTTCAAACATATTCACCGAACCGATGAACTCCGCGACGAAGCGGTTGCTCGGGTATTCGTAGACATCGTGGGGTTCTGCGGTCTGGACGATCTTGCCCTGATCCATCACGCCGATCCGGGTCGACAGGGTCATCGCCTCTTCCTGGTCGTGGGTGACCACCACGAAGGTGACGCCAAGTTTTTCCTGGATGTTGATCAGCTCAAACTGGGTTTCTTCCCGGAGCTTTTTATCCAGTGCGCCTAAAGGTTCATCCAGCAATAACAGCTTAGGCTGCTTGATCAGGGAGCGGGCCAGGGCGATCCGCTGGCGCTGACCGCCGGACAACTGATGAGGCTTACGCTTATTCAGATGGCCCATCTGTACCAGCTCCAGCATCTGTGCCACCCGGTCTTTCACTTCTGCCCGGGGCACGCCTTCACGCTTGAGGCCAAAGGCGACGTTCTCTTCCACGCTCAGATGCGGGAACAGAGCATAAGACTGGAACATCATATTCACCGGGCGTTTCCACGGCTGAATGCCGGACATGTCCACGCCGTCGATAATGATCTTACCGGAGGTCGGTGCTTCAAAGCCTGCCAGCATGCGCAACAGGGTACTTTTCCCGGAGCCGGAGCCGCCCAGCAGACAAAACAGTTCGTTCTTATAGATATCCAGCGAGATGTTATCCACGGCGGTAAAGTCACCAAACTTCTTGGTGATGTTTTCAATCCGCAGAAATGGCTGGGCGCCGTCCTGTTTCCATAAAGGGATTTCGTCCGGAGTAGATTGCGCCACAGCTGGGCTGTCAATCACCTGAGTTTCAGTCATAACCTGCCTCGGATATCAGTAAGATCTGCTCTGCTCGCTTCAGAGGCAGGCAAATCCGTTTGTTATTATTTACCCGGTGTAGTGCCGGGACACACAAAATAGCTAACGCCCGCCGTAAACACTTGTTTCTAATGATAGTAACAAATTGATCCGGCGGATCTATAAAGGATTCAGGCTCCGCGACGGTGCTGTAATTTCAGATACCCGTCCCGCCAAGCATAATCACCCTATGATCAGTACAGCTTAAATTAACCTGTAGGCCAGCTGCGGTGCTATACCCCTCAGTGGGTAGCAACTAAAAGCTGTATTTCAATAAACAGTTCTAACAGATTAGGATCTGAAAAATCAATTTTGTGATCACATTAATATGTTTTTTGTGATCACAATATACTTTTCCCTAATGCGCGATTAACATACGACTATGGATAAACACTCGCCCATTACACTTAACCCACGTCCCCGGAACGACAGCCAGACGATCACCCAGTGGGTGTATCAGAGCCTGCGACGTGCGGTGATGGACGGTGATTTCCTGCCCGGCCGGCAACTCACCATCCGTGCTCTGGCCCAGATGCTGGATGTCAGCCCAATGCCGGTTCGTGAAGCACTGCGCCAGTTAGCGGCAGAAAACGCCCTGACTATTCTGGGTAACCGCCGGGTAATGGTGCCACAAATGACGGCCATGAAATTTACCGAACTCTGTGAAGCACGTATTGCAATTGAGTGCCACGCAGCAGCTCGCGCCCTGCCCTACATCGACGCCCCGCAATTACTCGCATTACAGCAGCAGGACGCCGCCATTAATGCCGCTCAGGACAGTGGCAACCTTGCGCAGATAAACCATCACAATCAGGAATTCCATCGCCTGATGTACAGTGCGAACCCTCATCAGGTCAGCCTGCCACTGATCGAAAGCCTGTGGTTACAGCTGGGGCCTTTTATGCGTCTGGCCAGCAGCAGCATCAGCGAACACTACCTGGTTGACCGGCACAGCGAAGCGATGCAGGCGATTGAACGCAAAGACGCCGTTGCACTGCAACTGGCCATTGCCGCTGACATCCGCGACGGCGTGGCCTTCGCCAATAACCCCCAGCAACTGCAAAGTTTCATTAATCACTCCAACGGCTAGTTTTTACCTGTCATAAGACCCCATCTCCCCCTTCAGATAGCCAGGATTCCTGAATTCTGCTGCCCTGTATTTAATTATTTTTTAAGCCCGTGAATAAAAAATGCACAAATATTCATTTGACTTTTAAATTTTGTGATCACAAAATAATTTCAGCGTTTAAGAACAATCCTTCGGGATATACCTAACAGAATAAACCTGCGCCGGTGTCACACACCTGCCGAATCAGGAGAGCAAAGATGTCACAGCAAGCCAACAGTCAGGACATTCAAACCGCTGACCGGGAACATCATATCCATCCGTTCAGCAACACCGGCGCACTGAACAAACAGGGTGCCCGGGTTATCGAAAAGGCCGAAGGGGTCTATCTCTGGGACAGTGAAGGTAACAAGATCCTCGACGGCATGGCCGGTCTGTGGTGCGTCAACCTGGGCTACGGCCGTCAGGAACTGGTGGATGCCGCTGCCACCCAGATGCAACAACTGCCGTATTACAATACCTTCTTTAAAACCACCCACGCCCCGGCTGCCAGGCTGGCTAAAGCCATCGCCGAAGTAACGCCGGGCGATCTGAACCATATTTTCTTTGCCGGCTCAGGTTCTGAAGCCGTTGATACCATCATCCGTCTGGTCCGTCAGTACTGGTGCATCGAAAACAAGCCTTACCGCAATATCATTATCAGCCGTGAAAATGCTTACCACGGCAGCACACTGGCCGGTGCCAGCCTGGGCGGTATGGGTGGCATGCATAAACAGGGTGCACCGGGTGTACCGGGCATTGAGCATATCCGCCAGCCATACTGGTACGGTGAAGCCGGTGACATGAGCGAAGAGGAATTCGGTGTTGCCTGTGCGCAGGCGCTGGAAGATAAGATTCTGGAAGTCGGCCCGGACAACGTGGCCGCCTTTATCGGCGAACCGATTCAGGGTGCCGGCGGGGTCATCGTCCCCCCTGCGAACTACTGGCAGGAAATTCAGAAGATCTGCCGCAAATACGACATTCTGCTGGCCGCTGATGAGGTTATCTGTGGCTTTGGCCGCACCGGCAACTGGTTCGGCAGCCAGACACTGGATATCCAGCCGGACATTATGTCGATGGCGAAAGGCCTGTCTTCTGGCTATCTGCCGATCTCAGCCGTCGCTATCGGAGGCCGCATTGCCAACGCGCTGATCAATCATGATGATGATTTCAACCACGGTTTCACCTACTCCGGCCACCCGGCAGCGGCAGCTGTGGCGCTGGAAAATATCCGCATCATGAAGGAAGAAAAGATTGTTGAGCGGGTAGCGAACGATATCGGCCCGTACTTCCAGCAGAAACTGCGTGAAGCCCTGGCAGACCATCCGCTGGTTGGCCATATCGAAGGAATGGGTCTGGTAGCCGGTATCGCTCTGATGAAGGATAAAGCGACCAAAACACCTTTCGGTGATGACATTGATATCGGCATGATCTGCCGGGATCACTGTTTCGCCAACAACCTGATCATGCGGGCCGTCGGCAGCCGGATGGTATTGTCTCCTCCACTGGTGATCAGCCATGCTGAAGTGGATGAAATCTGCGAAAAAGCGAAATTATGCTTTGATAAAACCCTCGGGTCTGTCGCAGAATAACGGCACAGCTGAGCGTTTTCGGAGGTAGTTTTTCATGCAGGCACTTCAACACCGCAGTCAGGACCCCGGTTCTGCCCGCTTAATTGCCGGCCTGATTGATCATATCCGGTTACGCTCTTTCCCCCAGGTACTCAGCGAGTACCTGGAGGCACTCTGCCAGTTCGACTCAATACTGTGCATTACTTACAAGCAGTCATTCCGGCCGATTATTATCCATCCGCAGGATCCTGATCAGCACAGCCCCGCACTGCACCGTTATATCGAACATTCCTATATTCTCGATCCGATCTATACCGCGATTCAGCAAGGGGTTAACGAAGGCATCTGCCGTCAGGCGGAAGTAGCGCCGGAAGGTTTCGAAACCAGTGACTATTATCAGGACTGCTACAAAAACTTCGACTTTGTTGACGAGATTAACCTGCTGGTTAACCTTGGGCAGGATGTCTGCTTTGCCGTCTGTCTGGGCCGTAAATCCCGCTTAGGGACAATTACCCGCAGTGAGCTCAACCGCCTGCAGGAAGCCCTGCCGGTCATCAGTGCGCTGATTCGCCAGTTCTGGCTCTCACAGGCCGGTGAATATACCAAACTGGAAAAAGCCGAAGGCGCCATTGCACAGGCACTGAGCAGTTTTGGTCAGGGAGTGCTCACGCAAAGAGAACAGCAGATTGCCGGTTTAATCCTGCAGGGGCACTCATCCAAATCCATTGCCAATACGCTGAATATCAGCGCGGGTACGGTGAAGGTTCACCGTAAGAATATCCACGCCCGGCTGAAAACCTCTACCCAGTCTGAAATATTCACCTTGTTCCTTGCCCATCTGAAAGCCATCGACAGTTAAACCCGCTGCCGTTAACAGCTTCATCAGCCCCACAGCAAACTACAGCAAGATTTGTGCTGCAACCGGGCAGCGCTTTGCTTAAAATAGCCGCCGAATCTCAACGGAATGATACTGATGTCCATTGCCCTGCTCTCGCTGTTTATCCCAACCTTTTTCTTTGTCTCGATTACCCCGGGCATGTGCATGACCCTGTCACTGACTCTGGGTATGTCCATCGGTGTGCGCCGCAGCCTGCATATGATGTGGGGCGAATTACTGGGTGTGGGTCTGGTCGCTGCCGCTGCCGCACTGGGTGTTGCCACCCTGATGCTGCAATTCCCGGAAGCCTTCCTGTTCCTTAAATATGCCGGCGGTGCTTATCTGGCATATATCGGCTGGCAGATGTGGCAGTCCCGCGGCAAACTGGTTTTGCCGGAAGACGGCTCCGCCCCCGTTGAGCAAAGCCCGCTGCAACTGGCCGGTAACGGCTTTATCACCGCCGTTGCCAATCCGAAAGGCTGGGCATTCTTTGTTACCCTGCTGCCGCCCTTTCTGGATAACAGCCAGTCACTGGCCCCTCAGTTAGCCAGCCTGATCGCAGTTATTCTGACGCTGGAATTTATCTGCCTGCTGATTTACGCCAGTGGCGGTAAGGCCCTGCGCCACCTGCTACTAAATAAGAACAATGTAAAAATGATGAACCGTATCGCCGGTTCACTGATGATCGGCGTCGGCATCTGGCTGGCGTTTGGCTGACTGATGACTGTACTGATGACCCTCGGCCCGCTGTTGCTGGCCATGATCCTTGGCTATGTTTTTCCGGTAAAAGCCCTCACGGATGCCCGTGTCAGCCGTGGCTTAACATGGCTGACTAATATTATTCTGGCTTTTGTCGGCTTTGGTATCGGCAGCCTTGATCAACTGGAAGACAAACTCAGCATTGCCGGTTATAACGCCCTCTGGCTGTTCCTGCTGATTACCGGATTCAACATGGCAACGCTGTATCTCAGTGGCCACCTGTTGGATAAAGCCCACCGCGACCAATCTCAGTCTGCCAGCCAGAGTATTCCTTTTAACTGGCAAAACCTCAGCGGAGCCCTGCAAACAGTTGGCTGGGCGTTTGCCGGCGGTATCGCCGGATATTTACTGCAACAGCCATTACACTTCATTGATCAGGTCATCATCTGGCTGCTGTATCTGCTGTTGTTTCTGGTGGGCCGCCAGCTGTACCTGGGCAACTACCGACTGCGCAAGCTGTTTCTCAATCCGCAGGGGCTGATCATTGCAACAGTCACCATCGTCAGTACCCTGCTCGCAGGCCTGACCGGTGCATGGGCCCTGGGGCTGGAAGTACGGGAAGGTCTGGCGGTGGTCTCCGGGTTTGGCTGGTACAGCCTGACCGGCATCCTGCTGACCGGTATGGGCTCACCGGTACTGGGCACCACCGCATTCCTGCTGGATCTGGGCCGGGAAGTGGCTGCCCTGATTCTGATACCCTTTCTGAGCCGGCTCAGTTGCCATATCAATGTGGGTTACAGTGGCGCAACTGCGCTGGATTTCACTCTGCCACTGCTGGCCAAATGCCACGGGGCCAGTGTCATTCCCAACGCCATTGCCAGTGGCTTTATTCTCAGCCTGGCGGTACCGGTTCTGGTCCCTTTGCTCTATACACTGGGTCAGTAAATAACTCAGCCAATACATAACCCAGCCTGTAAATAAAGGCGCTGTAAACCCTGCTGACCTACACATTTTGGCTATTAGTATTTCGTGTACCGAGCCGCTAGAATGGCGGCACAGGAAATTCCCGGTCGGATTTTGTCTCCGGGACTGACAGCAGATGTAACCACAGAGCTGATTTTACCGTGGCAGAAAGCGTTTCCAAATATTACCGTGTGGCCGGCGAGCCACTCATCCAGTGGCATGATGCAATCGCTGAGATTATCACTTCAGGGGTCAGCGACGAGGCCATTGATCACCTGATCGATACCCTGCGTTTACTGGTCAATGCAGATGGCAGTAGCCTGATCGTTTATCCTGACGGCCTGCAGCCTTATTGCCCTTTCCGTAAACGGGGTGACGGCAGCGATCCGCGGATTCACATTGACCAGTATCTGGACAGCGCTTACCTACTCGATCCTTTCTACCGCCTGGCGGTGGATAATCCTGCCACCGAAGGCATCTTCCCGTTAAGCAAGGTTGCGCCGTCCGGCTTTAAACACACCGAGTTTTACCGTGTCTATTACCGGGTGGTGGATTTTGGCGATGAGATCTGTCTGATTGTCCCCACGCCGGATAATGCCAGCATTCACATATCCATCAGCCGGCAGGATGACAAAGCCCGCTTCAGCCCAGCGCAGCGCGCTCTGCTGACCCGGCTGTTTTCAACCGTGCGGGCAATCCTGCTCAAGTGGTGGTCTGCCTCCCAGCAGGACGCACTTGATCACCAGAAAAAGACCAGCCTGCTTAATTCAAAGCTGGACAGCGCTCTGGCTAACTTCGGCAGCTCAATTCTGACCCAGCGGGAAACTCAGGTATTGCAGCTGATTCTGCGTGGTTACGCAGTGAAATTTATCGCCCAGAAACTGGATATCAGCCCGGAAACTATCAAGCACCACCGCAAGAACATCTACGCCAAACTGGATATCAGCTCACAGGCAGAGATGTTCCACCTGTTCATTGATTCTTTACGGATGATGCGGGCAGATTCACCGGCGGACCCGCTGGCAGAATACCTGCAGCCCGCCCGCCAGTAAGCCACCCAAAAGTGACAGGAGAAGCGCTTAGCGCTTTTTCTTCAGTGGCGCCAGTCCGTCGTCAGATACCAGCGAAGGTTTCGCCTGACGGCGACTGCGCTGATCCTGCTTAGGCTTGGCTTTAGGTTTGGGTTTGGCAGCAACCGGAGCTTTACCCGGGGCAGCTTTCTTCGCCGGTTTGGCGGGCTTAATGCCTTTGAACTTCGCTTCCAGCCCTTCCACCACAGCGCGCTGCAAATGACGCTGCAGGAAACGCTCAATTCGCTTAAACGCATCCCAGTCTTTCGGCCCGACAAAAGAAACAGCTTCACCTTTGGCACCGGCACGGCCGGTCCGGCCAATCCGGTGCACGTATTCTTCCGCCTGCTTTGGCATGTCGAAGTTAATCACCAGCGACACCTGTAACAGATCCAGACCACGGGAAGCAACATCAGTGGTTACCAGCACCTGCTGATGGCCACGGCTGAAACCGTCCATAATGCGGTTACGTTCTGCCTGGCTCATTTCACCGCTGAGGGCTGCGCAACTGATATTTTCCGCCTGTAGCAGCGCCGACAGCCGCTCGGTGTCTGTCCGGGTAGCCGTAAAAATTATTGCCTGCTGATATTCACGGTGATTCAGCAGGTTTTGCAGCAATGCTTCTTTATGATCCAGATGATCACAAAGGATCACTTCCTGCGTAATGTCTTTGTGTTCGGCATTCGCCGCA
This sequence comes from Aliamphritea hakodatensis, assembly GCF_024347195.1. Classification (NCBI taxonomy): domain Bacteria; kingdom Pseudomonadati; phylum Pseudomonadota; class Gammaproteobacteria; order Oceanospirillales; family Oceanospirillaceae; genus Aliamphritea; species Aliamphritea hakodatensis. Next base: position 3,566,616 of record NZ_AP025281.1, read on the forward strand.
CCGATCGCCACCCGCTTTGGCGATTTAAGCAATTGGTCCGCCATGCTGTCCACTTCCGCATGGTCAAGTGTGGCGGAAAACATCAGGGTCTGACGCAAACGGTGATCCGCCGCTTTATTAATCAGGGTCAGTTGCTCAGCAAAGCCCAGATCCAGCATCCGGTCGGCCTCATCCATAATCAGCAGTTCCAGTCCGTTGAGCTGCAGGCTGCGCTCTTCCAGATGGTTCGCCAGACGCCCCGGAGTCGCCACGACTACATGGGGATCTTTACGCAGTGCTTTAACCTGTTCGTTAAAGTTCTCGCCACCCAGCAACAGGGCAATCTTGGTCTGGCCACCGCTGGTCAGCGCCCGCAGCTGGGTAAACACCTGCTTCGCCAGCTCACGGGTCGGTGCCAGAATCACTGCTCGGGGATCACGTTTACTCAGGGCACGGGTTTTCACCAGCCGGTGCATCATCGGCAGCAAAAATGCCAGGGTCTTGCCTGAACCGGTTTTCGAAGAGGCAATCAGATCATGGCCGGCCAGCGCCAGCGGTATAGACTGCGCCTGAATCTCAGTTGGCGTGGTAATCGCCTGATGTTCAAGATTCTGCAGCAGTCGGTGATCCAGTCCCAGATCCGGAAAATTATCGGTTTGCTCAGACAAGTTAAAACTCCGCTCAGTAGAAAAACGTACCGGGCATCAGCGCCCGGTATAAAAAGTATAATTCAGGCCGCGATGGCCAGAAAGGTAATATCAGGTGGCTACAATAACGCGAATTGCATCCAACTTCAGCTGCAGGGTTTCAAGATACCCTTCCAGCAGTGCCTGACGCTCCGCCAGCGCAGCAATTTCTTCGCTGCGGATATTCGGATTAATTTCCGCCAGAGCCATCAGACGCTCTACTTCAGCGCCCAGAATATGACGGACATTTTCCTGCGCAGCGGCATAAATGGCCGGTTGCTGTTTATCTGCCAGCTCTTCAGCTTCGGCCACCATAGCGTTAATTTCGGTACGGGTATGCTTAACGATATCCACCGCCTGCCGCTTACCCACCCGTTCCGCAAGATTATTAATATGCTGTTCGGTCAGAACCTTACTCAGATCCGTACGGTTTACATCCACCACGATACGCACCAGAGTTTCCGGCATATAACGCTGAACCTGCATCTCTCTCGGTGCCGCACAGTGCAGTGTAAAGATGCTTTCCAGCAACAGGGTACCCGGCTTCAGTGGCGGCAGTTTGATACTGCACACAGCAGCATTACCGAACTCCCCGGATAGGATCATATCCATCGCCCCGGACACCATAGGATGTTCCCAGCTGAGGAAGTGCATATCCTCACGGCTTAACGCGGTGGTCCGGTTAAAGGTGGCGGTCATGCCCTCTTCCGGCAAGCCCGGGAAGCTTTCACAATGCATGTGATCACTCGGGTGCAGAATAATGCAGTTGGTGCTGTGGTGCTGTTGTTCAACACCGAACTGGTCGAACACCTTTTCCATATACTTGCTCAGCTTGCTGCTGGCACTGGCGCTGTCGATGTTATCAATCAGTTCTGCAGCCCGCAGCGGGTCACAGGAATTCATTTCCAGCAGCTTATTCCGACCGGCCTGCAAAGCCGCCATGGTTTCATCAGCAGCGGCGCGGGTTTCAGTAATCAGCTGTTCCGCTTCATCATCATTGGCGTGGCCGCGCAGCATGGTTAGCAGCGGTGTTTCAAAGCGTTCAAACAGCGCGCTGCCCGCCGGGCAGGCCGTTGCAAAACAGTTCAGTCCCTGCTCATACCAGGCCAGCAGATGACTCTGGGCTTCCGTGAAATACGGTACGTGAATATTCACATCGTTCTTCTGACCGATCCGGTCCAGACGGCCAATCCGCTGTTCCAGCAAATCCGGATTCAGCGGCAGATCAAACAATACCAGGTGACTGGCAAACTGGAAGTTACGGCCTTCGCTGCCAATCTCGGAACAGATCAGTACCTGGGCGCTGTCATCTTCATCAGCGAAATACGCTGCCGCACGGTCGCGGTTCACCAGGCTCATACCTTCATGGAACACCGCAGAACGCACGCCTTCATACAAACGTAAATGTTCTTCCAGCTGTTTAGCCGTGGCCGCAGCCGCGCAGATAACCAGTGCTTTTTCGTGGCGGTTTGCCGCCAGCCACTCCACCAGCCAGGCAACCCGGGGGTCGGCTTCCAGCCAGCGATCCTGAAATACTTTTTCCGGGTGCAGCAGCAGATCCAGATCAGCACCTTCCAGTTGCTGTTTTTCGCTTTCCAGATAGAAATCCGGTTCCGGTAACGGATGCGGATGCAGAATACGCTCAGGGAAGCCTTCCACCGCATCCCGGGTATTACGGAACAGTACCCGGCCGGTGCCATGATGATCCAGTAACTCACTGATGGTGGTTTGTAACAGCTCATCAAAGGCGACAAAGTCTTCCAGATTCTGAGCAGCATCCAGCAGAGTATCCACACGGGCCTGCCCCAGGTATTCAGCCAGCGAAGCCTGTACACTGGCATCTTTAATCTGCTCAAGCACATCATCGGCTAACAGAGCATCCATCAGTTCACGTACCGGCTGATAACCGGCTTCTTCTTCGCGGAACTTCTGCAGATCATAATAGCGGTCCGGATCAAGCAGGCGTAAACGGGCAAAGTGCCCTTCCATGCCCAACTGTTCCGGGGTCGCAGTCAGCAGTAACAGACCTTTAATTTCTGCAGACAGTGATTCAATGCAGGCATACTCGGTGCTGATGGCATCTTCCGCCCACTCCAGGTGATGGGCTTCATCGACAATCAGCATATCCCAGCCGGCCATAATCGCCTGAGCCTGACGCTGAGTACTGTTAGCCAGGAAGGGTAATGTACAGAGCACTAACTGAGCCGTCTCGAACGGGTTTACCCCTTCATCAGACATTTCCAGTGCGGTACAACGCAGCTCATCCAGAATGGTAAAGCGCAGATTAAAGCGCCGCAGCATCTCTACCAGCCACTGATGAATCAGGCTGTCAGGCACGACGATTAATGCCCGGCTGGACTTACCGCTGATCAGTTGCTGATGCAGAATCAGACCCGCTTCGATGGTCTTACCCAGCCCCACCTCATCTGCCAGCAATACCCGTGGCGCAAACCGCTCGCCTACCTGATGGGCGATATACATCTGGTGGGGCAACAGCTGAACCCGCGGGCCAATTAAACCAAATCCGGCAGACTTAACATGCTGATGCTGATGCTTAAGGGTTTCCAGCCGCAGCTGGAAACGGTTGTTCTTTTCCACCTGACCGGCAAACAGACGGTCATGGGGTTTACTGAAATGCACCGAGCTGTCCAGCTCAAGCTCATCAATACTGTGATCTTCGCCTTCTGCATCAAAGCCCAGGTAATACACACAACCGTCTTCTTCGACCACTTCGCTGATGACAATTTCCAGCCCCTGATAGGACTTCACCTGTTCACCGACGGGATAAATAACCCGGCTGAGCGGTGCATTATCCACCGCATAAGTACGCTCTTCCTGAACGGCAGGGAAACTGATCACGACACGGCGGTTGGCAACATCAACAACAACCCCCAACCCCAGATTCGATTCGGTATTACTGATCCAGCGCTGACCGGGAATAAACTCTGACAAAAGACGACTCACTATTTCTGAAAATTCTTCGCAATATAAATCTTGCTTACCCTGAAACCATTCACACAGCATAGCAGGAAGAACGGCGGCAGCGCATGATAGGGCTTGTTTAGATGTAGCTCAAGAGGCAAACACTCCTGTTTAACTATAAAGGTTGAGGGAATGACATAACGCAGGGAAATTCAGGTGGTCAGGCGGAAAATGGTGTATGCTTGCGGTTTAATTTTCACTGCCCACCAAAGCGAGCATTATGTCCTTTATCGATCTTGATCTGGACCTGGAAATCCTCGGCGCACTGGCCGATAACGACTTCCTGAAACCCACTGATATTCAGCAACAGGCGATCCCTGCCATCCTTGATGGTCTGGATCTGCTGGCCAGCGCCCCGACCGGCACCGGCAAAACGCTGGCCTTCGTTCTGCCCGGGCTGCAGCACATACTGGACAGCGAACCGGACAGCAGCAGCGCACCACAGGTGCTGATCCTCAGCCCGACCCGGGAACTGGCTAAACAGACCTACGAAGTAATTCAGCAGCAAACGGCAAACAGCCACATTAACAGCTGCCTGATTGTGGGTGGGGTACCCTTCGGCATGCAGAAAGCCATGCTGGCAGAACGGATCGATATCATGGTGGCAACCCCGGGCCGTCTGCTGGAGCTGAACGCCCAGCAATGGCTGGATATGTCTGTGGTGGATATGCTGGTGATCGATGAAGCTGACCGCATGCTGGACATGGGCTTTATTGAAAGCATTCAGCAAATTGCTGATGTCCTGCCCCAGTCCCGCCAGACCCTGATGTTTTCCGCCACCCTGGAAAGCGACAAGATTCAGAAGTTTGCCAGCGACCTGCTTAACGAAGACGCCCGCTGTCTGGAAGTGGAACAGCCACGGCACATTCCGGAACACATCAAACACAGCGTCTACCAGGCAGATAACGAAGTTCACAAAGACCACCTGCTCAAAGCACTGGTGAAAAGCCATGAAATTGAGCAGGCCATTGTGTTCGTTAACAGCCGTAAACAGGTGGACCACTGGGTCCATGTGATTCGCGGGCTGGGCATCACCTGCGCCGGTTTACATGGCGACCTGCGCCAGAGCGACCGTGGTCAGCGAGTCAAAGACATGCGCCGCAAACGCATCAAAATAATGGTAGCCACCGACGTTGCCGGCCGCGGGCTGGACCTGCCGGATATCCATCACATCATTAACCTGCAACTGCCCATGAAAGCGGACAGCTACGTACACCGTGCCGGCCGCAGTGGCCGCGACGGCCGTAATGGCTATGTATGGTCAATTGTAGACGCGCTGGACTGGCCAACACTGGGACGGATCGAACGTTTTATCGGCCAGAAAATCAGCCGTGCGACCTATCCGGGCCTCGCGTCAAAGAAGCCGGAACCCACCGAAAAGAAAAAGCTGAAAACCAAGTCTAAAGCCAAAACAAAAGTTAAAAGCAAAGCCAGGGGAAAAGCTGCCAAGCCAAAGGCAAAAGCAGGTAAAAAACCGAAAACCGGTGCCCGCCCTGCCACCCCGAAAACCGCCGAGAGCAAAAAAGCTGCGGGTAATAAGCCGGCGGCGAAAAAAGCACCGCGCAAGCCAAAAGCTGACTAAACCGCTTTTCTTCCGGATACAAAAAAACGCCCGGCGGTTTACACCTCCGGGCGTTTTCTTTTATTAAGTTTTACTGAAGCTTGCTTAAGCCGCCTGAGCCACCGCGGCCTGGCTGCGGCTGAATGCGGACAGCATCGCCTGCATTGTCGCCGCCGAGGTATCTTCAGCGACCGCTACACCGTGGTGCAACTGATCATCAATCATCACTTCAATACATGCCTGCGCCTGTGCTGCCGTACCGCTGCCAATGGCGTGCTGATCAAACTGCTGCACATCAATACTGCAGCTGAAACGCTGACCCAGTGCCTGACACAGCGCTTCCAGCGGGCCGGTACCCTGGCCGTTAAACTGGCTGTTGCCGACACTGAAATGTCCGTCAACCTGATGGCCTTCAGTGTGCAGATCATAGCTACCCAATACCCATTCAGGTGCTACTTCAACAAAGTGCTGGTCATAGAGTTCTTTAATTACCGTCGGTGAAACTTCCACACCGGACGCTTCGGCCGCCCCCTGAACCTTCTGGCTCAGCGCACCGTGCATCCACTTCGGCAACTCAATGTTGTAATCACGTTCCAGCACCAGCGCCACACCGCCCTTACCGCTCTGGCTGTTGATCCGCACCACGGCTTCATATTCGCGGCCGATATCACGGGGATCGATCGGCAGATAAGCCACATCCCACTTATCCAGACCGTTGTCAGCATGGTAGTTCATCGACTTACGGATGGCATCCTGATGGCTGCCGGAGAAAGCGGTATACACCAATTCGCCAGCCCACGGATGACGGGCAGATACCGGTAATTCAGTGCAGTATTCCACCACTTCGATAATTTCTTTAATGTCCGAAAAGTTCAGTTTCGGATCAATACCACGGGAATACAGGTTCATCCCCATCGTCACAATGTCCATGTTACCGGTACGTTCACCGTTACCGATCAGCGTACCTTCAATGCGATCCGCACCGGCCAGCACACCCAGCTCAGCTGCCGCAACAGCACAGCCACGGTCATTATGAGTATGCAAACTGATACGGATATGCTCACGCTGGCTAACCTGACGGCAGAAATATTCAATCTGGTCAGCAAACACGTTAGGCGTCGACATCTCCACTGTTGCCGGCAGGTTAATCACCACTGGCTGGCCATTTTCTGGCTGCCACTCAGCGATTACCGCATCACACACCTCAACGGCATAATCCATTTCAGTGCCGGTAAAGCTCTCCGGCGAATACTGGAATTCCCATTCAGTCTGCGGGTATTTTGTTGCGTAGGACTTCACCCACTGCGCACCCTGTACCGCAATTGCCTTAATGCCTTCGCGGGACTTACCGAATACCTGTTCACGCTGGACAGTCGAAGTAGAGTTATAGACATGAACAATGGCCCGCCGCGCACCTTCCAGTGACTCATAAGTACGGGCAATCAGATCTTCCCGTGCCTGGGTCAGCACCTGAACGGTCACGTCTTCCGGTATGCGGTTTTCTTCAATCAGCTTACGGACAAAATCAAAATCCGGCTGTGAAGCAGAAGGAAAACCCACTTCGATTTCTTTGAAACCCAGCTTAACCAGCAGATCAAACATGCGGGTTTTCTGTTCAACATTCATCGGATTAACCAGTGCCTGATTACCGTCACGCAGGTCAACACTGCACCAGTCAGGCGCGGCGGTGATTACCTGATCAGGCCAGGTACGGTCGGTTAATGCTAACGGCTCAAAAGCTTTATATTTACGATGGTCAAACATGCTGAGTTCCCGGTATCTTGCCTCGGTAAGGCGCTGAAAATTGTAATTTTTGTTAAGTCTGCAAAGGGTGCTTATGGCACGGTGAAAGGCAGTTTTTAGGCCCGCCGCCGACGGATAAGTCTCTGGCGGGCCTGACCGAAAAGCGGGGATCACCCGTCAATCAGTAAGGCATAGTGTAAACAGTGTTGTGCGCAATTACTGTGCTAAATCATCCCTTTTAAAACCAATTGCGCAATTTTCATAAACACATTACGCTTAATGCTTACAAAAAATTGCGCGAGAAATGATAATGCGTTCAAACAATATCAACCTTGACCCGTTTGATATAAAAATATTGCGCGAATTACAGCGTGACGCTAACCAGTCAAATCAGGAACTTGCAGAAAAAGTCGGCCTCACTGCCGCCCCCTGTTCCCGCCGGGTGAAACAGCTGGAAGAGTCCGGCGTGATTCAGCAAAAAGTGGTGCGGATAGATGAGCGGGCCGTCAATCTGGACCTGATTGCCATCCTGCATATCAGCATGGACAAACATATTCCCGAACGCTTCGAAGAATTTGAAGCGACCATTAACCGCTTCCCGGAAGTGATGGAGTGCTACCTTATTACCGGCCACGACGCCGACTATCAGTTAAAGGTCGCCGTGCCGGACATGGACCGCTATCACGATATTCTGTTGGGTAAGATCACCCGCATCAGAGGTGTTACCGGCGTAAAGTCAGCTTTCATCATGCGTAAAATTGTCGATACCACCTCGGTTCCGCTGGACTATATCCACCCCTGAGTAGCCGCCATTAAAAACGGCAGCCCAGGGCTGCCGTTATCATTATCTGCAGGACTGAATTACGAATCTGCCGGTTGATAAATATCCTGCAGTACCGATACCTGGCGAATCCAGCCACCTTCGGCCACATCAGCCGGCAGCTGCGCCTGCATACCACGCTTTGCTTCACCGTAAGTGCCGAACTGATGCCGGTAAAGCACAACATACACAGGCCCCAGCACCGTCACACTGCGATAATAATCAACCTGCCCCTGCAAACCGGTATCCCGCAGAAAACCGTTCAGCGACGGCTCGTCCTTAAACTGTGCCAATTGCAGCACAAACTTATCCTTCGGCTGGCTGAACAGCCAGTCACGGTTTTTCAGCCCCGCGACATTATCAAACGCGGCAGATGCCGGCTGGCCAGCAGCCGTTGGCCCGTAAAGGTTCAGCAGTCGCTCGGAAATGGCGGTATATAAAACGCCGGCCTTATCATGCCCTGCTACCTTGCTGCGCTGGGCGTACTCAAGCGCCCGGGGAAGGTCTGCTTCAACCTGCTCACCGTTGAAATAAATCGCAGCCAGGTTATACAGTGCATCCGGGTTTTCCTGCAACGCCGCCTTCTGATACCAGCTCAGGCTGGCCGCATGATCCTTGCCCGCCAACAGAATCGCCAGCGTTACCTGCGCATCCTGATGACCGGACCGGGCAGCCAGACGCAACCAGCGCTCCCCAAGATTAAGGTCCTGTTTAACACCACTGCCTTTCAGCAGCATCTGCCCCAGCTTAAACTGGCTCTCGGGCATATTTTCAGCGGCTGCCTGACGATAATAGCCCACTGCCTGCGGCAAATTCTGTTCAACTCCGCGGCCATATTCATAGGCAATGCCCAGATAATACGCGGCCGGTGCATACCCCGCAGCCACCGACTGAGTCAGCAACTCAACTGATTTAACCTGATCGCCTTTACGGCCCAGACTTTCGCCATAAATACGGCCCATGGCAAACAGACCCTGTGCATCACCGGCATCCGCCAAGCGGGCACAGATGGTGTTTGCTGCGACATAATCTTCATGTTCCAGACGGTCCAGACAGGCAGGCCCCCGGGGATCGTGATTCGCCAGCGCCGACGCTGAACCGGTGGCCAGCAACACACACAGCAAAACAGATTTGTTAGCAAACATCACTTTCTCCCTCACCGCTAACTGCGGCTGAATCCCTGTCCGTCAAACCGGAATTTTCTCTGAATTAATACAGTTACACACTGCCTGAAATACCTGTGTTCTGATCAGCACTGCCCTGATCAGCTCTCACCGTCCGGGGCAACATAATCCGCCTGCAGAGTAGAAAAACGCCGGTACCAGACCCCCTTCTGAACGCCTTCAGCCAGCACCTGCCGGGCGATTTCCTTGGACCGGGTTACCGTTTCGTAATTGCGGTGATAGAGCAATACGTAAACCAGTCCGGCCCGGGTACGGGCGCGGTAATAATCAACCTGATTCTGCAAGTCATATTTTTCGATATACCGGCCAACCGCTGCTTTATCAGTAATCTGTGCCAGCTGCATCACAATGTGCTGATCCGGCTGCTGCATCAGCCATGCTTTATCACGGAAGTTAGCAGCAACAGTTTTTTCACCGGCGACGTTTACCCTGGCCGCCTTATCGGCTTTCGGCTTTCTGAGCTGAACAACCACCTCTGACGCAGGTGTTTTTTCAATTTTAACAGGCTTAACTGCCGGTTTTTCAGCGGGTTTACTTTCAGGCTTAACAACCGCCGGTTGCAGTTTCTTAACCGGTTGTTTTATATCGGGGGCCAGCAATCCGGCGGTAACCAGATCAGGCGCTGCCTGAGCGGAAGAAGTGCCACCAACAGACCCCGGTTCAGCCACCACCGAACGGGTCTCGGCCAGACGTTCCTCAATTTCTTCCACCAGACGTTTACTGCTCAGTCGTCCAAGGCTCAGGCTCTGCCGGGATAAGCGCAGGGCTTTGGCCAGATCAACCTGTTCACCCAGCCGGCCTTCGGCATAAATATCTGCAAGCTGATACAGCGCAAAAGCATTATTCTGTTCGGCAGCCTGCTGGTACCAGTGAAGCGCCTGCTTATCACCGGCTGTCGCCTGCAGAATCGCCAGAGTTACCTGGGCATTGGGATCACCGCCAATGGCTGACTTTTCCAGCCAGTCCTGAGCCTGCTGGTAATTCGCCGTGACACCATCCCCTTTCAGCAACATCACCCCGGCTTTCAGCTGACTTTCTGTATGGCCAGCCTCAGCACCGCGAAGGTACCAGTTAAATGCGTCAGGGAGACTTTGCTCAACCACTTCGCCGCTTTCATATAACGCTGCCAGGTTATAGCAGGCCGGGCCATAATCCGCCTCTGCGGCTATCTTGAGCCATGTCAGCGCCTGGCTGACATCTGCGCTGGCCCCCCCCAGCCCCCGGGCGTACAGATTAGACATAACAAAGCTGGCGATTGCACCGCCGTCATCCGCCAGGGGTTTGCAGGCTGTATATGCGCTGGCATACCGGCCGTCGGTATACAGTTGCTGACACTTTTCTTCAGCACTGTCGGCAGCATACACTGCAGCACTGCCTGCAACCGCCAGCGCTGCCATCAGAAAATTGTAAAACCGCTGTTTAATCATCTCGTTACCCTGCACGGCCGTCATCGACGACAGATTAAATTCTAGAGCTCAGAAAGCGATATACGATACCTGTGTAGTACTCAGAACGCACATTTTTTTTCTAATTATCAGAGGGTAACGATCCGGGAGTCCGGTACAGTTTCTGCAAAGTGCTGTACTGCCTGACCCAGTGACTGCGGCGCGCCTTACGGGGCAGCTCGTCCAGTGCTTTCTTAGCAGCAGCAACGGTTTCAAACTCACCGTACACCAGCACATAGAAAAGACCGGCGTCCCGCTGGGTGCGGTAGAAATGCCAGCCATCCACATCCGTCAGCCCCACCCGGCGGATATATTTTTCCATGCCTTCTTTATATTCACCGTTGGTCAGCTGGATAACGTAACGACCGGAAGGCTGCTGCATCAGCCAGTTATCCGCTTCCATCCCGTAAGGGCCGGGTTCTTTCTCCAGCACCGGAGGGACCGGATTCACGACAGAAACTGCAGGCTCACTTTCGGTTAACGATACGGCTGCAGCCGGCTCAGCCTCTGAGGCGTCTGATTCCGACGGGGTCGCCGTCACAGTCACTTCATCCACCGCCGGTTCAGGCAAGGTTACCTTTGTGGCGCTGGCCGCCGGCGGCTGTGATTCGGTGACCTGAGAAATGGCGTCGGCATCTATCTGCACTGAGGCCAGCGTCAGTGTTTCATCTGCGACATCAGTATTCGTCTTAACAGCAGACGTTTCACCGGTGACCGTCTGCTCGAGTATTTCACTGCGCAGCGGTTCTTTATCCGCAGCAGCGATAATATCTGTTCGGGGATCAGACACTGATGTTTCAGACACAGTCAACGCTGCGGCCTGAGCCTGCGCAACCGATGTATCCGGCTGCGCCTCTGCCGGCGTTGTTCCGTCCGGAACAGTAACGACAAAATTATTCTCCGCCGACGGTACCGGCGCAGTCGGAGTAAGTGCTTTATCCGGTTCGGGGGAGCTGTCTGTAGCCGCCACAGCCTCAGCCGCTGCCGGCTGTACTTCAGGCTTAGTTTCAGGAGCCGTTTCGGCGATGAGGCCCTGAACCTCCGCCTTAACCTCCGGCGACATCTCAGCCAGAATCTGTTCACGTAATGACTTGGCTGAATAATTACCCGCGTTTATGGCCTCATCCACCAGCATCAGCGCTTTTGTTAAATCACGGGAAACACCCTGACCGCTGAAATACACCAGCGCCAGATTCTGTTTGGCAGACACATTGCCCTGATCAGCAGAACGCTGGTACCAGCGAACACTGTCCTGAGGATCAATTTCCGCCAGCATGACCCCTAAAGCCATCTGGGCGTTATGGTTGCCACCTTCCGCGGACTTCCGAATCCAGTGCTGTGCCTGAACTCGGTCGGCTTTAACGCCGCGGCCTTCAAAAAACAGCGTTCCCAAACGCAACTGCGCATCCGGCAACCCCTGAGCGGCCGCACGTTTATACCAGGCATACGCCTGCTGGAGATTCTGTTTAACGCCATAGCCGCCTTCATACATAGCACCTAAGCTACGCTGGGCTTTCGCGTGATGGGCCTGAGCGGCCTGTGTATACCAACGGACAGCCTGCTGGTTATCCTGCTCCACACCCTGACCTAGCTGGTACGCCAGTGCCAGCCGGTAGGACGCTTCAGCGTGACCATTCTCAGCAGCAATCTTGTCCCAGAAAATGCCCCGCTGATCGCCCGCGGCACTGCCTTTCTGGTAATAGATTGTTGCCAGAATAAATGCCGCCCGGGCATCATTCTGTTCAGCCAGCCCCTGGCATGACTGCTGAGCGGCCACTAAATCCCGCTCAGAATATGACTGGTAACAATCAGCTTGTTGCGCCGCTTCCAGCGACAAAGGCAGTCCACACACCAATGGAATCATCCAGGAGGAAGACGGCTTAAACATCCGTTGTATAGCAACTTTAATAGCAGCCATTGATCATTTCCGTATTACTGTTCAGTTTTTATCATCAGTGATGATAACCGGTACAACCAAAATGAAAGCTTAAGGCATGATTATCAGCCCGGCTGATAGTATATCCCTACCTCAAAAATCATCATCCGGGAACTGTTGCAGATAACCGACATAAAAAGTCGGTGTACCGATTATTCATCAATCACTTAGCACAGCACCGGACATCAGAACGGATAATACCACAAGAGGTAAATAGAAGGTGAATGGCGGTTAACGGCATATGACCAAATAGTCATCAGGCCGGCGTAAAAGCACAAAAAAACGGCTCCGCAACAGATACACACTCTGACAAACATTGCCGGAGAAGCCCGTCCTGGATTGTTACCACTGACGCAACGGCGCCTGACCCAGGCGAACCTGCTCATACCAGCCGGCAGGATCAAGCAACTCAAAAGCGTCATTTACCGGCGGGTATTCCAACCCGTTGCTATGGCAATATTTCGCCAGATCCGGATAGCCCCAGGCAAACAGGGTATCGTTAAATACGTCAGCGGCAATCCGGCGCTGATCATACATGCCAGCTTGCAAACGCTGATTCTGCGCTTCAATAAGAATAATGCCTGCTGCGGTGGAAACGTTCAGCGAAGCCACCATGCCCATCATCGGGATCAGAATATGCTCATCGGCCAGTGCTGCGGCTTCATCACTGACCCCGTCTTTCTCAGAGCCCATCAGAAATGCACAGGGTTGCGTGTAATCCAGGCTGCGGTAATCAACAGCCCGGTCTGAAAAATGTGCGGCATATACCTGCATACCCCGGGCTTTTACAGAACTGATCGCCGCTTCACAGTCAGTATATACATGGTTTTTTACCCAGCGGTCACTGCCCTGGGTGGTGCCGCGAAAACGGTACCCTTCCTTAGGTTCCACACTGTGAATCTCACCGATACCCACCGCATCCGCCGTACGGACCAGAGCGGCGGTGTTTCGGGCTTTATGCACCTGATCGGTAATCAGCGTCATATCCGGCTGACGGCGATTCAGCGTAGCAATTAATTTGTCGCGACGTTCAGGGGTCATATCCGTTCCCATAGCAAAGACCAGTCACCGGCCGGCAATAGTCACACCGGCTGAAATGGCGCACATAATAGCAAAATTACCGGCATGCCCGCGGCAAACTGTGCCATAATTGGCGCCCTTATTTTTACAAGATACATTTTTCCAAACACACCAGAAACGGAATCCCCCAATGTCGCAACTGCCGAACATCATTGCCTATCAGGGCGTCGAAGGCGCCTATTCACATCTGTCCTGCCGCCATGTTTATCCGAACATGACTGCCAGGGCCTGTGGCTCTTTTGTGGATGCAATGTTTATGGTCGAGCGCGGCGAAGCAAAACTGGCGATGATTCCGATGGAAAACTCCACCGCCGGCCGCGTAGAAGAGATTTACCGTTTGATGCCCAAAACCCAGCTGCATATTATCGGCGAACACTATGAGCCGGTGAATCACTGCCTGCTGGGCCTGAAAGGCACCGACATCAGCCAGCTGAAAACCATCTCTTCTCACCCACAGGCGCTGGCCCAGTGTCACGACAACATCCGTCACCTGGGGCTGGAAGAAATAGCCGGGCTGGACACTGCCGGTTCCGCATTTGAACTGTCGCAGAACCCGGAACCGACCCACGCTTCAATCGCCTCAAGCCTGGCCGCTGAACTGTATAATCTGGATGTGCTGCAGGAAAACTTTCAGGACGTTGACGGTAACACCACCCGTTTCCTGATCCTGTCCAAAGAACAGGGCATGCCGGCTCTGGAAACTGAAAAAACCTACATCACCTCACTGATGTTCACCGTACGGAATATTCCTGCGGCGCTGTATAAAGCCCTTGGCGGCTTCGCCACCAACGGCATCAACATGGTGAAACTGGAAAGCTACATGGGTAGCGGCGCCACTAAAGGCACCAGCTTCCATCTGGATGTGGAAGGTCATCCGGATGAACGCTTTATGCGCTACGCCCTGCAGGAACTGGACTTCTTCACCAAGGAAGTCCGTAATCTGGGCACCTACGAAGCCCATCCGTTCCGTGCTGAAAACCGGCCGCTGCCGGAATAACAACCACCGCTACCCGGTAACTGAACATCCAGCCTCCTGAACAGGGGGCTTTTTTATGCCCGCTCTTCACCGGCTTTTGACATCCGCCTCACTAGGCTGTGCCAAAACACAGTCAACTGAGGACAATCAGATGCGCAAAACCATGTTGCTACTTCCACTGCTGGGGGTAGCTGCTGCCGGTGTGCAGGCAGAGGAAAATGAATCCAGCTTTGCTCTGGGAATCGGCGTTGCCAGTGAAGACAGCATTTATAAAGGTGTTGGCACCGAAACGGAAGCGCTTCCCTTTTTCAGCTACGAAAACGGCAGCTTTTACATTCAGGGCCCGGAAGCCGGATATTACATCATCGATAATGATGACTTTAAAATCGGCGCACTGGCCCGTTACCGGACTGATGGCTACAAGGCCAGCGACAGCTCGGACCTGAAAGGTATGGACGAACGTAAAGGCGCCTTCGAACTGGGTATTACCGCCTCATACGACACCGACTACGGTGAATGGTCTGCCACCTTTGCTGCTGATGCCAGCAGCGAGCACGAAGGCAATGAAATCGAACTGGGCTGGGAAAAAAGCTTTCCCGTATCTGCCAAATGGTCGGTCACCCCGGAAGCATCGGTCAGCTACCGCAGCGATGATCTGAACAACTATTACTACGGCGTCAAAGCCAGCGAAGCCACCGTAAACCGTGCCGCTTATACCGCTGATGCAGATACAGTGTACGAGATTGGTATCAGTGCGATGTATCAGATTGATCAGCAGCAAATGATCCGGGTGGGCGCCAGCTACACCAGTTACGGCGATGAAATTGCTGACAGCAGCATCGTTGAAGACGACAAGAGCACCAGCGTAAGCCTGCTGTACATGTACCGCTTTTAAAATACAGATCAAGTCAATTTCCCTGACGATATTGCCCGCCTCCGCGGGCTTTTTTATGATTGCCTTTACCCCCGGTTCACATTTTCCGGGCCATAATTAAGGACGTTAACTTTCCCAGCGGATAATCACCATGCGTGTACTGATAGTAGAGGATAATCAGGATCTGGCAGCCAATCTGACCGACTATCTGGAACTGAAAAACTGTATAACAGACTGGGCCGGCAATGGCCGGCAGGCACTGAACCTGACCGAACACGCCACTTACGATGTCATCGTGCTGGATATCATGATGCCGGTACTCAATGGTCTGGAAGTATGCCGTCAGTTGCGTGAACAGCACCGGCAAATACCGATCCTCTTCCTGACCGCCAGAGACACACTGGATGACAAAATTGAAGGCTTTTCCGTCGGCGGGGATGACTACCTTGTTAAGCCCTTCGCCATGGAAGAACTCTATCTGCGGCTGGACGCACTCTGTAAGCGCCGCCCCCGGCAACAGGCCGACTGCCTGCAGGTCGCCGACCTGATCATGGACCTCACCAGCCAGGAAGTCACCCGGGCAGGCAAGCCGTTAAAACTCAACCGCTCCTGCCTGAAACTGTTACAGCACCTGATGCAGCGATCCCCGGACGTAGTCAGCCGGGAAGCCCTGAGCCGCACCCTGTGGGGCAACGATGTGCCGGATCAGGACGTTCTGCGCAGCCACCTTTACCATCTGCGCACCGCCATTGATAAACCCTTCAGTACCCAGCTACTCCACACCGTCTACGGTGTGGGTTTTCGCCTCTCTGATACGGCACCGGAAAAATAACCCGTGATGATAAAAAGCCTTAAAACCCGCATGATTCTGGCCTTTTCCGGCTTCAGTATTTTGCTGGCACTGTTTTACTGGGGCCTGCTGGCCTTATTCCTGCTGTTTTCTGAGGATACGATTTTTAATCAGCAAGTGGGAATCGAGCTGAAACGACAACAGACCTACTACCTGCAGCGGGGTAAGTTTGATCAACTCCCCACCGGGATGAGCATCTACCTGGGTGAGGAAATCAACAGCCACCCGGACGCAGACACAATCATCCGCATGCCCCCCGGCATTGATGAACTCGAAGAGCTGAACCTGCATGTGGCCAACACTACCTTTCAGTCAAAGCCTCTGTACATTGTATATAACGTCAGAAATCAGGACATTGATCATGACAGCCTGAACTGGTTTAACCAGATAGGATTGATTGTCTTTATGATCGTCTCCATTACCGGAGCCGGCGTCGGCATTCTGATGGGCCGCCGGACAGCCCGGCCAATACTGCGCCTGGACGAACGGATTCAGGGGCTGGAAAAAAATGCACAGTTCGGCGAAACAGCCAGCTTCGGGCCCGACGAAATCGGCCGTCTGGCTCACTCCTTTGCGGAAGCTTATGACCGCAGTCAGCAGTTTTTAATCCGCGAAAAACGCTTTACCCGAGAAGTATCCCACGAACTGCGCACCCCCACCGCTGTCATTCGCGGTGCTCTGGATATTCTGGAAGTTCAGCCGGATAACCCTGCCGCCCTGCAGCGGATACGCCGGGCCAATAATAAAACCCAGCAGCTGATCGAAACCTTCCTGTTACTGGGCCGGGAAGAAAATCTCAGCCTGTCCGATGAGTTTCTGGACAGCGAATACGTCTGCACTATGCTGGCCGAACAACACCAGAAAAACACCTCGGTGCCCATCAGCTTTGAACAGACAGAAGACCCGCAACTGCAGATTCTGCCCCCCCTGTTTATGGTGCTGCTCAACAACCTGCTGGAAAACGCCATTCGCCACACCACTGAAGGTGAGATCCGTATCAGCCTGAATAAACAACAGCTGACCGTCGCCGACACCGGCAGCGGCTTCCCGCCGGACATGCTGCCACAGCTTGGTCAGGCGTATCTGGAAGGCAGCAGTGGGCAGGGGCTGGGATTATCCATCGTGGTAAGAATCTGCCAGCAATTCGGCTGGTCAGTCAAAGTGGATTCCGAAACAGGCAACGGCAGCCGGGTACATATACTGTTTTCTTAACCACTTTTTGAAACACTGGCGCGTATAACTGTGACATCTGAAACAAACCGACTGAAACCTGATGTCCAGACACACAAATACTCACCGCGCCGGTGTTCTCCTGACCACACTGGTTCTGTCAGCCTGCAGCAGCCTGCAGCCTTCTCAGGATGAGCGTACCGCGCAGGCACTGGCGGTACCTGCCCAGTGGCAGGAAAACAGCCCCACCCCGCAACAACCGCTGACCAGCCAACTGCTTGATCTGATCGGTGATCCCGGTCTCGGGACGCTGATCAGACAAACGCTGGCGGCTAATTATGACCTGCGCCAGACCGCCCTCCGCTTACAGGAACAGCGGCTGGTGAGCCATAAAGAGGCAGGCGCAACACTGCCGGAGCTGAACCTCAACCTGAACTCAGACCGTAAAAAAGACGCCGCCACCAGCCATGCCCTGTCGCTGGACCTGAGCTGGGAAGCCGACGTCTGGGGCCGGCTGGCCGACCGCAGCCAGGCAGCCGATGCCACCACTGAATCTCTCGAACTGGACTATCGCGCCGCCAGAGACTCACTGGCTGCCCGCACCATTCAGGGCTGGCTGGATATTCAGATGCGTGCCCGGATCATTAACGCCGAAAGCCAGTGGCTGAACAGCCTGGAAGATACCGAAGGCGTCATTCAGGAGCGTTTTCTTAGCGGCCTCGACGGCAGCAACTCGCTGGCGGACCTTGAAGCTGCCCGGGCGAATGCCGCACTGACCCGTGCCAGCCTGGCTGCCCGGCAGCAAAATCAGGCGAATGCATGGCGTCAGCTGGCTGCACTGCAGGGCACCGCCGGCACCGACAAACTGGTCGCCACACTGCCCCTGTCGGCGACAATCCCGTCCGTCAGCAATCCCCCTGCCCGCTTACCCGCTGACGTCCTGGCAAACCGGCCGGACCTGCAGGCAGCCCTGCTAAGTATTGACGCTGCTGATGCACTGGCCCGCGCCAGTCACAAGCAACTGTTACCCAGCTTTAACCTCACCGCCAGCCTGAGCAATTCAGCCGGAAACCTGGGTGATCTGCTATCAGGCTCCACCGCCTGGAGCCTGCTTGGCCAGCTTACCGCTCCGCTGTTTAATGCGGGCCGCCTGAAAGCAGATGCAGAAATCGCTGACCTGCAGGCAGAACGCAGTTACCTCAGCTACCAGCAGGCCCTGCTCACTGCCGTTAATGAAGTGGAAACCGCGCTGGGACAGGAAACCTCACTGGCCGAACAGCAAACCCAGCTGCAGGCAGCGGTACAGCACTCTGAAGCCAGCCTTGAGCACTATCAGGCCCGCTACCGCAGCGGTCTGAATGACATTCTGGATCTGCTGACCGCCCAGCAAAACGCCTTTAACAACCGCATCCGGCTTCTTGAGATTCAACAGGCCCGGCTGACCAACCGCATTACGCTGGGGCTGGCACTGGGCATGGGAGTATAATCATGACACTGAAACAACACCGCAAAACCATTTTATATACGGTCCTCGCGTTTATCACCGTGCCCACCGCACTCGTCTACACCAACTATGCCGTCAGCAATCAGCCGGAGCCGGTACGTCAGGAACAGGCTGTTCCGGCCCCACGGGTGACGGTTCTGCCGGTCACGGCTACCACCTACCGAAGTCAGATTCAGGCATTCGGAGAAGTGCAGGCCACCGATCAGATCAGTCTGAAAACCGAAGTCAGTGGCAGAGTGATCTGGCGCAACCCGGCATTTGTTGCCGGCGGGCTGATACCAAAAGACGCAGAGCTTATCCGCATCGACCCCACCGGCTATAAGGCCCGGCTGGCCAGCGCCCGGCAAACACTGGCGGAAGCCAGACTGGCACTGCAGCAGGAACAGCGGCAAAAAGAACAGGCGCTGCAGGACTGGAAACGGGCCGGTATCAGCGAAAAACCCAGCCCTCTGTTGCTGCGTGAACCGCAGCTTACCGCGGCCAGTGCCCGTCACAGCGCGGCCCAGGCGGCTGTGAGTGAAGCCCGCCGTAATCTGGCCCAAACCCGGATCAAGGCCCCGGCCGACAGCCTGATTACCGAACGGCTGACCGCCACGGGCAGCTACCTTAATCAGGGAGATACCGTTGCCAACCTGCAAACCAGCAACCAGGCGGAGGTCCGTGTGGCACTGTCCGCCAGCCAGTGGCAGCAGTTACCTGCTGATCCCCGGGGGGAAGCCGTCGAACTGTTCAGCCGTGACCTGCCCGGCGCTCGCTGGCAGGGAAAAATCGAACGGTTATCCAATAACATCAATGCAACAACCCGGTTACGGAGCCTGACCATCAGCGTCGAACAGCCACTCAGCCAGCAACAGCCACTGCTGTTCGGCAGCTTTGTTCAGGCTCAGCTCGAAGGACAGGCAACCCCGGACCTGTTTGCATTGCCCGCCACCGCACTGACCGCCGACGGTTACCTCTGGTACGTCACCGGCAACACCCTTGAACGGGCCGCCCGCCCGGTGCTGTTCAGTCACGGCGACACCCTTTACGTCAGCAGAGGCAACCTGCCGGAACAGATCAGCCTGGTGCGTAAACCGGTATCCGGCTATCTGGCCGGAATGAAAGTACAGGCTGTTGGCGGCGAATCCATCACCCGCACACTGGCCTCAGTCAGCGGGGAGAGCCAGCCATGAATACCTCCGTTTCCTCCAACCAAGGCTGGGTTGCCTGGTTCACCCGTAACCCGGTGGCCGCCAACCTGCTGATGATATTTATTCTGGTGATCGGCAGCCTCACCGCCATGAATTTGCGGGTGGAAGACTTCCCTTCACTGCCCCCCAACAGCATCAGTGTCACCGTCAGCTACGACAGCGGTTCCGCCCTGACCAGCGAAGAAGGGGTGACCATCAAACTGGAAGAAGCCCTTAACGGCGTGCCGGGCATTAAACAGATCTCCGGCACCTCCGATGGCAGCGGCAGCTCGCTGACCATTGAACAGACCAGCGGCTATAATCTCGACATCCTGTATCAGGACGTCAAAAACCGCATAGACAGCATCACCACCCTGCCGGATCAGGCCGAGAAACCTGTGGTCAGCCGCCAGCTGGATGTTGAAGACGCACTCAGTGTGCATCTGTACGGCAGCGCCGATCAGCAGACCCTGCAAGATACCGCCAAACGCCTGCGGGATCAGCTGCTTGCCAATCCGGTCATTGAAGAAGTGGTTACCAAGGGCCGGCAAACCCCGGAAATCACCATTCAGGCAGATGAACAGTTACTGCAATCCATGGGGCTAAGTCTGGATGACATTGCCACCCGGATCGCTGCGGCCTCAGTAACTGAATCCGGCGGCGAGCTCTACAGTGAAAACGGCACCCTGATCGTCAAAGCCGATCAGCCCAAATACTTCCAGCGCGAGTTTGCCAGTATCCTGATCAGCGAAACCCGCGACGGCCAGCGGATCACCCTCGGAGACGTCGCCCGGGTCTACGACAGCTACGCCCAGTCCGGCATTATCGCCCGTTATAACAGCCAGCCGGCGGTTGAGCTGGCAGTACAGATGTACGGCGGCTCAGATATCATGCAGATATCTGAAAACGTTAAAACAGAAGTGGCAGCATTTCAGTCACAACTGCCGGCCAATGTTCAGACCAGCGTCTGGAACGACAGCAGCGTCTACATCACCGAACGGCTGGGGCTGCTGCTGAACAACAGCCTGATGGGCATTGCTCTGGTCATGCTAATGCTCTCCCTGTTACTGAACGTGCGAGTGGCATTCTGGGTCGGGGCCGGCCTGCCGGTCATTTTTGCCGGCGCCATGCTGCTGCTCGGACCAAACTTCTACAACCTGAGCCTCAACGAAATCACCACCTTTGGCTTTATCATCGCGCTGGGAATTGTGGTGGATGACGCCGTCGTGGTGGGCGAAAGCATCTACGCCGAACGGGAACGGCACGGTGCCAGTATCGAATCCACCATACGCGGTGCGCAGCGGGTAACCGTCCCGACCGTATTCGGCGTGCTGACCACGGTCGCCGCCTTTATGGCCCTGTCACTGGTGGAAGGCCGCCTCGGGAAAATCTTTGCCATGTTTGCCTACGCCGCGGCGTTCTGCCTGATCTTCTCCCTGATTGAATCCAAGCTGATTCTGCCCGCGCACCTGGCCAATCTGCGAATGCATTCATCCGGCAGTAACAACCCGCTGGCCAGAGGCTGGCGCTGGTTACAGGGCAAGATCAGTCAGGGGCTGAACTACTGGATCAGGCACCTGTACCGGCCGTTTATTCATCAGGCGCTGAAACTGCGCTACGCCACCCTGCTGCTGGCCGTTACTGTACTTATTATGGTCACCGGCATGGTACTCTCCGGCCAGATTCGCTCCGTCTTCTTCCCGGATATTCCCGAGAATACCATTCAGGTCTCCCTGACACTGGAAGACGAAGCCGGCTACGGGCTGGTGCAGTCACAGGCACTGGAAATTGAACAGGCCGGCCAGCAAATCAGCCGCCAGTTACAGGATGAATTCAGTCTGGACTTAGCGCCGATACAAAGCCTTTCGCTGCTGACCACCGACACCGGCGCCACCCTGACGGCAGAACTGAGCCCTCTCAGCGGCCGCCCCTTCGGTACCAACCTGATCGCCGAACGCTGGGAAGCGGCAACCCCTGCTCTTGAAGCGGTACGGAGGCTTCGCTTCATTACCGACCATGAAGACGAAGCCGACATCAGCATTGACCTGCGTGCAACAGACTCTGCCACCCTGCAAACCGCCAGCCGTAAAGTGCAACAGGCACTGAGTGACTATGCAGGCGTTTCCGGGGTACAGAACAGTATGAAAGCCGGCCAGCCACAGATCGACCTGCAACTGCGCCCGGAAGGTCAGGCAATGGGGCTGACCACCGCTATGCTGGCACAGCAAATCCAGCAAGCCTATCAGGGCTATGAAGTACAACGCATTCAGCGTGGCAAAGACGAAGTGAAAGTAAGGGTTCGCTATCCTGACGAACAGCGCCGCAGCGCGGATGACCTCAACCGTGCGCATATCCGTACGCCCGACGGTCAGGCGGTGCCGTTGCAGGCCGTGGCGGATATTTCCTCCGGATATGTGGCCCGGGAAATCGAGCGTATCGACCGCAGCCGGGTCGCCGTCATCACCGCCGACCTGAATAAACAGGTCGCCGATGCTAACGACATTCTCGCCGCACTGGAAAGCGAACTGTTTCAGCAGTTACGGCTGGATAACCCCGGACTGAGTATCGTCCTCAGCGGCGAAGCACAGGAAGAAGCGGAATCCACCGGCTCGCTGGTCATCGCATTTGCAGTCGCCCTGCTGGCCATTTACGCCCTGCTGGCCATTCCGCTGAAGTCCTATACCCAGCCTCTGCTGATCATGACCGCCATTCCCTTCGGCATCATAGGTGCGTTGCTGGGCCTCTGGTTACACGGCTTATCCCTGAGTATTCTGGCCATGTTCGGCATACTTGCGCTGTCCGGTGTGGTGGTCAACGACAGCCTGTTACTCATCAGCCGCTTTAACGAAAACCGAAATCTGGGCAAAGGGGTAAAGCTGGCCATGGTAGACGCCTGCTGCAGCCGGATGCGGGCCATCATTCTGACCTCTGTAACCACCTACGTAGGTCTGGTTCCTCTAATACTGGATACCTCAGAAAGTGCACAGATTCTGATTCCGGCCGCCGTTGCCATGGGCTATGGCATTCTGTTTGCTACCATGATTACGCTGATACTGATTCCGGCGCTGGTGATGATCAGTGAAGATTTTCGTTTCAGTAAGAGCGGTAAAAACAAGGCTGCGCAGACATCGCCAACACAGCCTCAGATTGCGGAGACTAAGATTGCGGAGACAAGCCTATGACACTCAGCACTTTGCTGGTTGAAGATGATCAGGACCTTGCAGACTCCATCTGTGAATACCTGCGTCTGAAGTCAATCAGCGTCGACCATGCGAACAA
The DNA here is from genome assembly GCF_024347195.1 of Aliamphritea hakodatensis. Classification (NCBI taxonomy): domain Bacteria; kingdom Pseudomonadati; phylum Pseudomonadota; class Gammaproteobacteria; order Oceanospirillales; family Oceanospirillaceae; genus Aliamphritea; species Aliamphritea hakodatensis. Next base: position 3,589,854 of record NZ_AP025281.1, read on the forward strand.
TGGCCCTGACGGTCTGAAGCTGGCCAGCAAAAATCAGTACGATGTACTGCTGCTGGACCTGATGCTGCCAGGGCTGGATGGCCTCAGCCTGTGCCGGGAACTGCGCAGCCAGGGCATCAAAACACCGGTCCTGATGCTCACCGCCCGGGATACTCTGGACGATAAAGTGGCCGGTTTCACCGCCGGCAGTGATGACTATCTCGTCAAGCCCTTCGCACTGGAAGAACTGACAGTACGGGTGCTGTCACTGGCCAGATGGCACAGCGGACAGGTACGTACTCTGCAGGTGGGAGACCTCCGGCTGGATCTGGATAATCAGCAAGTCTGGCGGCAACAACATCCCCTGAAAATCTCACCCACCGGCTATATCCTGCTGGAAATTCTGATGCGTGCCAGCCCGGCAATTATCACCCGGGAAACACTGGAACAGGCAATCTGGTCCGATGAACCGCCAGACAGTAACGCCCTGAAAGTCCACCTGTATCACCTGCGTAAACAGGTCGATAAGCCTTTCAGCCAGCCGCTGATCCATACCCTGCCGGGAAAAGGCTATGTGCTGAAACAAAGCTCATAATAACCGCAAAGCTACCGGGCCAGCTTCAGTTGCCGGCCCAGTAATTTCGGTGAACAGCCAAACTGATCTTTAACGTTTTTACTGAAGTGTGAGGTGCTGGAGAATCCGCAGGCAATGGAAATTTCGGTAATACTCTTGCTGGTTTTTTGCAGTAGCTCCCTTGCCCGGTTCAGCCGCAGCTCCATGTAATAACGGGACGGCTGGCTGTCCAGATACTTCCTGAACAGCCGTTCCACCTGCCGGCGGGAAATGCCCAACAAATCGGAAATCTCCTGCAAAGACAGCGGTTCCTCAATATTCGACTCCATCAGCAAAATGGCATCCTGCAAACAGGCCGGCAGATACACAGACTGCTGCCGGCTGTGCGCCCCCCGCTGAGACTCACCGGACGGACGGGTGCGGTACACCAACCGGTCAGACACGGCTCTGGCCAGGGTCTGACCATGTGCCTCGCCGACAAAATGCAGCAGTAAATCCTGCACATCACTGCCACCGGCACAGCTGAAACGGTCCTTATCCACCACATATAACTGTGAACTGAGCATCAGACGGGGATACTCCTCCTGCAACGCCGCCAGATACTCCCAGTGAGTGGTACAGGCATAATCATCCAGCAAGCCCGCCCGGGCCAGCGGATAACTGCCCGCTCCGAAGGCACCGATCTCCAGACTGAAATGCCCTGCCTGCCGCAGCCAGCGCAGCACCTGCGGGTCATCACAATCCTGACCGCCGCACACAATCAGCTTATCCAGCCGCGCCGGATCAAGCCTCTGAATTCCCTGCTGCACCCCCACCTCAAAACCTTCCTCCGACAGCACCGCCAAACCATCCCGGCTGCAGAGCGTCCAGCGATACAAGGTCTGCTCCGCCAGCTTATTGGCGTTACTCAGCACAGCGACTGCTGCACTCAGACACGCCATTGCCGTTCCCGGCAGTAGCAGAAATGCAATTTCCTCTGCCTTCTCAACCCGCTGTGGCCCGGTAAGCATATTCATCGCAGCGGGATCAGCTTCTTTACCAAAAGCAGGCCGTATCACCACCCCGGAATTAACAGGTGGAAAATCACGGTCACGGTAAAGCTGAGGCACATGCAAAGGCAGGGAATTGACAGACGAGCTGACAGAGGAACCGAGAAACACAGGTTTAGATAGCAAATTCATAGGCGCGGGCCATACAACAGGCAGATTATTATTGTTTGCCGAACTTACCCCGATAATAGCCCCGCCGGCTCTACCCGTAAATTTGATAATTTATATAGAAGCTATGAGAATTTCTGTTAGCAAGAGCAAACCAAATGCTCCCAAAACGGCTAACCTGACTAAAAGAAACAGAGAAGAATACAAAACTGAACCTGAAATACAGGCACGTATTCTGTTGATTAACGCCGTCCTGAAGAAATCAAAAGACATGTCCCATAGTTCAACCCGACAACGTTCAACACTGCTTTGTCTCTGTACCCGACCAACCGGGCAGAATCCATTCAGCGGCCCGGCAACTCAAAAAGGTTTTGATATGAAATTCTTTTTAAGCGGAGAAATTGATGCTAGCCACCCGCACGACCTGATTGACAAAAAGTTTCAAACCGCCAGCGCCTTTGTCACCGAAAAATTAACACCTGTTCTCGAAGCAACCGATTATGGCTCTGAAGTACTTGAACTAAATATTATTCCGATCATCATGAAGCTACCGCCATCCATGGAAAATGCAGGCTGGTTTAAAGAGCGAAAATTATTTCAGCGTAAACAGAAATCAACAGATTTCAGACTGCGGATAGATTACGACGCATTTTGTAATGGTGATGATAAGCTGCGGGTAAGATTAATTTTTGACAATATAATTCAGTCCGTCCGAATCCTGAAAAGCCGTACCAGCAAGCACTTTCAGGGAGCACAGTTAGAAAAAGATATCACTGAATGTTTTAATCAAAACATTCAATCCGTTTGACCCTGTAAAGAATTCATCAATAAATACGCTTCACCCCGTTAACAAGGAAGAACATTTTGGAAACTCAGTTAAAGGAATACTATAAAAACCGTGCCACAGAGTTTGATCAAATCTACACAAGGCCGGAGCGGCAAAAAGACATCCGACAACTCACACACTTTCTGCAATGTACTCTGGCCGGCAAACATGTACTGGAAATAGCCTGTGGTACAGGATTCTGGACACATAAATACAGTACTGATACCGCCAGTGTTCTGGCCACAGATTACAACGAAGCAGTGCTCGAGGTCGCAAAAAGCAAAGAGTATTCAAATCCCAATATCACCTTTATCACCGACGATGCCTACAGCCTCAGCAATGTGCGCCAAAAAGCCAATGCCTGCTATGCAGGATTCTGGCTTTCACACGTCAATAAGAACAATCTCAGCTCATTCATAGAAACCCTGCACGAAAACCTCGAACCGGGCAGTGCTGTTATTTTTGCGGATAATCTCTACGTTGAAGGTAACAGTACTCCGGTCAGCCGCCGGGATGCAGCGGGGAATACCTACCAGACCCGCACCCTGAAAGACGGCACCCAGCACGAAATACTTAAAAACTTCATCACTGAAGAAGACTTCCGCACCTTACTGGGTGACCGCGTGAAAAACCTGCACTATCAACAACTGCAGTACTTCTGGTACGGGTATTACGAGGTATAGCTGAAGCTGGAATGCATCCCCAGGTAAGCGGGAAACTCACTCTGAAACAAAAAAAGTTAACGCTGGCCTTCCGTATCACGTGACGCATAATAGCCCGCAAATATTTCTGCAGAACCTGTGCAGACGCCGGTAAAAACAATCCGGCGATACAACTACATAATACAGATACCTATGACAAGCAATGGCCCTTTTAACACAGGGCTTCAGATCAGACCGGAAACCGGTGTAACCAAGCTGCCGCGCAGGTTTCCTCCGTAAAATCATAGGAGTCAGTATGTCAGCCCCCATTCATTCAGAACATTACGAAAGCAATAAACCTCAGGCCGGACGACGCTTTAAAGACGCTTTACCTGCCCTCATCCGGATCATTCCCACGGTAATCATTGTCCACCTGATTCCGGTTGTCGCCATTGAAAATCTGATAACCGTCATGGGCTTACTGTCAGCAGACACGCAAACATTTGTCACTGATCACGTGAATCTGGTCATTGTCATCTCTGCAATTCTGGTAATGATTCAACTGATCGTCTGGCGATTTAAACGCAACCCAAAAGACACAAAGTTTATCTCCATGACCTTAATGTCGCTGCCGTTCATGGCGGTGCTGATTCTGATAAAAATACTCATCGCCACAACCGGAATGCAAACGCTGCTGACCGGAGTTTCAGCGCTGGCGGTCGTGGCACTGATTCCCGTCGGCGTCGTTGCTGTTAAGAAAATGCACGGTTCAGCGTCACGGTAACGGTAACGGTTCCTTAGCATTCGCTGCTGCACGGTATCATTGACTCAAAATCAGGCGCCTCTGCGCCTGATTCTCTGACCGCTTTCTTACCAGCTAATCACTCAGGTTCGAGTAAAGGATAACGGACTGTTATGTCACCACACCCGGCCTACTGAGTATTTCTTTAGCATAAAAGGCCGGAAAGGCGCGATGAACTGATTTCCCACCCTGATTGTTATATTCACCGCCCTCCTGACATAAGGAAGAGTTAACCCGCAGTATTGCCACCAAAGCGCTGACAGCATGCGATTAGTCACCTCATTAATCGCTCAGACCGTTGAGCGATATCTACAGACAGATCAACCCGGGGAATTACGCGCCCGGAAGGAGAGACCTGAAGATCTTATCTGCCACTGTGATGGATTTAACGGCTTCTCAGTAAACCGCCTGACTTACACTTCCTGACCGCCTGTCGCCAACAGGCATCAGGACTCATCATGTCAGGAGACGCTTATGAAACGCTTTATATGCTCAGTATTCCTTTCAGCGGTATCCCTCACTGCATATGCAGACAACCTGTTTAAAGGACAATGGATCGATCTAACCCACGATTTTTCAGAAGAGGCCATTTACTGGCCCACAGCAGACGGTTTTAAACAGGAGAAGGTTTTTCAGGGCCGGACAGATGCCGGATTCTATTACACGGCCTACAATTTCAGCGGTGCTGAACACGGTGGTACACACGTCGACTCACCCATTCATTTTGCCGAGAACCGCAACACCGTCGATCAGATCCCGGTAGATCAGTTGATAGGGCCGGGCGTCGTCATCCGGATTACCGATAAAGCCCAAAAAGACCGCAACTATCAGGTCACCACTGAAGATATTCTAAGCTGGGAAGCCCAAAACGGCAGACTGCCGGATGGCAGTATCCTGCTGATCGACAGCGGCTCAGGTAAATTCTGGCCTGACAAAAAAGCCTACATGGGCACTGCTGAACGGGGTCAGGAAGCCGTTCCCAAACTGAAGTTTCCGGGCATTCATCCGGATACTGCCCAGTTTTTAGTGTCAGAGAGAAACATAAAAGCCGTCGGCATCGACTCCCCCAGTATTGATTACGGCAGCTCTACCCTGTTCGGTACCCATACAATCCTGTTTGAGAAAAATATACCCGGACTGGAAAATGTCGCAAATCTTGATCAGCTTCCCTTAAAAGATTTTACCCTGGTTGGCTTACCGATGAAGATCGCCAACGGCAGCGGCGCACCGTTACGTATCGTCGCTTTCATTCCTGCTGACTGAACGCAAGTGTCCGGCTTCAGACAGACCTGACAGCCGGCCCTTCTGCCGCGCGGCCGTCACAGAGTTTTAAAAACGGATACCCTAGATGAAAACCCTCATCATCACCTGTGTTATAGGGCTGCTAACAGCCTGCAGCAACGAAGAGATCTACAGCCAGATTCAGGAAGATCAGCGCAGAGCCTGCCTTGATCTGCCCCAGACCGCCACTGATGCCTGTTTACGGCAGTATTCCCCCTCCTATCAGGAATATGAGGAATCCAGGCAGAAAACCACTAAACACTTGTAGGCAATCCAATTGCTACGCTTACCAGCGTCAGATCTTATTTCGGCAGAACTGAAATCACACCCACAAAGATCATCCGGATACAAACAAAACTCCCCGCAGGTACCTCAGCCCGGGCACTCAAAATGCCTGAGCACCAACCGCTTATCTGTATCTGTTCATTACCGGCACCGCTCAGGCAAACAGCACTGGATCAGAAAAGAAACATTCTGCAGAATCCGAAAAATAGTTAACACTGCAATCACCGTTCAGAACACCGCGTCACTAACGTAACAAAAGCACTGATAGCATCTACAATGGTTATTACCTGTAAAAGCAGTGGTTACGTCAGACGGAGGGCTTTTCGTTCAGCGTTACCTTTAATCGCACCGATAAACCGCAGTAGCGACTGACAAAATACGTCACGGATAACATCTCCCGCCCTCTGACCCGCCTGAAAAAAATTCGGGAAGTAACCACACCCGTATTCAAAGATGTTAAGGAGGAACAGCAAATGCGTCACTCACTGATCATATGCATGTTCATATCTCTGGCCGGCGTTACATGGGCTACGCCTGATCTAAATGAAGCCGCCGACGACGTTTGCGCCTGTATGGAAGCACCCTACGCACAGATTGAACAGGCCATGGAAATGCTCAATGCCGCCCAGGCGTCAGGAGATACCAGTGCACTGATCGCAGCACAGGGTGAAATGATGGGCGTGATCAACGCGGCCAGCCAATGCTTTAATGAACTGTCGGTAAAATATCCGGAAATCAGCCAGAGCCAGGATTTACAGCAACAGGTGATGGCGATAGCCGACGAGCAGTGCCCGAACCCCGCCGATACGATGTTTTCGAATCAGTAAACCGGTATCCGGCACCGAGATACAGATACCCGCGATGTAACAGCTGATCGCAAGGCCTGTGCCAGACTTATTTACCTGACAGTTGATGCTCTGCCTGCCAGACATAACCGAAAAACTCATTGTAGGAATACTCTCCGACGGCCTCTGTAGCACCTGTTCTGATGAGATTAAAACCTGGCTGAACAACGATGACGATTTACTTCTATACCAAAACTGATCCTTACGGAGAGTTCTCCAATTTCTCGAAACATGGCATCGAAATAGATGCGGAGTGGTGGCCGACAGTTGAGCACTATTTTCAGGCACAGAAGTTCACTGATCAGGATTATAAAAACCGCATTCAGACAGCCCATACAGCCAAACAGGCCGCAGAACTGGGCAGAAGCAGAAAAATACCGCTACGCAGTGACTGGGAAGCGGTTAAAGATGAAATTATGTACCGGGCCGTGTTACAGAAATTCAAAACCCACCAGGCACTTACCGCTCTTTTGCTGTCAACCGCACAGGAAGAGATTGTCGAAAACGCCCCCGGTGATTACTACTGGGGCAGCGGTAAAGATGGCACAGGCTTAAACAAACTCGGCAAAATACTCATGCGTGTACGCAATGATATTCGGCCATGATTTTGCCCCCTGACAGATCCGGCTGCCTGCTTATCCCCTGACCACACAAAAGCTTTTGCTCTTTTGGATATCCGGTCACCGATCCGGTGTCTGTATCCTGTAATTTGCCCGGCCCTGTTTCCCCACCTATCTTTTACTGAAAGGAAATCTTTTCAGAATAATGTTTCGAGCGAACATTTCACTGATCAGGTATGAGGAGCTCAGGGATGATGAAACTGTTAAAATACATAGCCCTCGCGCTTGCCGCCATCGTGGCTTTCCTCATCGGGCTCACCCTGCTTTTCGCCTTCGTTATCCCCAACCCACTGGGCGTTAACGACAGGCACATAATCTGGCAGGCAAATGAGTTTGGCATCTATGAAAGCTTAAGGGTCCGCGAACATCTGAATACGCATAATAAATGCCCTGAAAACATGCCAGACTGGCGCAGTAAAAGCCGGCGCCCTGAATATGACTACGAAATATGGATCCCCAAGAACGCAAAAGTCCACAAAAGCGTGCCTCTCTGGTATCAGTGTGACGACAATCTCGACTTCGAAATCTGGATTCGGTACGGCATCGATGCCGACCTAACTATTACCGGCGGCAGGCAAAAAAACCTGACCATCCGCTATGGACACTTTACCGAGTTCCAGTACTTAGAATTAGAAGAAGGAATTTCGGACGCTGAAGTCCGACGTTTGCTCTCAGAAGAAAGGATCATACGGGAGTAATCTTATTTCCGGCACATCATCCGATGTACTCACACGTGGGCAGATTCTGTTGCAACCCGGTTTTTGTTGAAACAAAGCCTGCACAACAGCGGACAAAAAAGATGTGTATCTGAAGGTCAGCCGGCTGTATAAAAAAATGCTTACCCACCCCAGGCAGGCAGGTAAGCACTGAACAGTTGTTCAAAAGCATGAACACTGCACAGCGGTGCCGGGCAGACTACCCGCTGTGCAGTGATTTTCAGTCAGGCAGCATGGCTGCCTGTTAAGCTGTCAGATCAGCTTGCGGTTCAGTTCTTAGCGACTTTCGCAGCATCCTTCCAGCTTTGCAGCAGGTCGTCGTATGCAACGGTTTCACCCTGAGGCTTCTCGTTAGCCAGCTTGGCTTTCGGAGCACCCGGCTTGGCCAGCCATTCCTGCGGATCAACCTTAGGATTCAGCTTAGGACCACACTCGCCCTGAACACCGGCACGCTCCAGACGCTTAAGGACTTTGTCCTGTGCAGCCGCCAGACCATCCAGTGCTTTCTGTGGCGTTTTCTCACCGTTTGCCGCTTCAGCAATATACTGCCACCACAGCTGCGCCAGTTTCGGATAATCCGGAACGTTAGTACCGGTTGGCGTCCACTGGGTACGCGCAGGGCTGCGGTAGAATTCCACCAGACCGCCCAGCTTAGGTGCTGCGTCGGTCATTGCCTGTGAATTGATATCCGACTCACGGATCGGCGTCAGACCAACCAGGGTCTTCTTCAGAGATACCGTCTTGGACACGGTAAACTGTGCGTACAGCCACGCCGCCAGACGACGATCATCCGGAGTAGACTTCATGAAGGTCCAGGAACCGGTATCCTGATAACCCAGCTTCATGCCTTCTTCCCAGTACGGGCCCTTCGGAGAAGGTGCCATGCGCCATTTCGGCGTACCGTCTTCGTTTACAACCGGCAGGCCATCTTCAATCATGCTGGCGGTAAATGCGGTGTACCAGAAAATCTGCTGAGCAACCGCACCCTGTGCAGGAACAGGACCCGCTTCAGAGAAGGTCATGCCCTGTGCCTGTGGTGGCGCATAATCACGCAGCCAGTCAACATACTTGGTGGTGGCATAGACAGCCGCCGGACCGTTGGTGGCACCGCCGCGGGAAACACTTGCACCCACTGGCTGACAGCCTTCTACACGGATCCCCCATTCATCAACAGGCAGACCGTTTGGCAGGCTCTTGTCACCGGCACCGGCCATGGAGAACCAGGCATCGGTGAAACGCCAGCCCAGTGACGGATCTTTCTTACCGTAATCCATGTGGCCATAAACGCGCTGGCCATCAATTTCCTTCACATGTTTAGAGAAGAATTCAGCAATGTCTTCATAGGCAGACCAGTTCTTCGGTACACCCAGCTCATAGCCGTAGATGTCTTTAAACTGCTTCTTGAGGTCGTCACGGGCGAACCAGTCAGCACGGAACCAGTACAGGTTAGCGAATTGCTGATCCGGAAGCTGATACAGCTTTCCGTCCGGGCCAGTGGTGAAGTCCAGACCGATAAAGTCCTTCAGATCCAGTGTTGGCAGGGTGTAATCCTTACCATCACCTTCCATCATGTCTGATACAGGGAACACTTTACCGTAACGGAAGTGCGTACCGATCAGGTCGGAATCGTTGATGTAGGCATCATAAATGTTACGGCCCGACTGCATCTGTGTCTGCAGCTTCTCAACCACATCGCCTTCCTGAATCAGATCGTGAACAATCTTGATGCCGGTCAGCTCAGTAAAGGCTTTCGCTAAAACCTTGGACTCATACTCGTGAGTCGCAATAGTTTCTGAGGCAACGTTAATCGTCATACCACGGAAAGGTTCGGCCGCTTTCGCAAACCAGGCCAGCTCTTCCAGCTGTTGCTCCTTGGTTAAGGTGGACTGGCCAAACTCTTCAGCTACCCACTTTTGCGCTGCGTCACTGTACTGATCAGCCTGCGCCACTCCCATGGTGGCCATGGAAATCGCTGCGCTTAACAGCAGTCGCTTCGGCCAGTTATTATTTTTTTTCATGATCAACCTCATAAATGAAGATTGTGGTTTAGGAAAGCTGACGGCTAAATCCCAAGCTTAACCGCCGTTTCCTGTATTTACCGGTTCACCTTTAACGGCTCAGTTACCGGTGCGTCTTTCCCCTAACTTACTTTCTTACGCGGTAAAGCCGGTTCCGGCCTGCACGTTGGCAGTGCACAGAATCCTTCACTCAACTCACTCAACATCCCAGCAGAGATGAATTACCCCCAACGCATGACTATGAACAGCCACACGCAGGAAATACCTAATGCTATCCAGAGGGTCATTTCCGTTAACCCGACGTATAGCAAATGAATATATGCACTGGTCAGCAGACCAATGAACAGCCGGTCGCCCCGAGAAGTCTCGATCGGCAAAAAGCCTTTACGCTCCACACAGGGAGACTTGATTTCGTATACCGTCATTGCCACTAAAATTGCCGCAATGGTGGCGAAGAAGATCGCCGTCGGCAGAGTCCATGCCATCCAACCCATAACAGACCCTCCTCTTATACCCGGCCCAGGGCGAAGCCCCGGGCAGTGTGAGTAACGTGATTTCGGACAAACCTGCTCATCCGCAGCCCGGTACAGCCAAACACAGCAGCTCGGTTACGTTTCATGATCATAATGCTCTCCATCATCCGACTCCTTATACCCGGCCCAGGGCAAAACCCTTAGCCACATGGTTACGGACAAACCAGATCACCAGCAGCCCCGGAATGATGGTCAGTACGCCGGCTGCTGCCAGTACCCCCCAATCGATCCCCGACGCCCCGATAGTCCGGGTCATGATGGCGCTGATCGGCTTGGCCTCAACAGAGGTCAGCGTTCTGGCCAGCAACAGTTCTACCCAGGAGAACATGAAGGCGAAGAAGGCCGTCACCCCGATACCGGAACGGATCAGCGGCAGGAAAATCTTGATGAAGAAACGGGGAAAGCTGTAACCGTCGATATAGGCGGTTTCATCAATCTCCCGCGGCACACCGGACATAAAGCCTTCCAGAATCCATACCGCCAGTGGCACGTTGAACAAACAGTGCGCCAGCGCTACCGCCAGATGGGTATCAAACAGCCCGACAGAAGAATAAAGCTGGAAGAACGGCAGCAGGAATACCGCCGGCGGTGCCATACGGTTGGTCAGCAGCCAGAAGAACAGCTGCTTGTCGCCGGCAAACTTATAACGGCTGAAAGCATAGGCCGCCGGTAAGGCCACCATCAGGGTGATGATCACATTCAGGGACACATAGGCCATGGAATTCACATACCCCATGTACCAGGTGGGATCGCTGAAGATCACCGCATAGTTATCCAGCGTGAAATCCTTCGGCCAGAAGGTCAGCTCACCGAGAATCTCTGAATTGCTTTTGAACGACATGTTCAGCAACCAGTAAATCGGCAGTAACACAAAGAAGATATAGGCGCTGATACCCAGCTTCTTTTTAAGACTGTAATTCATTCTGCTATCCCCTACTTCGCCTTATCCAGATGGGTAATGGTGGTGAAGAACAGCCAGCTCACCAGCAATACGATCAGGAAATAGATTAATGAGAAGGCTGCCGCCGGCCCCAGATCGAACTGACCAATCGCCATCTGAGTCAGGGTCTGGCTGAGGAAAGTGGTGGAGTTACCCGGGCCACCGCCGGTCAGGACAAACGGCTCGGTATAGATCATAAAACTGTCCATAAAGCGCAGCAGAATGCCGATCACCAGTACACTTTTCAGCTTTGGCAGTTGGATATAGCGGAAAATCGCCCAGTTTGAAGCACGGTCAATACGCGCCGCCTGATAGTAAGCTTCCGGAATCGCCCGCAGACCTGAGTAGCACAGCAGCGCCACCAGCGACGTCCAGTGCCAGACATCCATCAGCAGGACCGTAAACCAGGCGTCCATTGGATTAGAGGCATAGTTGTAATCAATGCCCAGGCCGTTCAGTGCCCAGCCAAACAGGCCGATATCCGCCCGGCCAAACACCTGCCAGATGGTGCCGATAACGTTCCACGGAATCAGCAGCGGAATGGCCAGCAAAATCAGGCCGGCAGAGGCCGTCCAGCCCCGGGTTGGCATCATCAGCGCCACTGCAATGCCTAACGGAATCTCGATCAGCAGTACCGATCCGGAGAAAATAAACTGCCGCAACAGCGAATCATGTAAGCGTGGGTCATTCAGTACCTCCCGGTACCACTCAGCGCCCACAAAATATGCCGTGTTCTGATCAAAAATATCCTGTACGGAATAGTTCACTACGGTCATCAGCGGAATCACCGCTGAGAAGGCCACCAGCAGGAATACCGGGGTGACCAGAAACCAGGCCTTATTGTTCTCAACCTTATTCATCGTAGGTGTCCTCCACCAGGTATTCGTCGACGTACAGCTTCAGCCACTGTTTCGGAAAGCTGACGTAAGCCTTGCCGGACGGCACTTCCTGATCTTCATCCAGACGGGCTTTCATGGTTTCGCCCCCCAGCCTGAAGGTCAGAATTTTATAAGTGCCCAGATCTTCCACATGGGAAATATCCGCTTCGTAAGCCCCCAGTACCGATTCGCCGGATACATGCACAAACTCAGGGCGAATACCGATCTTCAGATTGTTACCCGGCACCTGGCTGAGGAAATCCACCAGGCCGTCATCCAGCGGGATATCCACCCCGCTGAACGTCACACCGCCGTTGTGCCGCTCAACCTCAACCACGTTCATGCCGGGGCTGCCAATGAAGTAGCCCACAAAGGTATGGTTAGGCGACTCAAACAACTCACGGGGAGTGCCGAACTGCACGATCTGGCCGTTGTACATCACCGCGATCTTGTCGGCGAAAGTTGAGGCTTCCAACTGATCGTGGGTTACATACACCATGGTGATATTGAACTGCTCATGGATCTGCTTCAGCTTGCGGCGAAGTTTCCATTTCAGATGCGGGTCGATCACCGTTAACGGTTCATCGAACAGGATGGCAGACACGTCATCCCGGACCAGCCCGCGGCCCATAGATACTTTCTGCTTCTCATCGGCGGTCAGGTTCTTGGCCTTATTCTTCAGCATGTCCTGCAGTTCAAGAATCTCTGCAATTTCCAGCACTTTGGCCTGCACCTTGGCTTCCGGCACCTTCATATTCCGCAGCGGAAAAGCCAGGTTGTCGAACACTGTCATGGAGTCGTAAATCACCGGGAACTGGAAAACCTGCGCGATGTTGCGGGTTTCCGGCGGAATCTCATTTACCCGTTTGCCGTCAAACAGCACATCACCGTCCGACGGCGACAACAGCCCGGAAATAATATTCAGCAGGGTACTTTTGCCGCAGCCCGAAGGCCCCAGCAATGCATAAGCACCGCCCTGTTTCCAGACATGATCCATTTCACGGATGGCATAATCCGCCGGCCCTTTCGGCGCATCGGAATAACTGTGCGCCAGCGCTTTCAGATGTATTTCTGCCATGCCTTATTCCCCCGTATACATCCGGCCCGGCGCCTGCAACATGCGGCCATCCAGACTGAAGACAAATAGTTTATGGGTTGGCAGATACACCTTAATGGACGTATCCGTATGATATTCATGCACCCCGGAAAGCTGGGCCACGAGATTGAAATGATCATTGCGTACATGCATAAAGGTTTCTGAACCGCTGATTTCCGCGATCTCTACCTTAACCGCCACTTCCAGATCATCATCCCCGTGGGGTACCAGGCCAATATGGCTCGGCCGCACACCGAAATAATAATCACCGGGCTGCAGGCCACGAATGTCCTGATTCAGTGGAAAATGCACCGTGCTGTCGAAGGTCACTTCAGCTTCAGATACCTGGCCGCGGATCAGGTTAATCGGCGGCTCACTGAACAGTTCCGCCGCATCAATGTTTACCGGGTAACGGTATACATCTGAAGACACACCGGTCTGAATCACCTTACCTTCGTGCAGCAAGGTCGTCGTGCCGCCCAGCGCCAGGGCTTCATTTGGCTCAGTAGAGGCGTAAACGGCGATGGAATTCCGGCTGATCAGCAGCTCGCGGATTTCCTGACGCAGCTCCTCACGAAGTTTGTAATCCAGATTTACCAACGGCTCATCAAACAGAATCAGGCTGGCATCTTTCACCAGTGCCCTGGCCATGGCAGTACGTTGCTGCTGACCGCCAGACAGTTCCAACGGGCGGCGCTGCAACAACGCTTCAATGTGCAGCATCTCGGCGGTTTCATTCACCCGGCGGGTAATCTCAGCCTCAGGAACTTTTTCCAGCCGCAGGGGCGAGGCTATATTTTCAAACACCGTCCAGTTGGGGTAATTAATGAACTGCTGATACACCATGGAGATATTGCGCTTCTGTACCGGTACGCCGGTCACATCCACGCCGTTCATCAGAATCTGGCCTGAGGTGGGTTTATCCAGGCCAGCCATCAGACGCATCAGCGAGGTTTTCCCCGCCAGCGTGCGTCCGAGTAAGACATTAAAAGAGCCGGGCTCTAACGTCAGGTTAGCGTCGTCGATATGGATCTGGCCATCCACAACGCGGGTAACATTTTGCAAACAAAGCGACATATATCGGCCTTTATTGTTATTAAAATATCTGCCACATACCTGCCAGCTTACCGGTCAGGGATGTGCGAACTCAGCCTTGGTTCGAATTCGAACCTGAATACTGTCATTTTCTGCAACAAATCAGCAACAATTAAATCAAACAAAAACACAACCCATTGTTTTATAGATATAAATAATAATTTTTACGCATGTGCAATAACGAACATAATTATTCACCACCGAAACACAGTGTTCAGTTCACAATTGACCCTGAACACTATTGAACATATATTCTGAACACTTTCCTGCCCTTTTAAGGCGCATATTTACTATTCGGTAAAGATCAGCTAAAACGTGACCGATGAAAGATAATGACCAGAAACCCGGCAACCTCGGCCACGACCTGCTGATTAAAAGCTCGTGGCAGCGTTGCGACAGCTATGGCCTTGAACAGGACGCTTCCCCGGCGGACTTTGCACTGGCCAGGGGTGAGGTCAGCCATCTGAAAGACAAACACCATTACCTGATCGACACCACCGGGCACGAGGTACTGCCCTTCTATGAGAACATTCTGAATAACTCCAGCTGTTTGATCATTCTCGCCGACCGCGAAGGTCAGGTGCTGAACTGCTGGGGTGACAACCGTTTTATCGACTCAAAGAAGCGCCCCTATTTTCGCGACGGCAACAGCTGGCTGGAACGCCACAACGGCACCAACGCCATCGGTACCGCTATCGAAACCGGGCAGGCGGTTCAGGTGCAGCGGGACGAACACTTTCTGAAATCCAACCGCTTTATGATAGGTTCCGCCGCGCCTATCTATAACACCGAGCGGGAACTGATGGGCGTGCTGGACGTATCCAGCGATGCCTACCTGCCCCAGGCACATACCCTGGGCATGGTAAAGATGATGTCCCAGTCGGTAGAGAACCGGCTGATCTTCAGCAAGTTTGGCGACACCGAATTCCTGATGACCTTCAACACCCACACCGATAACCTCGACAGCCAGTGGGTGGGGCTGATCGCCTTTAATGAAGAAGGCACCATTATCTCCGCCAACCGCCGGGCAGAAATGTTACTGCGCTATGAACTGGCACTGATGAATGTGGAAGAAGTCTTTGGCATTCCCCTGTTTGAACTGAAGAATCAGCCGGAAGGCATTCCGGTGGCCATCAATGCACTGGGCAAATACAAGATGTATGCCCATGTCCGCCGCCCGTCTCAGGCACCGGTCATCGCCCCGGACTTCCGCGAACGCCTGCAACCCCAGCCGGAGCAAGCCTCCCCCTGGCAAAGCATTAACTATGGTGATGCCAAAGTAGAGCGCTGCATTAAGATGGCCAGCACCATCATGGAGCGGGACATTCCCCTGCTGATTCAGGGTGAAACCGCCTCCGGTAAAGAATCCTTTTGCCGGGCACTGCACCGCGCCAGCCAGCGGCGAAACCAGCCGTTTATCATCATTAACTGCGCGTCGCTGTCCGGCAGCACCATTGAAGAAGAGTTATTTGGTCACATTGATGAATACACTGACCAGCCGGTGCCCGGCCTGATACAACAGGCGGATAACGGCACCCTGCTGTTAAAAGAAATCGGCGATATGCCGCTGGATATGCAGGCCCGTTTTCTGCGTATTCTGGAAGAAGGCAGCATCAACCATAGCGGCAGCAAAGCCCGCCACCCCATCGACTTCAAACTGCTGGCCTCCAGCCACAGTAACCTGAAAGACATGGTGGAATCCGGCCTGTTCCGGCAGGACCTGTACTACCGTATCAGCGGCCTGAAACTGGATTATCCGTCCCTGAGTCAGCGTACCGACAAGGTTCAGATCATCCAGCAGATCCACACCGATCTGCGGGAAGACCACCAGCCCCGTTTTCTGTCTGAAGAAGTGATCCAGTTACTGGACAAACACCCCTGGCCCGGCAACTTCCGCCAGCTCAGTAACGTAATTCAGATCGCCCTGCTGATGGCCGATGCCACCGAGATCAAACCCTGGCACCTGCCGGACGACTTCTTTGACGACATTAAGAACAGCGAGCCGATGTCCCCTTCTGCGGCCACTGTTGCTACAGCTATCCCACCGGGACCCGCGACAGAACCTTCAACTGTCACCGCCGCTGCATCAGCAGCCGGATCCTCCCCGGTCACAACCGCGCCAACAATAGCAGCCATCGACCCGCTGGATGAAACCCTGAAGCAGTACAATCTGCATCAGGGCAACATTTCACGCACTGCCAAAGCCCTGAACATCAGCCGTAACACCCTGTATAAACGGCTCCGGGAACTGGGTATCAAGCAGTAAAACCAAAGTTAAAAAAACTCAGAGCACAAACCAGCACACCAGCACGCCGCCTAACAGCAGCCGGTAAACCACAAAGGGCCACAAGCCCATCTTTTCAATCAGTTGCAGGAAGCAGCGAATGCACAGATACGCACTGACGAACGCCGTGCCCGCCCCCAGTGCCAGCAGGCCCCAATTCACCGCCGTTTCAGACTGCACCAGATTCACCACCTGCAAGCCACCGGCGGCAGCAATCACCGGCACCGACAACAGAAAAGAATAACGGGCCGCCGCCTGCCGGGTCAGCCCCAACATCAGTCCGGCGGTCAGCGTAATACCCGAACGGGAAGTGCCTGGAATGAGCGCCAACGCCTGCGCCATGCCAATCAGCAGCGCCTCCCTGAACCCCACATCCTCCAGCGCTCTGACCTGACGACAGCGATAGTCAGCCCAGCCCAGTAACAGTGCAAAACCAAACGTTGCCACGGCAATTACTTCCGGGCGGCGCAAATACAAGGCAATCAGGTCACCGGCAAACAGCCCCAATACCCCGGCAGGTACACTGGCCACCAGCAGCGACCAGGCCATCCGCGCTTCCGGCCGCTGAGCAGCACTCAGATGCTGACCTGGTTTCCAGCTGTCCAGCCAGGCCTGCAGCAGCTTGACCAGATCATCTCTGAAATACCACACCACCGCCGCCAGCGTGCCGATATGCAATGCCACATCAAACGCCAGCCCCTGATCTGGCCAGCCAAACACATAGGCCGGCAGGATCAGGTGGGCAGAGCTGGATATGGGTAAAAACTCGGTGATTCCCTGCAACAGTGCCAGAGTCACCGCAATAAGCCCGTCCATTTTTCAGGCGTTTCCTTGTATCTGTCAGGGCTGATCAGCCAGAAAACCGTCCCGCATGAACAACGGCTGGTCATTCATGTAAGCAACCCGCTCCGCCGCATGGCAGGCCATGCAGGCGTTCTTGGCCTTCTGAAAGCCTGCTTTCACAATCGCCGGATCTTCCGTTGCCAGTGCATCGCGAACCTCTGACCAGGTTCTGTTCAGCAAGATAGCCTCAGCATTCGCCCGCCGCCCCGGCCGTTTCATCAGGCCGTTTTCCAGCGTAATTCTGATCTTCTTCCAGTGGTACTGAGCCAACTCATAGTTCTCATCAATCAGCGCCTGTTCCATACGATCATAGCGCTCACCTACTTCCCACATGGGTTGGTCAAAACCCCGCAAATATTTTTCCAGCCGCTTATCTTTGGTCAGCTGATCCGGCGCACCGGACACCCAGTCTTTGGCCCCCTTAAAGCCCTCCTCCGCACTGACACCCGCAACCGGAACGGCAGATAGAACAACCAGTGAAACAGCACCGGCAAGTAACGCTTTTAATTGTTTTGGTTGTTTTAATGACATAGAAGGGTCCTCGCATAAGCTCATTTCAATCGCGTCACCGCCAACCCTAAATACTGCTATGTCAAAAAAACGTAGAAGTATCTCCACCATAGGCACCCGGCCAGAAATGGTTTCCACACCCGCAATCAGCCGAAAGCTTTTCACATTTTTTTAACGGAATAATCATCAGAATTGATAAATGCTAAGCATTCTTAATTGCATTTGCTTTATCTTCATGCGCCTTAAATCCGTCACGCACAGATATTGATGCATTTACGTTCATAAAAAATCAGGACAACTCTGAATCAGGAACCGTTATGACTCTGGATCAACTGCCGCAACATACACCGGCGCAGATCACCGGCTTCACCGGCGATCAGCAAAACGCTTACCCCCTGTCAGTACTGGGTGTCACCCCCGGTGCGACAGTTATTCATCTGAACACGGCCCCACTGGGAGACCCGATTCAGGTACGGGTTTCCAACACCTATCTGAGTATCCGTAAACAGGATGCCAGCCAAATCAGAGTGACAATCTTATGAGCATAACCATCGCGCTGGTCGGCAATCCCAACGCAGGTAAATCCACCCTGTTCAACTGCCTGACCGGCGCCCGCCAGACCGTTGGTAACTGGGCCGGGGTGACAGTCGAACGCAAATCCGGCAACCTGCCACTGGGCAATGAAACCGCCGAGCTTATCGACCTGCCCGGCCTTTATGCCATGCACAAAGAAGCCGGTTATACCCCCGGGATTGATGAAGCCATCAGCGTAGATTACCTGCGCACCCAGCAGGCAGACCTGCTGATCAATGTGGTGGACGCCTCTAACCTGCAGCGCAACCTGCCCCTCACCCGGCAACTGCTGAACACCGGCACCCCGGTAGTGGTCGCCCTGAACATGCTGGATGTGGCCAGCCAGCAGGGCATCAACATTGATATCTCCCGGCTGGAAGCCCGTTTAGGCGTCCCGGTTATCCCGCTGGTCGCCAGTAAGTCCCAGGGGATTACCGCCCTGCTTTCCGGTCTGAACGAAACACTGGCCAACGCCCGGGCCGGTCAGGCCGGACAACAACCGACAAGCGCACAGGAAACACTGTATTACGATGCCAGCATCAGCGAAGACTTTGCCTGGGCCAGCGAACAGGTAAACGCCAGCACCACGACCGTGCATAACAAACCTTCCCTGACCGAACAGCTCGACCGCCTGGCACTGCACCGCTGGCTGGGCATTCCTGTATTCCTGCTGATGATGTACCTGCTGTTTTTCTTCGCCATTAATCTCGGCGCAGTCTTCATCGACTTCTTTGATATTTTACTGGGGGAAACCCTCGTCACCGGGCTCGGCCAGCTCTTGACTCACTGGCAATTTTCGCCCTGGCTGGTTACCCTGCTGGCAGACGGCATCGGCGGTGGCATTCAGTTAATCGGCACCTTTATTCCGGTGATCGGCTTTTTGTACCTGTGCCTGAGCATACTGGAAGACTCAGGCTACATGGCCCGTGCGGCCTTTGTGGTGGATCGCCTGATGGCTGGCATCGGTTTACCGGGCAGTGCCTTTGTGCCACTGATTGTGGGCTTCGGCTGTAATGTTCCTTCCGTGATGGCCTCCCGTAGCCTCAGCCGGGAACAGGACCGCCTGCTCACCGTCGCTATGGCTCCCTTTATGTCCTGCGGGGCGCGACTCACGGTATATGCATTATTCAGTGCGGCTTTCTTTGCTGAACTGGCCAGCCTGATGGTATTCCTGCTGTACCTGCTGGGCATTGTGGTGGCGGTATTTACCGGCTGGCTGTTCCGGCGGACGATTTTCCCCGGCAGCAATGCCGCGACGTTCACGGAGATGCCCCACTACCACCTGCCGGTAATGCGTAACATCATTGCCACCACCTGGCACCGCCTGAGCGGCTTCATCAAACGGGCCGGCAGCACCATTGTGCTGATGGTCACCCTGTTAACCGTAATCAATTCCATTGGCACCGACGGCAGTTTTGGTAATCAGGACAGCAAGGACTCCTTGCTCAGCTACAGCAGTAAAGCCCTGACACCGATGCTCAGCCCGATTGGCATCAGTGAAGAAAACTGGCCTGCCACGGTCGGCATCTTCACCGGCATCTTTGCCAAGGAAGCGGTAGTGGGCAGTCTGGATGTGCTCTACCAAAGCGCACTGAACCCGGCAGATGATGCGGTACCGGAAGCTGCAGAAGCCTTCAGCCTGACCAGCACACTCTCCGCCGCGCTGCTTTCCATCCGCGATAATGCCTACGGTCTGCTCGGCGGGCTGGGTGATCCGCTGGGATTAGCCGCCATCAATGACAGCGCCGACGATCAGGGGGTCAGCAACCAGAGCCTGACCACCATGCGTCAGCTGTTCCCGAGCAACTATGCCGCGTTCTGTTATCTGGTGCTGATCCTGCTATACACCCCCTGCGTGGCGGTGATTGGCGCAATGAAACGGGAATCCGGTCGCTACTGGGCCGGGGTGGTGGTCGCCTGGTCCACCTTCCTGGGTTACTGGCTGGCCAGCGTCATGTATCAGCTCAGCAATGTCGTGACCAATCCCGGCTTCGCCCTGCCCTGGCTACTGGCCAGCGCAATCGCCATGTGGCTGGCAATGCAGGGGCTTAAGAAAATAGGCAATTCACCGCACCGCTTACCGGCGAACATCATTGCCCGTCAGAGCTGACGGGCAATGGAAAGGCAGATCTTCAGAGGGTCTGATACAGGGTAATACGGGCCGGTTCTATCGGCCCTTTGACGATCAGTTCTTCCGTGTAGAGCGCACATTTATTCAGATAAATACGCAGCTTTCTTTCCCAGTATTCCTCATCGAAACCGATCACCCCATTGGCATTCTTTTTCTCTTCGATATAACTGAGAATTTTAGAATCCGGATTTATGGGATAGCCGGTGGTCTTCGCTTCAAGGTCTTCCTGCACGTCGATGTATTCAAGTCCTTTGGCGCGGATGCAGTAAACATACACCTGTTCCGGAGTTGTGGGGTATACACTGCCCATACTGCTACTCAGCGGCCCCGGCGGACGCCGGCCTGCGGCATCTATACCGGCAGCCCCCATATCCAGTGCGGACTCCAGAAAGAACCGGGAAATGCCCCGCAGTGTGCGGGCACAAAATACCGTGCTGGTTCCGTACACGGTATTCATCCATTCATTATTAGTGCCGGCAAAACCGTCTTTGAGAATGGTCGCCGGCGGGCGGAAATCCAAACGGTAAATGACTTTCTCGGTGACCTTTTTATTTTTCGGCATAAGCGCTTCTTTTTTCGGGCTTTTTAAGGTTTTCAGTTAAGTAATACTGACAACGGATAAAGCCCGGCGTTCAACGCTGAAACCTAGCTCCCCGTCACCGGCCCCTTTTCCTGCAACGCAAACCCAATCACCGCGGTGCAACCACTGCTGCCCGAGGTACCGTTATCCTTCAACTCAAAACTCCAGCCATAGCGGTGGCAGATATCACGCACCAGTAACAGCCCCAACCCGAAGCCTTCGCTGGCTGAAGATTTCCCATACAGCCCCGGCCCGGTATCACAAACCTGAATACCTCCGTTATTCACCACCACACTGACTTCACCCTGCTCAATGCAGGCAAAGGCATTTTTCACCACGTTCCCCAGTAAAATATGAAACGCGGCTTCCGGCATGCGGATCATCGGATCACCTTCAACCTTTACCCACCATTCCACCGTTTTGTTATTCAGCAAGTACTGATGGTTCGCCACAACATTGGTCAGCTCCGCTTCAGACAGTGCCCGGGGAATCAGCTCAGCCCCTTCCACTGCTTTGGTCAGGGTCAGCAGAGTTTCAATGAATTCACTGATCTCACCGGTGGCCTTCTCCAACCTTTGCCGCTGCTTTTCTATAAAGGCTTCGTCCTTTGATTCACCCAACAGGGTAATGGCCCCTTTCATCACCATCAGCGGGGTACGCAGTTCATGGCTGGTATAGCGGTTGAATGCCCGCTCACGTTCCAGCAGATCCCGGATACGGGCCTGATAGTCATTAAACGTCTCAACCATTTTTAACAGTTCAAGGGTGGCGGTTCCCTGCGGCACATCCACTGGCTCCAGATCATCCGGAGACTTTTCAGCCAGTGTATTGGCAAACCGGGAAATCGGACTGGTCAGGCGTTCGGCAATTTTCATCACGACAAACAGACTGATGGCCAGCAGTACCAGAGACACCACCAACTGCTGAGCGTGGGCCCCCAGTAACTGCTCCTCGCTGAACTCAAACAAGGTATTATCGATCACCAGCAGTGCCGGATACGTTTTCCCCCCGGCGGGCAAATCAATCCGTTTCATGAAGTAAGCGCGCTCTTGAGATTCAGGAATAAACTTCACCTCCCGCTCTTCGTTCAGCTCCAGGGTGTCCGGATCCGGGAAGCCCGGCGGCAGGTTTCGCCAGTTAAGGTAAATAACCGGCGGACGGTTTACTTCGGAAATCTCTTCCCGGGGTAGCTCAACCTTATCCAGCCCGGTTAAATCGGAATTGGCAAACACTCGCAGGGCAAAGGCTTCATTGGCCTGCAGCCGGTTATTGCCATAAAGGTGCTCGATATCTTCCTTGGTTAATTCAAATACCGAGGCATGGATGGTGACCAGCGCAATGGCCACGATGGAAAAATAGAAAAATGTTAAGCGTTTAGCAGAGGGGACAGATTTCACAGTCAGGTCTCAGCGGTCAGCTGATAGCCAACCTTAGGCACAGTTTTAATGTAAGCATGCCGGAACGGTTTATCGATCTGGTTACGCAACTGATAAATATGGCTGCGCAACACGTCACCGTCCGGCTCATCATCCTGCCAGACTTCTTTAATCAGCTCATCCCGGGTGGCAACATCCGGGGCACGCATCAGCAGGGTTTTAAGAATAGTAAACTGAGTCTGGTTCAGCTTAAAGCGACAGTCGCTGCGCTCCACCACCCGGTTCACCAGATCCAGTTTCAGCTCACCAAAATGCAGAAACTTGGTGGCTACCGCCCCGGTCTTACGGCGATACAGCGCCTGTACCCGGGCCTCAAGAATGTTCAGGTCAAAGGGTTTCACCAGATAGTCATCCGCCCCCTGCTCAAAGCCTTCCAGAATGTCTTCCCGGTCGCTGCGGGCAGTGAGCATGAGAACCGGTAAATCCACACCCCGGTTGCGCAGGGTTTTACACACATCCAGACCGTCCATCAGCGGCAGCATTATATCCAGAATGATCAGGTCGTAATGGTTCCTGGTCGCCAGCTCCAGACCATGTCGCCCGTCACTGGCGTAGTCCAGCAGGTAATCGCCGCGAATTTCAAAAAAATCAAAGATCACGCCGGCAATGTCCTGGCTATCTTCAATCAGCAGTATTTTCATAAGGTACGACAACTCCACAGCCTGAGGCCTGTTCAAGCATAACAACAAATGGCTGCAGCTTAGTGGTGAAAATGTGAAAAAAATGTGGAACACAGGTTTCCGGCGACTTTTAGAAGACTTCGGTTCGCATGTACTGCTGTCTTATGAGAACCTAAGTATATATTTAAAAATATCGCAAATTGCGATATGCTGTATAAGGGATGCACAGGGAAGATGCATATTATTTCAAAGGTCAGTTTACGGCTGGCAATGCGACAACACCCACGCTGGAAGCCGGGTCTAAGCTTATGGCTGAAGATATTCGGATCAAAAGAATTCAGATTTCAGAGCTATCAGGATCTCAGACACACCTGGAAATCAATATCCGGATGGAACGTTGACCGTATTCCGGGAGCAACCGTCAGAGAAGTATTTGGCGGATCAGCACAACGCCGAACGCTATATTCAGATGTGTATATCTTCGATGTACATGGCACTGAATGCAGACTTGTTTGTCGGTTTGTCGAACCGGACAGACTCTATATCCGGTTAATTGGCACCCATGCTGAATATGACAAATGGTGTAAGGATCACACCGGTTATACAAGGAAGCGCAAATGAAAGCACATATCCCGATAAACAGCAGTTCGATCGAACGTTCAGCACTTCCTCTGATGATGAATCAGCTAACGGATACATTCAGCCAGCTGGCAAATGATGGCCTGAAGTTACTGACCGCCATTAGTGAAGACATCGCTTCTGATGAAGAACAGCAACAGCGAATAGCACTGGCTGATGAACTCTTTTCTATCGCCACCAACAAGCCAGAGCAGGCAACCATTTGTATCTGCTTCGCCGAACTTATTCTTCGCAAAATCGAAGACTACGAAAAAGATATCGAAATACCTGTATCCCCACCCCACGAACTGTTGGCCCTACTGATGAAGCAGCACAGCATTAAACAGGCTGACTTAAAGGATATCGCTTGCCAAAGCACCGTCTCTGCAATCCTGAGCGGTAAACGGGAAATTACCAAGCAACAGGCTAAGAAACTGGCAGCATTCTTTCACACTCCGGTTAAAGTGTTTTTGTAAGTATCCGGAGGATAAACAAAGGACAGGAAGACCGAAAGAAACTATCAGTTATTTCAACGCGGACCCGCATATTAATGCAAAAGGAAAGACGGACCCCATTGCCCGCGATGACCGGACTGGTCAGCCAGGCACAGACATAAAATGAAAGGAATCAGGCTATGAAAAAATCAGCAATCATTTTAACCACACTGCTGATGCTCATCAGCATCAACGCACAGGCTGTTAGATTAAGTAATGGCGATCTGGCCAAGCCAGGTGACCCTGTCCAAAAACTCTTTAATGCGTGGGGTAAGCCTGATGACAGGGTAAAAAGCCAGAAAACGTGCGGAAAAATCATCAGCCTCAAAAAAACTGTTTGTTCTACCAGCCGGTATATCTGGAAACGTGGCAGCGAGTACTGGCGTATTCAGTATTCAGGCAAGATGATCATAAAGATAAAATGGACTCGCAGTGAACGGAAGATTCGGGAGAGTTTTTGAAATGAAATATTGGAAGCCGTGTAAAAAAGCCGGTTAATTTCCCGGGGTAAAATAAAGGTAATCAGGAAGCGCCTTAAAAACAAGATGGGGGGCAATTTAAGAATATTCCCCCCCAACACCACGGCCTTAAAGAGTCTGGGAGGCTATGTCACCAATGCCTTCTTTACCGCCTAACTGACGCTCGATTTCTTCCCTGATCATCTCTTCGATCTTCATCCGCTCTTCATAGGGCAGATTTTTCAGCGATTCTTCCGTCAGCCCCATTTCATCCAGCATCTGGTAACGAATTAACTCAGCCGGGCTCATCGAGAGCAAACGCATCAGCTCATCCCGGTGGTTCACAGTGCTTTTCTCTTCGGTGGCAGTGGCTGTAGTCGGCGCTTCTTCCTGCTTACTCTTTGCTGCGTCAGCAAGCCTGGCGGCCTCTTCAGCCAATAAATCTGCAAAGGTGGAAGAAACAGCTGCTTTCTGACTGCTGGCAGCACCTGCAATGTTGGGTTGAGTTACCGAATCGATCCTGATCATGTTGTTCTCCTGATGCATTACGCTTGCTATGACTATCCCCATTCTTTAGCAAGTTCCACGCCATACTCACAGGCAGGCAGAATCAGCCATTCAGCGATGGAGGCGGCAATCGTATGCCGACAAACGGACAATGGGATGCAAAAGGTTGCAGTTTCTGAAGTAAATTCCACTGCTTCAGCAGTACTGATCTGATCAGCACTGATATGATTAACGCCCACAAAAAAGGGGCTTAAATAAAGCCCCTTCTCAACAACACACCATTTAACTTCTTTCTACGCCAACCAGTTCATGTAACGTAGTCTGATGCTTTCTCTTGTGATAACGCACATACACAACCGGTGCTTTCAGTTCCGGCGAGTAGTACCAGGTGCGGTTTATATAATTACCTTTGCAGTTAACTTTGTAAGTATCAAAGCTTCCCATCGGTACTGTTACCCGTTCTTCAGATTCCACTGTACAGGTTCTTTCATCTTCCCAGGGTTTATACTTGTCGCCCTGCCCTTTAGCAGAAATAGACACTTTACTGCCAATCGTCATCGGGAACAGATCACCGCTTACACTGCTGATCGTCAGTGATCCGTTACCATGATCTTCAGACTTCCAGCTCTTGGTCGGGAATACAAGCGGCCCCTGATCTGTCCAGACTTCATTATCACCCTGCTTCCAGGTGACATTTCCGTCGGCAACAGATGCCACCACATTGGTTTTCTGTTCGCCATTTATATTCCAGACGAACTTATCTCCTACGTTATATTCAGGTGCGCTTGCCGGTGCTAACTGCTGCGCAACCGCTTCAGTTTTAACCTGATTACCACCGCATGCAACCAAACCTAAACACGCAACACCTACCAAGCCGTACTTCATCTTTTCCATAAGACCCTCATTACTTAAACAGAGCCGACAGCTTAACTGGCTATAAAATTTTCATTCACATCCACGAGGCTTAAATGCATATCAAAGCCTCAGTTAAATCGTCAAAAACCCAAACACCGACCATTGCAACGACACTGTTATCAACGGTCTGCATGTCTGAAAATCCTTTTCACTTCCCCCCCGGTTAACACCTGTCGTGTACCTCTTTGTCAACTCACCTGATACATTGACAAACGGCCTGACTCCACGGATAAGACCGACAAACCAGCACATAACGTGCTACAAAGGCCACCAGATCCTGCTCAGGCGAATCTGCAATGTACTGCATAAAACAACAGCGTTCCAGCCCCCTGCTCCTAAAGTATCTGAGGCATCCCTACCAGGCGAAAATGACGTAAAAAAAATGTCGAAAACATTTATTCCACCCCAACCCGGTTAGCCTGTACTCAATTGATTAACTAACCGGGATTCACTATGAAATACGCCTTTGCAGGCCTGGGCGCTTTAGGTGTCGCAGGTATGATCTTTATTGCCAGCAGTATGACATCTGAAACAGCACAGGCCGCTAATCTGGATAACGGCAAATCAAAATTTCTGACAAACTGTCAGGTGTGCCACGGCAACAAAGGCTGGGGAGATGGTCCCGCCGCTGCGGGCATGGCGAACAAGCCGGCCAACATCAGCAAGAAGCTGAATTCCATGTTCAGTTCAGATACTAAGCTGACGCAAAAAGTAATGGACGGTAAACCCGGCATGCCCGCTTTCAAAGGTGTACTGAACCAGAACGATGTGGCAGATATTTTTGCCTATATCCGCAGCATGAATCCTTAACCCGTTTCAGTGTCTGGCGGTTTGCCCTGAAGGATTTACAGCCGGATGCAACCCCTCTCGGGCTTCACAGGTACCGCTCCGTTGCGGTGTATTGTGCCTCCCCCGGTCAGCCAGCCGCTGTTCTGAACCGGTGCCTGCGAAGCCTGCTTGATATGTAAGTAAAGACTCACAACCTTTGCTTAGCAGCAATAAAATGCCTTGTTGTTATGTGCTGCCTGCAGCAGGGCTTACTCATGCTTTCTGTGCTGTACAACAGAAAACGTTTCCTGCCGTCTTTACCTTTCTTTTACTTCGACGAAGGTATAACAGTTCCCGACCTCACCGCGAACCGGAACGGGCTATACCCTCCTCCCCGGGTTGCATCACTGTTTTAAGCAATGGTTGTTGTTAACAGAGGTTGTTTAACAGGCCTGCCGGAGATGCTGTACTGTCAGGAGTGCCCCCCGCGTTCCCCAACCGTTCAGTGCTCTGGCAGGTCTGTTTCTTTTAACCTATCCCTGTCCCCTCCGCGTTAAAAGAACCAGCCGGTTTTAAAAGACACCCCCACCACCACAAACAGTACCGAGATAACAGTTACCGGAATAATGTGCCAGGCCAGTGATACCAGATTATCTGCCGAGAGTTTAGGAATTACCCTGAGGCGCGCATCGATCGCCAGCAGGAAGGTACACAGCAGCAGAATTAACTTGAAGCTGATGACCCGGGAAATCGGGTCTGAAAAATTGAACCAGAGTCCAAAGTCCGGTAACAGCCGGTACGCCAGATGCAGACCGGTCAGCACCTGTATGATCAGCGCCGGAATACCGACCTTCTCAAATCCGGATTCGAATGCCTTAATGTAGGCTACATCTGAATGTTTCAGCACCCGGGGTAACACCCCCACCGCCAGTACCAGATGGCCGCCTGTCCAGACGGTCGCCGCCAAAACATGTAACAACAAAAAGATCTCATACATTGTGCAGCGCTCCATAAAAAATAAATGCGAATGGTTATTAACTCTCCGCTTTACCTTCTACCTTATACGCTACGGGGGCTGTAGATGAATTGATCTGGGGCAGGTGAATCAGAGTGAGGCTAAAGTCCGGTATTTTTTTGCTGCAATAGCGCACAAAAATGTAAGGAGTCACTTCGCTTATAACGCTGTATTTTCGTTTTTCTGTCACACATAATCCACAGTCAACACCGGCCCCCTGTTTTTTTATGGTTTTTTTTAGTTTTTTTTTACTGCAATCGTATTGATATATTTAACTCATTGATTTTAAAGAGCTAAATATCAGATGGTGCGATTATGAACGATTTGTTAAAAACCCTGTAATGATGCGGCCTGAAGCCATCTGCCCAAACAATACTCACAGAGTTATCCACAGAATCTGTGAGTAATTCACTGACGGCTTTTCCTGCTAAACAGACATAAAAAAAAGAGGCGACCGGATTTCTTCGGACGCCTCTCAACAGAGCAAAAACTATCAGGATTACTGGCCGCTTTGTACCCGGCGCACGGCATCTTTCCAGCCAGCATAAAATCCGTCGCGGCGAGCTTTATCCATGGTAGGTTCAAATCGCTTATCGCAATGCCACATGTCGGCAAGCTGTTCCAGCGAGGTAAATACGCCCGCCTGCAGGCCGGCAAGATAAGCAGCGCCCAACGCGGTGGTTTCGATGATTTCCGGGCGGTCTACATTGGCCCCCAGAATGTCCGCCAGAAAGTTCAGCACCCAGTTATTGGCAACCATGCCACCATCTACCCGCAAAGTGGTCGGCCGGACCCCGTCACTCTCCATGGCTTTCTGCAGATCTTTGGTCTGGTAACACACCGATTGCAGACCGGCGGTAACGATTTCTTTAATGCCGGTATCCCGGGTCAGGCCGAAAATAGCACCGCGGGCATCCGGGTCCCAGTAAGGTGCGCCCAGGCCGGTAAAGGCCGGTACCAGAAAAACACCGTGATCCAGCGGAGTCTGTTCCGCCAGCGGTTCAGTTTCACCGGCCCCCTGAATCAGCTGCAGACCGTCACGTAACCACTGCACCGCCGCACCGGCAACGAAGATGCTGCCTTCCAGTGCGTAAGTCGTTTTACCGTTCAGCCGGTAAGCCACGGTAGTTAACAAACGGTTTTCAGATTTAAGCGCTTTCTCGCCGGTATTCAGCATCAGGAAGCAACCGGTGCCATAAGTGCTCTTAGCCATACCCGCCTGATAGCATGTCTGGCCAAACAGGGCCGCCTGCTGATCGCCTGCGATGCCCAGCACCGGCACTTCTGCCCCCAGCAGTTCAGCATCGGCCACACCGAAGTCGGCGGCGGAGTCCATCACTTCCGGCAGCATACCGGCTGGAATATCCAGCAACTCAAGCAGCTCAGTATCCCATTCCTGGGTGTGAATGTTAAAAATCATGGTGCGTGAGGCATTGGTAGCATCAGTACGGTGTACCTTGCCGCCAGTCAGCTTCCAGAGCAGATAGCTGTCTACGGTACCGAATGCCAGCTCACCGGCTTCTGCCCTTGCACGGGCACCGGGCACTTCTTCCAGAATCCAGCGCAGCTTAGTGGCGGAGAAATACGGATCCAGCAGCAGGCCGGTTTTTGCCTGAACGCTGTCGCCGTGCCCCTGATCGCTCAGCTGGCGGCAGTATTCAGCGGTACGGCGGTCCTGCCAGACAATGGCGTTATATACCGGCTCGCCGGTTTGTTTGTCCCATACCAGGGTGGTTTCCCGCTGGTTGGTAATACCGATAGCCACCAGCTCAGTGGCACTGATCTGTGCATCTTTCAGCACCTGACGGGCGGTGCGTAATACCGTATCCCACAGGTCTGCCGGATTATGTTCTACCCAACCGTCATTGGGAAAGTGCTGGGTAAATTCTTCCTGCGCAACCTTATGTACCCGGCCTTCAGCCGTAAACAGAATCGCCCGGGAACTGGTCGTCCCCTGATCAACAGATAATATGTAGCCTGACATAGGAAAGCCTTTTTCATGGACTTGCTGCGGCGTATACACAACCGGCAGCATAAATAATTGTTCTTTTCGCTATTTCACTATTTAGGCTAAATTAACACAGTGATTTTCGAATATGAACTTTAACCGCATTTACCGGTGAAATTAATGACGCTAATTGCCCCGTATGCGATAATTTTCAACCGTTCTGCCCCATCCGTTTCAGATGAGGAACGCGCCGGCAAACGTTTCCCCAACATGGGTAATCAGCCGGTTAAAGAAGTAACCGATAACAGGGTCAGCCAATGAATCAAAGCCAGCGCCATGCGGAAATACTAAAATTAGTGCAGCACAAAGGGTTTGTCAGTATTGATGAACTGGTGACGCACTTTAAAGTAACTCCGCAGACGATCCGCCGCGACCTAAACCAACTGGCTGATGAAAAGAAACTGCTGCGCCACCACGGCGGTGCCGGCGGTGAATCCAGCACGGTAAATGCTTCTTACCAGTCCCGTAAGATCATGAATCTGGAAGCAAAAGAACGCATCGCCCGGGAGCTGGTCAAGCTGATTCCCGATGGCGCGTCTCTGTTTATCAATATCGGTACCACCACTGAAACCATCGCCCGGGCCCTGCTTAACCATCGGGATCTGAAGGTTGTTACCAACAACATTCACGTAGCCACTATTCTGGCCACCAAGGAAGACTTCACCGTGATCATTGCCGCCGGTGAAGTACGCCACCGGGACGGCGGTATCGTGGGTGAGGCCACCAGCGATTTCATCAGCCAGTTCCATATGGATTTCTGTATCATCGGCATCAGCGGCATCAGCATGAACGGTTCACTGTTGGACTTCGACTACCGGGAAGTGCGTGTCGCACAGGCGATGATCGATCATTCCCGCAGTGTGATTCTGGCGGTAGATAATTCCAAGTTTGGCCGCAGCGCCATGGTGAAACAGGGTTCAATTACCCAGGTGGATCATCTTTATACGGATATGCAGCCGCCGCAGGTGATCAGCGAAATTCTCGACGAACACGAAATCCATCTGCAGATTGCCTGACTCCAATATCTGTTGAATCAACTTTTACATGGGAAATCTTAACCTTCAGATTTCCCGTGAAAATTCCCGCTCCACCCGCCTGCTAATTTTTACCATTCAGACAGTTTTTACGCACCTGTAAAACGTTTTAAGCCCTTTCCTGTACGCCAGACTAACTGCTCCTGAAAGCCTTCGTCAGCATGACCGACACTTAACCACACATTTTTACCGGTTAATCCCCGGCATTCTGTCGTACATCCTTTGTTACACGGCCATAAAATTTTCACATAGAGAGCAATTTTTGTTCTTTTTTAGTTGATTTTGTTCACAATCGAACATTATGATTAACGCATCGAACATTTTATGGCACTTTTTATACGCCACTTAATTCGCCGGAGGAAACAAAGATCATGGCTAAACAGCACCAGGTATATGACCTGTTTGTCGTCGGTGGCGGCATTAACGGGGTAGGCATTGCTGCCGACGCTGCAGGCCGGGGGCTTAGCGTATACCTGTGTGAAATGAATGATCTGGCTTCGGCAACATCGTCCAACAGCAGCAAGCTGATTCACGGTGGCCTTCGCTACCTGGAATACTACGAATTCCGGCTGGTGAAAGAAGCACTGGCTGAGCGGGAAGTACTGCTGAAAAACGCGCCACACATTATGTGGCCACTGCGTTTCCGTTTACCGCACAGGCCACACCTGCGCCCTGCGTGGATGATCCGTGCCGGCCTGTTCCTGTACGATCATCTGGCAAAGCGGGTAACCCTGCCGGCGTCCAAAGGCATTAAGTTTGATCCTTCCGGCCCGCTGAAAAGCCACATCACCAAAGGCTTTGAATACTCCGACGGCTGGGTGGATGACGCCCGCCTGGTGGTGCTGAACGCCCAACTGGCAGAAGAGCAAGGCGCTAAAATCAAAACCCGTACCCGCTGCGTGGCTGCCGCCCGCAATGGCGATATCTGGGAAATCAGCGTCGAGAATATACTCACCGGGAAAACCAAAATTATCCGCAGTAAGGCACTGGTGAATGCTGCCGGCCCGTGGGTGTCCAGCCTGTTTGCCGATACCATGGACATACCTTCACCTAAGAAAATCCGTCTGGTAAAAGGCAGCCATATTATTGTGCCGCGCATTCACGACGAAGCGCAGGCTTACATTCTGCAGAATGAAGACGGTCGGATTGTCTTTGTGATTCCTTACGAAGAGCAGTTCTCGCTGATTGGCACCACCGATGAAGAATATCAGGGTGATCCCTCTGCGGTGGCCATCAGTCAGGCTGAAATTGATTACCTGATTGATATCAGCAACCAGCATTTCAACACCCAGATCAATCGCACCCAAGTGGTTCGCACCTATTCCGGTGTTCGCCCCCTGCTGGATGACGACGCTGAAAACGCGCAGGCAGTTACCCGGGACTATACCTTTGAAGTGGATGCCCCGCTCAATCAGGCAACTCTGTTGTCAGTGTTCGGTGGCAAGATCACCACCTACCGGAAGCTGGCGGAGGCGGCGGTCGATAAACTGTGTGAATATTTCCCGCAGGCCGGCCCGCAATGGACTGCCGATGCAGCCCTGCCCGGCGGCGACTTCACCAGCCAGCCGCAGTTACTGGATCAGCTGCAGCGCCAATACCCATGGTTACCCCCACATACTGCGCAGCGCTATGTCCGCAGCTACGGCACCCGCAGCCATAAACTGCTGCAGCACATCGACAGCCTTGAACGCATGGGTCAGGACTTCGGTGCCGGCCTCTACGCCTGTGAAGTGGAATATCTGCTCAAACATGAGTGGGCCGTCAGCCTTGAAGATATCCTCTGGCGCAGAACCAAGCTGGGTCTGTTCCTGAATGCAGCACAGGTATCTGCCCTGCAGGAATACCTGAACCGCTATTTCAATTTTAAAAACCTCGACGCCGCTTCTTAACAGGTTATTGCCGCCGGTGTTTTTAACCGGCCGGCGTCGCAGCTTTTATGACCACACAACAACTTTACGTCACTAAGGGGTTTAGTATGGCAATACGTGTAGCAATTAACGGCTTTGGCCGCATCGGCCGGAATATTTTACGGGCACTGTATGAGTCCGGTTACCGTGATCAGATTCAGATCGTCGCGATCAATGATCTGGGAGATGCCGCCATCAATGCTCACCTGCTTAGCTACGACTCTGTGCACGGCCGCTTTAATGCTGAGGTCAGCGTCGATAACAATGCCTTGCTGGTCAACGGTGATGCTATCCGCATTTATGCAGAACGTGACCCGGCCAAGCTGCCCTGGGAAGCCCATCAGGTCGATGTGGTATACGAATGCACCGGGCTGTTTACCAGCCGTGACAAAGCCGCCGCCCACCTGAGCGCAGGGGCGAAGAAAGTGATTATCTCAGCACCGGCCGCCGGGGTGGATGCTACCGTTGTGCACGGCATTAACCATCACCTGCTGAACAACGAACAGCAGATTATTTCCAACGCTTCGTGCACCACCAATTGCCTGGCACCGGTGGCTAAATCCCTGAATGACAGCATTGGCATTGAAAGCGGCCTGATGACCACCATTCACGCCTACACCAATGACCAGAAACTCAGCGACGTGTATCACACCGATCCTTACCGGGCCCGGGCGGCCACCCAGTCGATGATCCCGACCAAGACCGGCGCGGCTGCGGCGGTAGGCCTGGTACTGCCGGAACTGAATGGCAAGCTGGACGGCATGGCCGTCCGGGTACCGACCATTAACGTATCACTGGTGGATCTGAGCTTCATTGCGGAACGGGAAACCAGTGCAGAAGAAGTCAACCAGATCATCACGGATGCCGCTGCCGGCCCGCTGGGTAAAGTGTTGCAGGTGAACACCCTGCCGCTGGTATCCATTGATTTTAATCACAACCCGGCGTCATCCATATTTGACGCCACCCAGACCCGGGTAAACGGCCGTCTGGTGAAGGTAATGGCCTGGTACGATAATGAATGGGGATTCTCAAACCGTATGCTGGACAATACTTTAGTATGGAATCTGTGATGAAACTGTAACTTAAACACTATATCCTTAAGGGCCTACTCCATTCAGGGCCTTTTTGGATAAGGCCCACTTTCGATGTAAGGCTAAAAAATGCAACGCAGAACGAAAATCGTCGCCACCTTAGGTCCCGCCACAAGCTCTCCCGAAAATATCGCCGCCATGATTACCGCCGGCGTCAACGTTGTCCGTATGAACTTCTCCCACGGCTGCGCTGAAGACCATATTGAACGTACCCGTCTGGTCCGTGAACAGGCGGCTAAACAGGGCCGTTTCGTCGCCATTCTCGGCGACCTGCAGGGCCCTAAGATCCGAATTTCCCGTTTTGCAAATGACAAAGCAACCCTGACCGTTGGCCAGAGCTTTATTCTGGACGGCGCGCTGGACGGCAATGCCGGTGACAGCACCCGTGTCGGTATCGACTACAAAGAACTGGTTACCGACAGCCAGCCGGGCGATATCCTGCTGCTGGACGACGGCCGCCTGGTCTTCGAGGTGACCTCCGTGGTCGGTCAGGAAATCCACTGTACCGTTCAGGTTGGCGGTGTGATCTCTAACAACAAGGGCATCAACCGCAAAGGCGGTGGCCTGTCAGCCGCCGCCCTGACCGAAAAAGATAAGCGGGATATCCTGCTGGCTGCCAAGCTGGACGTAGACTTTCTGGCGGTCTCATTCCCCCGCGATGCAGAAGATATGCAAACCGCCCGCAAGCTGATGGAAGCGGCCGGCTGTAACGCCAATCTGATTGCCAAGATTGAACGTGCTGAAGCCATTGAAGACGGTGTACTGGATGGCATCATCCACGCATCTGACGGTGTAATGGTTGCCCGTGGCGACCTGGGTGTGGAAATCGGTGATGCTGAACTGATCGGCGTCCAGAAACACATCATCGAGCGTGCCCGTACCGGCAACAAGGTTGTTATCACGGCTACTCAGATGATGGAATCCATGATCAGCTCCCCGCTGCCAACCCGTGCGGAAGTATTCGACGTAGCGAACGCCGTACTGGACGGTACCGACGCGGTCATGCTGTCCGGTGAAACCGCCATGGGTGACTTCCCTATTCAGACCGTTGAAGCCATGGCCCGGGTCATTGTCGGCGCGGAACAGCACCCAAGCAGCAACGTATCCAAGCACCGGATGCACGAGTCCTTCACCTATATTGATGAGTCTGTTGCCCTGTCAGCCATGTATGTGGCCAACCACCTGGAAGGGGTTAAAGCCATCATCTGTATGACAGAAACCGGCGCGACACCGCTGATCATGTCGCGGATTCGCTCCCAGCAGCCAATCTACGCTTACTCACGGCTGACCAAAACCCAGCACCGGGTTGCCATGTACCGGGGGGTTAAAACCATTCCGTTCGACGTGAGCGCAGTACCGAATGAAGAAACCAACCAGCGTGCCGTTGATGAACTGGTCCAGCGTGAAGTGGTTGAAGAAGGCGATCTGGTTATCATCACCAAGGGCGATTACGTCAACGCTCAGGGCGGTACTAACACCATGAAGATCGTCCGTGTCGGCGCGAAGATTCAGTAAGCACCGTTCAGGTTAAACACTTTAAAGCCCTGCCACCGCAGGGCTTTTTACATTCTGGCTGGCTATGACGACGAGCCACAGCCTATGTAAAAACGCCGTTGCCCGCGAAGGCAGTCAGTGCTCATTTTCAGGAACACTAAACACTTTGCAACCACTACGCTGTTTCAGCCTGTATTCCGGGCCACTTCTACATTAACGATCATTAGACTGTCGTCTTATTTTCTCACCGCAGCCCTTCCCCTTTCCTTTTCACTTGTGTGCCTGTTTTGCACACATTATTGACAGCCACCAAGCGTGTGCCATACTGACACACAAAACCATACCCTTAGGTAACAACAGTACCCACCACTGGTGGCGAAAAACTAAGACTAAAACCGGAGAAAACGATGACCGTTGTAGCACCAAAGGACGCAAGATTAGTCGCACGTGTGCCGCAGGAGGTTCAGGAATTCGTCAAGAACGCTGCAGATCTGTCTGGTGCAACACTGTCTCAATTTATTGTAGAAGCTGTCACTGCCAAAGCCCGGTCAGTATATGAAAGTGAGCAAAACATTCGGCTCTCAATGCAGGGAGCAGAAGCTGTCTTTGCCGCTCTGGACAATCCGCCACCAGTCAATAGCAAGCTTTCAGACGCTGCCAAAGCATTTAATAAGGAAAATGGATTTCGATATGCTGGGGACAGTTCAGCTGAATAAGCAGCTACATAACCGCAACGATTTTGATTGTGGTGTTGATGCTTTAAATAATTATCTGGCAAAGCATGCCAGCAGTTCAGACCAACGCTCACTGACGAAAACATTTGTGCTCGTTGATTCTGAGCAACCTGAAAAAATTATTGGCTTTTACACCTTAGCCTATACAACGGTCTCAGTCCCGGACGGGCATCCCCGCCTGACTCAATACCCTCATCCGGCACCGGCCTTAAAGCTGGCCCGCATGGCGATAGATAAACATTTTAAAAATCATCGCTTTGGTGAGCAGCTTTTGCTTGAATGCATCAGAAAGACAGCCCTTTCAACTCAGTCTGACAACCCTGCAGCGGTGATCGGACTCTTCGTTGATGCTAAAGAAGGGGTTGCGGACTTCTATAAAAATTACGGCTTTACCGAAGTTGACTGTGAAACTCAGCAAAGGCTTTATCTGCCCATACAAACCTGCATACAGGTCGCCCTGATGATGGAAAGCGGCTGAACGTAAGCCTTGTTCAGATCAGTGACCGGCCTGATCAGTTTCTGCTTTCACGTCGTTTCAATTAAAAAACGATTTCCCTATTCTGAAACCAGCATTCCACGTTGAATGCTATTCGATAACGGTTGACGGCCTGCGACAAATAAAT
This sequence comes from Aliamphritea hakodatensis, assembly GCF_024347195.1. Taxonomy (NCBI): domain Bacteria; kingdom Pseudomonadati; phylum Pseudomonadota; class Gammaproteobacteria; order Oceanospirillales; family Oceanospirillaceae; genus Aliamphritea; species Aliamphritea hakodatensis. The sequence goes on from NZ_AP025281.1 coordinate 3,626,783, forward strand.
AATCATAGCGCCATGAACTTACACCGCACCCACAGCCAGAACATTATTATCATCATTTCTCAGGAAATGGTGGGGTAGCGCGTGCATCGCTAAATTGGAAAACCCGCCGGCAAGGCGGGTTTTTTTATGACTGAAGAAAACCACGCCACAGACAGCCGCTGCGGACTTCCAATTTTCAAATACTGAAAACGGAGACCCGCCATGACGGCAACCACTTACACAGACACCCCGGCCACCCGCAGCACAGCCGCAGATAACGTCTATTACCCGCAGCAGGAAGATATCGTGGCGGCTGCCCGACGGCTGGAAACGGTCGTCAGCTATACCCCGCTGCTGCGCAGCCAGAACCTGAGCGATCAGTACGGCGCCAACATCTTCCTGAAACGGGAAGATCAGCAAGTCGTTCGCTCATATAAAATTCGCGGGGCGTACAACAAAATCCTCTCCCTCAGCACAGAACAGCAAAGTCAGGGCATCGTCTGTGCCAGTGCCGGCAATCACGCCCAGGGGGTTGCCTACGCCTGCGCCCTGCTCGGCCTGAAAGGCACCGTCTTTATGCCGGTGCCAACCCCCAGCCAGAAAGTGCAGCAGGTCCGTAAGTACGGCAAGGAGTATGTGGATATCCGTCTCGCCGGGGACACCTTCGACGACGCCTACCATCAGGCACTGGCATTCTGTGAAAAACAGCAAGCCTCGTTTGTGCATCCGTTCGATGACCCGGAGGTCATCGAAGGTCAGGCATCCGTCGGCGTGGAGATACTGCAGCAACTGGAACTGGCCGGAGATCATGCCGATATGATGATCATGCCGGTGGGCGGCGGCGGACTGGCATCCGGGCTTTCCGCATATTTTAAAACCCAGTCACCGGATACTCAGTTAATCGGCGTGGAACCGGAAGGTGCCGCTTCAATGAGCACCTCATTCATCGCGGGTAGTAACCAGACCCTGCCAGATATCGATACCTTCGTGGATGGCGCAGCGGTACAGCGGGTCGGTGAAAACACCTTCAGAATCTGTCGTCAAAACCTGCAGGACATACTCACAGTGCCTGAAGGAAAAGTCTGTGCCACCATGCTGCAGCTGTACAACCAGGAAGCCATTGTGGTGGAGCCGGCCGGTGCACTATCCATCGCCGCACTGGACAGCCTGAAGGATGAGATTCGCGGTAAAACCGTGGTCTGTCTGATCAGCGGCGGCAATAACGACATCCACCGCACCGAAGAAATCCGTGAACGGGCGTTACTCCATGAAGGGCTGAAGCACTATTTCATCGTTAACTTCCCCCAGCGGGCCGGTGCTCTGCAAGAATTCCTGGCACAGGTGCTCGGCCCTGACGATGACATCACCCACTTTGAATATTCAAAGAAAAGTAACAGCAGCAAAGGCCCGGCTCTGATCGGCATTGAACTGAGCCATAAAGACAACTTCCAGGGCCTGTTGCTACGGATGAATGAACAGCAGGTCCGTTATGAATACCTGAATGACAAACCGGATCTGTTCCGTTTTCTGGTCTGAAAAGGTTCACCGGCCTGCTCAGTGCCACCACGGTACCGGGCAGGACACTGCCCCGGCAGGAGGGATAGGTTACAATACTTATTGCGCCTGAAAGGAACATCCGGCGACGGGTTATATCTAATAACCACGCCCTGTAATTTTATGAACAGCAAGGACACCGGTACATGCTTTTTATCCTGCTCGGCCTGATCCTCGTGGTACTGGCCTTTGGCCCCCAGTACTGGGTCAGACACATTATCCGTAAACACCACACACCGCTGGAGAACATGCCCGGCACCGGTGCGGAGCTCGCTGCGCACCTGATCGAACGCTTTAAGCTGGAAGGGGTAAGGGTGCAGGAAACCGGGCCGGATCAGAACTACTATTCGCCGGCGGAAAAAATCGTCGGCCTTGCGCCGGACGTATTCCATGGCCGGTCTCTCTCCTCAGTGGCCATTGCCACCCATGAGGTAGGCCATGCGATTCAGTACAACCGTCAGGAAGCCGTCAGCAAGCTGCGCAGTAAGTATACGGTGCCGGCCAAAATGGTACAGGGCATTGGCATTTTCATTCTGTCCAGTACGCCGTTTATCGGCCTGCTCGCCAAGGCGCCTGCCGTGATGGCGCTCACCGTTGTTGCCGGCATCGCTACTATGCTTGCTTCGGTTGTCTTTCATGCCATGGTACTGCCGGAAGAATACGACGCCAGCTTCGGTAAGGCTCTGCCCATTCTGGAAGAAGGTTATGTGCCTGAGGAACATTTACCGGCGGTAAGGGAAGTGCTTAAAGCAGCGGCTTACACATACGTCGCCGGTGCACTGGCGGATATCCTCAGTATCTGGCGCTGGCTGCTGATCCTGCGCTGAGACATTTCGCCACGAAAAATCCACAAAAGCCACTATGCTTACCTGAAGCACATAAGCGAAAGGAGTGCAGCATGGCGCAATACATGATCACCTACCTGGGGGGCAAACAGCCCGCCACACCGGAAGAAGGTAAGCAGCACTTTGCCAGATACATGCAATGGCTGGCAGCACTGGGCACCGCGGTGGTCAGCCCCGCCAATCCGCTGAAAGGTACCTGTGTAATGCACCCCGGTGGTGACGTAACAGAAGGTGGTGATACCGGCATGTCCGGCTTTACCCTGATCGAAGCAGACTCCATGGACGCGGCAAGAGCCATGGCACAGGACTGCCCGTTTCTGGAAATTGGCGGCTCGCTGGAAATATCAGAACTGATTAAAATGCCCAAACCCAGCCATTAAGACCCGGCCCGGTTTTTCTGAGTTATTCTTCAGGAGGTTGGGCGATAACCGCATCGCCAATACGGATGGTGCCGGAACGCAGGATCTTTGCACACAGCCCGCCGTGCCCCAGCATGGCGGCCACCCCGCCCTTCCCCAGCGCGGTTTCCATTCTGGAACAGGGATGACACAGCGCCGTCGCTTCAAATAGCGCATCACCGATGGTGAACTGCTGATGGCGCAAAGCAGTCAGGTTAATGTTCTTCACCACCAGATTTCGCCGCAAAACACCGGGCGGTAGGGTCTCCAAACCTGTAAAGTGACGGATCATCTGGATATATTCTTCAGAAATAATCGTCACCTGACGGCCTGATCCGGGGGTTTTCTCACAACGGTGATCCCCTTCCAGCCCCAGAGTTTCCAGCGCCTGTACTTCCGGCACTTCGGTCATCTCCTGCTTACGGCCCGGCCGCAGGCCGATCCAGCTTAGTTCACCCGGTGGTAAGTCTTTAACAAAACGTCCGAAGAGAAATTTTTGTGCTTTCACCGGGTGTACTCCTTTCAGCAGTTATTTGGCAGAGGCCTGTTCCCCGCCATTCCACGGTGCCACACGGAACAGCAGTAACATACCGGGCAGCGCCAGCAAGGCACACAGCCAGAAGAAATGTTCCCAGCCCACTGCATCAACAATGTAGCCGGTCAGAGCATTTACAAAGGTCCGCGGTAGCGCAGCCAGCGCGGTAAACAGTGCGAACTGGGTGGCGGCAAACGCCACACTGGTGGAACGGGCAATAAAGGCAGTAAATGCCGCTGTCCCCAGCCCCACGCCTAAGTATTCGAAGCTGATGACAACCGCCAGCGCCAGTTTATCCGGCCCCATCTGTGCCAGTACGGCAAAGCCAAGAATGGTCACCACCTGCACCACACCGAAGATCCACAACGCCCGGTTAATGCCCAGTTTAATCATCCATAAGCCGCCGAGAATACCGCCGACAATCGATGCCCACAAAGCCGAGGCTTTGGCGATGACGCCGATATCTGTCAGGGTAAACCCGAGGTCGATGTAGAACGGCGTCGACAGGGCTGTCGCCATGTTGTCCCCCAGCTTATAGAGGAACATAAAGCTGAGAATCTGCAGCGCCCCCGTCCAGCCCAGCCGACCGATAAACTCGCGGAACGGTTCAATGATGGCTTCTTTAAGGGTCTTGGGGGCGGCAGGCTCGCTGACCGGCTCTTTCACAACCAGGGTCATCAACACACCCAGCAGCATAAAGGCTGCCACAATCACAAACACCGTCGACCAGGGCAGCATGTCGGCCAGAATCAGCCCCAGAGCTCCCGGCACCAGTCCGGAAATCCGGTAGGCCTGTACATGCACCGAGTTACCCCAGCCCAGTTCTTTATCGGGCAGTAACTCCCGCCGATAGGCATCCAGCACGATATCCTGGCTGGCACTGAACAGTGCCACCGCCGTCGCCAGATAGGCAATGGTCATAATAGAGAACTGCGGATCAAAGCTGCCCAGCGAAGCAATGGAGATCAGCAGGGCGATCTGCATCACCAGCATCCAGCCCCTGCGCCGGCCCAGAAACGGCGGCACATAGCGGTCCATCAGCGGTGCCCAGAGAAACTTCCAGGTATAGGGAAAGGTGACCAGAGCGAACAGGCCGATTTCTTTCAGGCCGATGCCCTCTGCCCGCAAATAAGCCGGCAGCATCTGAAACAATACATACAAGGGCATACCGGACGAAAAGCCGGTAAAAATACAGATCAGGGTACGGCGGTTAAGTACCGAATCCCACCAGTTTTCTTTAACCGGCTGACTATGTTCCGCAGCGTCTGTTTCTGATGTTGCCACCCGTGGTGCTCCCAAGATTATTTATTCAGCTAAAAACAAAACAGGCTGCAGAAATACTGCAACCTGACTGACTGGGATATGAACCCCGGGATTAGTCGCGGAAGTTATTAAACTGCAGCGGCAGTTCCAGATCCGCCTCACGCAGGAAGGCAATCACCGTTTGCAGATCATCACGCTTTTTACCGGTAACACGGATCTGTTCGCCCTGTACCTGAGTCTGAACCTTAAGTTTGGCGTCTTTAATCTGTTTGATGATTTTCTTACACAGTGGCTGATCCAGCCCCTGCTTCAGTAATACCTGCTGACGGGCTTTCATGTTGGCCACTTCAACGTCTTTTTCTTCCAGGCTCTTCACATCAATGCCACGCTTAACCAGCTTATCACGCAGAATCTGGATCATTTGCTGCAGCTGGAAATCCACATCAGCGTGCATGGTGATCACTTCGTCCGCCAGTTCAAATTTCGCATTTACCCCTTTAAAATCAAAGCGGGTGGTCACTTCACGGTTTGCCTGGTCAACCGCGTTATTAACTTCGTGCATGTCCAGTTCAGAAACGATATCAAATGAAGGCATCGGGCTTTTCTCCTCTGTGCCGGAATCACACACGGCACGCTGTAAACATATGTCAGATCAGGCAATCCGCTGAACGTTCCTGATCCGGAGTGATTTATTTGCGCTTATCATACCGTTATGATGCGCAGGACTACAGAAGATTCCACAGGTTTACCTATGCATTGGCATATCCTCGGAGCCGGCGCCATTGGCCTGCTCTGGGCAGCAAAATTTCAGCGGGCCGGAGTTAACACCACCCTGCTGTTACGCAACCCCGCTAAACTGGCCGTTTACAGCGGTGCTTTCTCAATCATGGAAGGCCAGCAGGTCAGCCAGATTCCGGTCCCTGCCGAGGCACTGCATAACCCGCAAGGGAAACCCATAAGCCATTTGCTGATCACCACCAAAAGCTATGATGCGCTGGCGGCGTTTAACAGTGTGCGGGACCGTCTTACAGACAACGCCCGGGTATTACTGTTGCATAACGGCATGGGGCCACAACAGACGATTGCAGCACAGAATCCTCAATTACAGGTCTGGGCCGGCAGCACTACCGACGGCGCATACCTGAACAGCGCTTTTGAACTGATCCGTGCCGGCCATGGCCAGACCCGTATCGGTCACCTGAAGGCCCCCGACGATCAGTCACTGAGCCAGCAGCTGACCAGTTGTGAACCGGCCCTGAGCCACAGTGATAATATCCACGCCACCCTGTGGCAAAAACTGGCCATTAACTGCGCCATCAATCCCCTGACAGCCATCTACCGTTGCCGTAACGGTGAGTTAGCCAGCCACGCCGAATACCGGGCGCATATGCAGGTTATCTGCCATGAGGCAGAGCAGGTGGCCGCCGCCCTTAACATCCCCCTGTTTGATCAGCCTCTGATCGATCAGGCCTGCCTGGTCGCCGAACAGACCGCCGACAACTATTCATCCATGTATCAGGATGTGATGCACGGACGGCGCAGCGAAATCGATACTATTACCGGCTACCTCTGCCAGCAGGCGGAACAGCTGGACATAGAAGTGGCTGAAAATCAGCGCCTCCTCACACAGATCATCAACCTGCAGGCATGACACCGGTCATGCCTTTTGACACATCAAAGGCATATACTGGGCGCTGACACCTCAGACAGGGAAGATCCGCCATGGAATATACGGACAGCAAAGCACAGAAAGCCACCGGACTGGGGGATGATTACCCTTACGATAAAAAGATATCCCGCCGGGAATACGAAGCCGAAAAACGCCTGCTACAAATCGAACTGCTGAAAATGCAGTACTGGGTTAAGCAGCATAATGAACGGGTGATGATCATCTTCGAAGGCCGTGATGCTGCCGGGAAAGGCGGTGCCATCAAACGTTTTATGGAAAACCTTAACCCCCGTGGTGCCAGAATCGTTGCACTGGAAAAACCTTCCGACACCGAACAGACCCAGTGGTATTTTCAGCGCTACCTGCAGCATTTACCCAGCGGCGGTGAAATCGTTCTGCTCGACCGTTCATGGTACAACCGGGCCGGGGTGGAACGGGTGATGAACTTCTGTACCGACGGGCAGTACCGGGAATTTATGGATCAGGCCCCGGCACTGGAAAAGATGCTGGTACAGAGTGGCATCCGGCTGTTTAAACTCTGGTTTTCGGTGAATCAAAACGAACAGCGACGCCGCTTTGAAAATCGCAAATCCGACCCGCTGAAGCAGTGGAAGCTTAGCCCGATGGATCTGGCATCGCTGGACAAATGGGACGACTACACCAAGGCCAAGGAGGCCATGTATGCCTATACCCATACCCCGGAAGCCCCGTGGACGACCATCATGTCAGATGACAAAAAACGTGCCCGGCTGAACGCCATCAAACACGTTCTGCATCATCTGCCCTACGATGAAAAGAGCAGCGAAACTGACCTGCAGCCCGATGTAAATATCGTCGCAGAGGCCCTTACCCGGGATATTCAGCACCCGGAAGATTATCCCGACCCGGCCTTACGCTGAATTCACGCAGATACATGAAGAAGCTCTGACAACCCGCCCCGCTGGTTTCAGGGCAGTCAGCCTCCAGCCGCAATAGCGGGAATCCGACCCGTACTTTTCCCTGTGCGCCCGAACTCACCGGGCGCTGTCACAACAGTTGACCATTCCCGCCTGCCAACCCATTATTGCAGCAACACTTATCATCTGTTGGAGCTACTTATGGTCGCGCGCCGCCTGACAAAAATTTATACCCGCACCGGCGATAAAGGTACCACCGCCCTGGCCAATGGCAGCCGGGTAGACAAGCATCATCCCCGAATTGAAACCATGGGCGATGTGGATGAACTTAACTGCCTGATCGGCGTGCTTGCTGAAGAACTGAACAGCGATGACCCGATCCGCGAATATCTGACCCTGAGCCAGCACTGCCTGTTTGATATTGGCGGTGAAATTGCAGTGGCCGACGCGGACTACAAAGTCATCAGTGCAGAAGATATTACCCAGCTGGAACAACAACTCGATACACTCAATGAAGACTTACCGCCCCTGCAGGAATTTATTCTGCCAGGAGGCAACCGCGCCGCCGCCCTGTGCCATCAGGCACGCAGTGTGTGCCGCCGGGCTGAACGCCGGCTGGTAGAACTGGTGCAACTGGAAAATACTCCGGCCGAAGGGGAACAGGCCGCGGTGGAAATGGTCAATAACTTTGCCGCTGCGTATGTAAACCGCCTGTCGGACTTACTGTTTGTCAGCGCCCGGGTACTGGCCCGCCGTAATGATGGCAGTGAAGTACTCTGGCAGCCCAAACAAAAGCGCACCGCCGGCGACAGTTAAGGGTTAATTCACGCGGTCTGATATACTTTGTCACAGAACCGGACTTAACACCTGTTTTGACAGAATGTACTGACAATAAAGAGTACTGACAGAAAGTAAAGATTATGAAGATGACCGCACCACTGAAAACCCTGTTCGTAAGCCTTACCCTCGCCATCAGCTCTCAGGCCATGGCACTGGGTGACTGTCAGGACCAGCAAAGCTTCTGTGAAGCCAAATGTGAAGTCCGCCACCTCGGTGATGAAGCCGCCGTCAACGGTTGTTATGCCAAGTGCACTGCCAGCCGCGCTGTATGCAGCACCAAAGAAGGTGCCAAAGAAGTGTATGAAGCCGGCGAAGAAGGCGCGAAAACAGCCGTTGAAGTCGGTAAAGATGCGGTGGACTCCACCAAGTCATTCTTCAAAGGCATCTTTGACTGACACTTCCTCCCTGTACAGAGCAACAAAAAAGCGCACCCAAGTGCGCTTTTTTTGTTTCTGACGTGCTTTAACTGACAATCAGCGATTAATAAACGCCACGCTGTATCCCAGCTCTCCCGGTTCACCGACAATATGAATCCGGCTCAGGGATGCATAATCCAGCTGCAGGCAATTCCAGTTCCCGGCAGGTATGGCCAGTACTCTGGCTAACAGGGCCCGGATCACACCGCCGTGGGTGACCCACAGATAATGCCCCTGAGAATGATTACGGACAAAATCATCCAGGCATTCCGCCAGCCGCTCCCGGAAAACCTTCAGCGGCTCACCTTCCGGTGGCGTAAACGCTTCGGGATCTTCCCAAAACTGGGTGACATCGTCCGGGAACTTCTCCCAGATATCCGCCAGTAACTCGCCATCCCACTCGCCAAAATCAATTTCCTGCAACCGCGGCTCCAGCTGGCAACTGATATCATGTTCTGCTGCATACGCCACGGCTACTTTGGAACACCGTCGCAACGGCGAACTTACGACCCCCCGCCAGGGCTCACCGGCCTCAGCAAGGGTACGCTGCATTGCCTTCTTACCTGGCTTGGTCAGAGAGGAATCGGTCCGGCCACGGTAAATAGCCCCCCCTTCTGTCTCGCCATGGCGTAACAGGTCAATGGTCAGATCAATACTCGGTTCAGTCGGCATATTTTTGCGCCTCAGGCAGATTTGTCGGCAACCCCCGCATCGGCAAAAGTTGCCATATTCCCATGCAGTAAACAAGCACTGCGTAACAGATCGACTGCCAGCACCGCGCCACTGCCCTCACCCAGACGCATACCTAAATTCAGTAACGGCTGCACCTGCAATGCCTGTAGCATAGCCCGGTGACCCGGTTCTGCCGAATTATGCGCAAACACCAGCCATTCTTTTACCTCCGGGTGAATACGGCAGGCCAGCAGGGCGGCCGCTGTACAGATAAAGCCATCCACCAGCGCCGGAACCCCTTCCTGTGCGCAGGTCAGATAGGCACCGCACAGCGCCGCAATTTCAAAACCACCGACGCTCTGCAGCACCCCCAGCGGGGTATTCAGATGCTCAGCGTGCAGCGCCATAACACCTTCCAGAATCGCCTGCTTTGCCCGCACACCGGCGTTATCCAGCCCGGTGCCTGGCCCAACCAGTTGTTCCAGTGTGCTGTCGGTCAGTGCAGCGGCAATCATGGATGCGGCACTGGTGTTGCCAATGCCCATTTCACCGCCCACAAACAACTGTGCGCCTTTGTCCCGGGCTGCCAACACCCGTCCACGGCCGGTATTCATTGCCTGCGCCAGCTGTTCATCGCTCATGGCCTGCTGCTGTGAACAGTCTGCGGTGGCGCTGGCAATCACCGCCTGCACCACTGTCGGATGATCTGCTACCGGGCCTACCGTTCCCAGATTCACCACTTCAAACTCTGCTCCCCGGGCTTTGGAAAGCACTGAAACGGCTGCGCCGCCGTGGGCAAAGTTGCTCACCATCTGGGCCGTCACTTCCTGAGGGAAAGCGGAAACCCCCTGACCGGCAAGACCATGGTCCGCCGCAAAAATTGATACCTGAACCTTATCAAGCTGTGGCTTTAACTGGCCCTGCATCCCCGCGAAACGGATCGCCAGCGTTTCCAGCTGCCCCAGCGAACCCGCCGGCTTTGTCAGAATTTGCTGATGTTCCGTCGCGGCAACAGTTGCCGCCTGATCAATCGCCTGCGGCGTCCGGGTTAGCCATTCAAGGTTGGACATAGTTACCACCTGATATAAAACAGCCGGTCAGAAGCTAACCGGCGTACATTGATTATGTGTTCTGAATAACGGGATTCAGGCTTTAAATTCCATCGGCAGGCCGGCCACGGTAAGCGTTACCCGCTCACAAACCTGGCCCAGCCGCTGGTGAAGAAAACCCGCCTGATCCTGAAACTTACGGGTCAGCTCGCCCATGGGCACAATCCCCAGCCCCACCTCATTACTGACCATTATGATCTGGGCCTGACAGTCTGCCAGTGCCGCTTCAAAGGCTGCCATATGCTCCGCCATCCGGTCGTCGTCTTCCAGCATCAGCAAATTCGTCACCCACAGGGTCAGGCAATCGATCAGCAGACACCGGTCCGGGTCATCATGTTCCGACAGCACCCCGGCCAGATCCAACGGCTCTTCGATCGTCAGCCAGCCTTCGGGACGTAAATCCTGATGCCGTTTTATACGCGCAGACATCTCACCATCTCCGGCGTTGGCAGTTGCCAGATAATATACCTGACGCCCTTCTTCTGCGGCACGCCAGTCCTGCGCCCGCTGTTCTGCCAGCGCGGTTTTACCGGAACGGGCACCGCCTAAAATTAATTGTTTCATTGTTGTACAGCCTGAAATTATCGGCAGCCTTTTTATCGGTAAACATGCAGGCTCCTAAGCTAACGGCTATCCTGACCGGAGACAAGCGAAGTTACATTCTGCAGGCGACATAAAGCGTCGTAGAGAGAACGCTCAGCGTCTTTCACTGGCCAGTACAAGCCCCTTTATACAGCCATCTGATGAAGCTTTGATTTAGCGCAGGTTGTTGCGTTGATTTTGCCACGACTTAAGATGTATTTAAAAAACATTTTATGTTTTAATGCCCCTACTGAAGTAACAGCATGAATCGGTGAAGGTGAGCCATGCAAATCCAAATTCAGGAACCCAGAAACTCCAGTTCCTTTGCGCTTTTTAACCTGGGTTTCAGACCCTTCTTTCTGTTCGGTGCAATCTCCGCATTGCTGCTCATGCTGATCTGGCTGATCATGCTGAGCACCGGTCAGGCCAGCCAGTCTTATTATCAGCTCAGCTATATATGGCACGGCCATGAAATGCTGTTTGGCTACACCGTTGCCATCATTGCCGGCTTCCTGCTGACGGCCGTCAAAAACTGGACCTCACAGCAGACCCCGCACGGCAGCTGGCTGGCGATTATATTTGCGGTCTGGGTAGCCGGCAGAATTCTGCCGTTTACCGCACTGCCACCGCTGGTGATTGCAGCCACAGATATGCTGTTTCTGCCACTGGTAATTGTGGGTATCGGAATTCCCATTGTCCGCAGCGGTAACCACCGCAACCTGATGTTCATGGCCATTCTCTCAGTTATGACGCTGGCAAACGGGCTGATGCACGCCCAGATACTCGGTTACACCGAAAATACGATGCTGCAGGGGATGCAGTTACAGCTGGGCCTGGTAATTCTGATCATCATGATACTGGGTGGCCGGGTGATTCCGTTTTTTACTGAACGGGCGCTGGGCAACTTTACTGCCCGTAAATATACCTGGCTGGAATACATGACCCCGGCGGTCACCGTAGCCTGGCTGGTGAGCCATTTTGCCGGCTACCTGCAACTGGCAGGCATCATGGCAGCTCTGGCTGCAGCCTCACAGTTCCTGCGACTCTACGGCTGGTTCCACCCCCGCTTACTGCGCAATCCGCTGCTGTGGATTCTGCAACTGGCATACCTGTTCATTCCCCTCGGCTTCGCCCTGTATGCCGCAAGTGCATTTACCGGTATCTCACCTTATCTGGCTACTCACGCATTTGCCGCCGGCGCAATCGGCTCAATCACCATAGGTATGATGGCGCGGGTTTCGCTGGGGCATACCGGCCGGCCACTTAAACTGACTAACTGGGTGAAAGTTGGCTTTGGTTTCATGATCGTCAGCGGCCTGATCCGCAGCCTGCTGCCACTGGCACCGGATCTGTATGTACCGGCCCTGCATGCATCTGCCCTCTTCTGGATGATCGCCTGGATGCTGTTCCTGATTCCCTATACGCCGGTGCTGTTACAGCCAAGGCTGGATGGTCAGTACGGCTAACCGCCACCGATAACCATAAGCCCGCCGCATACGTGCAGCGGGCTTTTTTCATGTTCAGATAAACCGGAAATGCCCGGATGCTTACCGAAGCCGCTAACAACAAATATAATCGCCAGCCCCATACCGGGTTAACCCTTCAGTCAGTTTCCCAGTGATATTCAGAAATCACTCTCATTCGCTTTAAACCAGCGATCTTCGGGAATTCAGACAATAAAACGCCACCGATACACACAAAAATTCACCTGATTGATCCCTGCGTATTTCCCTCTTCAGGCAACTTGATATAATGCATGCCACACCTGTTATACGCGATTTATTGAAAGGAGCCATTGTGGAAGATAACAGTATCTGGATTATCAGTATCCTTACCCTGGTTACAGGAGGCGTTATCGGTTATTTCGCTGGCCGCTTCGGCACCAGTGCAACCAAACAACGGGACCTGAACCTGCAACTGGAAGATTCTCAACGTCAGCTGGATGCTTACAAGCAACAGGTAAACCAACACTTTGAACGTACCGCAGAGCTGGTCAACGATATGACCGAAAGCTACAAAGCGGTCCATCAGCACCTGGCAACAGGTTCTGAAGCACTGTGCGATGCCGATACCAGCAAGCTGGAAGCAGCACCGATTAAACCGGGCATTGCAGACCAGACTGAAAAAGCGCCGGCACCGGCCGCCGAACAGCCTGCACCGGCCACCGAGCAAAGCGCCGCGGTAAACGCTGACGCAGATGCGAAAGAGGCTCCCGCAGCTGAAACGGAGAACATTCCGGCACCGCCTCTGGATTACGCACCGAAAACACCGGACCAGGAAGGTACCCTGTCGGAAAACTTCGGCGTAAAGAAAGAAGCAGAAGAACCTCAGCCTGAGCCGGTTCCTGCTGATCACTTTGCAGACAAGAAAACAGAAGAAGCCGCCAAGCTGCACTGATCAGCTTTCTGCCGGTGGCAAACCGCCCCAAATAAAAAAGGCCGCTACATCCGTAGCGGCCTTTTTTTATGTCTGCATTTTTTCTTCCGGAAACCGGTCAGTTATGCGCCTGCCCGTCCATCATACAGCTGTTCGCCATTGCATCGTAACGTCCGCCCTGAGACTCACAGGAACTGCTGACAAAATGATCTGTGCTTCCCAGATATGACACCAGTACCGCAGCCCCCAGACACAGCATGATCGCTTTGCCGGCCCGAATGTGCTGCTGACGTAACATCATCACCAGCGCAAAGATCCCGCTACCTGCGGATACAGCAATCAAAAGATAAAACAATACCATCATAGTTTTCAGTCCGCTCAGTCAGATCAGGCAGGATTATCAATGTCCACAAAGTGATGTTCAACCCCGAACGCCTCCGCCAGATGCTCACCCAGCGCCTTCGCACCGTAACGTTCCGTGGCATGATGGCCTGCAGCAAAGTAATGAATCCCTTCTTCTCTGGCACTGTGCGTAGTCGGCTCTGAGATTTCCCCGGAAAGATAGGCATCCACGCCGTGTTCAATGGCTTTGTCAATGTAGCCCTGCGCCCCGCCCGTACACCAGGCGATAGTACTGATCGTTTCCGGCCCGGCATCCAGGTGTAAAACATCCCGCCCCAGAATGCCAGCCACCTGAGCCGCAAACTCCGTGGCCTTCAGCGGTGCAGGTAAGCGGCCGACAGAGCCAATACTGAGGGGATTATCAGCCTCAAGCCCGCCCTCGGTAATCAGCCCCAACTGTTTAGCCAACTGAGCATTATTGCCAAGCTCCGGATGGCCATCCAGCGGCAGATGGTACGCCAGCAGACTGATATCATGGCCCAGCAGGGTCTGTAAGCGGCGCTTTCTCAACCCTTTAATCACCGGACTCTCACCTTTCCAGAAATAACCGTGATGTACCAGAATCAGATCCGCTTTCAGCGCGACTGCCTGATCCAGTAATGCCTGAGACGCTGTTACCCCGGAAACAATACAGTGAACATCGGATTTACCTTCCACCTGAAGGCCATTCGGGCAGTAGTCCCGGTAGCGCTCAGGGGTCAGCAAGTTATTGGTATAATTTACGATTTCATTTAACTTAACTGCCATAATTGTGCCGCAATAGTTCCCATTAATGGATAAGTATCCGTATAATTCTAAATCCAGTCGATCCTGATCGCACCTATTAAAAGGCAATCCTGACGCATGCGTAGACTATCGTTTCTTATCTGGCCGACTATTTCAGGTGTTCTTGCGGCTACTTTATTACTGCTGTACGTCCCGGGGCTGTTACCCACCAGCCAGGTAACAGATTTGTTTGCCGACGCAGAACGCCCTGCCGAACGCACCATTACTACCGTTGGCCCGGCCTCTTACGCGGATGCGGTAGACATTGCCTCCCCCAGTGTTGTGAACATTTACACCCGCACGGTGGTACCGCCTAAAGATTCAGACACTATTACGGAACCGGCCACTGCACCGAATACGCCCCTGCAGAAAAAGTATGAAGGCGATAACCTGCAGGGCCGTGACAAAGTACACACCAGCCTGGGGTCGGGTGTAATCCTGACCCACGACGGCTACATTGCGACCAATAACCACGTCATCGCCAATGCCGATGAGATTACCGTGGCCCTGAAAGATGGCCGTGAAGCACTGGCACAGGTCATCGGCCGCGACCCGGATACAGATCTGGCCGTGCTGAAAATTAGCCTGCCCGACCTGCCCATCATTACCATCAGCTCCTCAAACAATCTGCGGGTGGGCGACGTCACGCTGGCGATCGGTAACCCCTTTGGCGTAGGCCAGACCGTGACCATGGGCATTATCAGCGCCACCGGCCGTAATCAGGTTGGCCTGAACACCTATGAAAACTTTATCCAGACCGATGCAGCCATCAACCCGGGGAACTCCGGCGGTGCACTGATCGACCCCTACGGTAACCTGATCGGCATCAATACCGCGATCTTCTCCCGCAGCGGTGGCTCACTGGGGATCGGCTTTGCCATTCCTTCCAATCAGGCCATTGTGGTCATGAAAGACCTCATAGAACACGGCCGGGTGATCCGTGGCTGGCTGGGAATTGAAGCACAGGAAATGACCGCGCAGCTGGCGGAGTCTTTTGCGCTGGAAGAAAATCGGGGGCTAATCATTGCCGGTATTTACCGTGATGGCCCGGCGCACCAGGGCGGCTTGCAACCCGGTGATATCATGCTGGAAATCGAAGGTGAAAAGATCATCGACGGCCGTACCTCCATGCGTCAGATTGCACAAGTACGCCCCGGCAGCCAGATTCAGATAAAAGCCCTGCGCGACGGCGAAATGCAGGACTTTACGGTTGAAATCATCGAACGGCCTACGCCTCCCAAATCGGATGCAACTCCGGCACAGGTCCCGGGCCCCAAAGCCGGCGCGACACCTGAAAAACCAACGCCGGAAAAACTTGCTGAATAACAGAAGGCTGCTATATCAACCGCCGCTTTTAAACTGCACATTGCCCGGAAACACTGTTTCCGGGAATATCCTCCCTCTCCCCTAACAGGAAACGGCAGCGGTTTCTGTGTGCCAATATCCCTTCTCTGACTTCACATACAACCACAACGTCTGAAACACCTGATCCAGATGTTTTTTGCCCTCATCGCGTTAGCCTCAGGATCTGATTCTGGCTAGCTTATCCCTGCTGATAAGCATTCTTTTTTTCAGACCAGAAAGTGACCGCAATGAATGATGATGGAAATTCACAGCCAAGTTTTAACAACGCCCCCGGTGCCGGAGAACACGTCCGCTGGCTAAATGATCTGTCTCGGGAAAGACAGGCAGGGCCTGCTTTTTCATGTTCCAGACAAATCAACACTGATGCCCGGCCAGCCACCCTCTGTGTTCACTCAGGTACTTATGAAGACCCCAATACAGGCGCAGTAGGCAGCCCGTTATTTGCCACCACTACTTTTCGGTTCTGTGAAGATGCCTTCGATTCGTTTCTGGACGGTTTCATCCGCGACATCCCGATTTACAGCCGGTACGGAAACCCAAACCAGTGGACGGTACAGCTCAAAATAGCAGCACTGGAAAAAGCTCAGAGCGCTCTGGTACTGGCCTCAGGAATGGCAGCAATTACCACAACCCTGCTAGCACTCACAAACCGCAACGGTCATATCATATCTTCCTATGACCTTTATGGCGGCAGTTACAGTTTGCTTAGATCGGATATGCACCAGTTTGGCCGTACGGTCAGTTATGTTGATCCACTCGATATCAGCTCAGTTGAACAGGCCATTCAGCCGGAAACCCAGGCCGTGTTTCTGGAATCCCTCAGTAATCCGTTAATGAAAGCAATTGATCTTCCGGCCATTGCCAGCATCTGTAAGCGTCACGATGTTCTACTGATTATCGACAACACATTCCTTTCTCCGATCAGTTGCCAGCCGCTGCAACACGGGGCTGACATCGTCATTCACTCAGGAACAAAATATCTCAGTGGTCACAGTGATCAAACCTGTGGCAGCGTAGCCGGCAGCCGTAAGCTGGTTGACCGGGTATGGGCGCAACTGCTCAAATTCGGTGCCATGCTGGACCCTGCCCAATGCCATTTGCTGGAACGCAGCCTGAAAACTCTGGCTATCAGAATGAAAGCACATCAGGAGGGGGCTAAGCGGATCACCGAATTCCTCTCCAGGCATCCACAGGTTAAGAAGGTACATTCACCCTATCTGGAAGGTGATGACAACCATCGTCTGATGGCCTATGCGCAGAATCTGAGCACAGGCATTCTGAGTTTTGAGGTGGAAGGTGGCAACACAGCAGCGCTTCAACTGCTAAACCATTTAACCCTAATTACCCCTGCCACCAGCCTGGGAGGTGTGGAGTCTCTGGTCAGTCTGCCCTTCAATACATCTCATAGCGGCCTGACTACTTATCAGCAGGAACAGATCGGTCTGAATCTTGGATTGGTGCGTCTGTCCGTTGGTATAGAAGACCCCGAAGACCTTTGTCAGGACCTGCAATACGCTTTAACCCAGATTCGGAGAGACTCAGAAATATGAGAAACGGCATTGATATTTCCAGCTTCAGCGAAACCGTTAACGAAGTCAGAAATGATGAAAGACAGGGTCAGATAGATTATTCAGCGGTCAGTAGCTGGAAGCCCAACGCAGGCATTCTGGCCAGAGTAAATCCGGCCAGAGTAGGTACTCTGAAAGCACCACGGATTTTTGAGATACCGGTCCCCCCCCATGCAACGGTCGCCGGCCACACCATGCTGCCGGAAGCCACACCGCAAGAAATGGCTGCAGTCGCACTGGCCGGATGCTTTCTGGTATCCACCGTCAATGGCCTTTCTTCCATCAAGTGCACCATCGAGTCATTAAATATCGGGCTAACATTAACCCCAGTGGACATGCAGGCGCTTTACACCATCAACGCACAAACCAACCGCGGGCCGGAAGACCTTGAGCGGATTGTCGGCATGGTAAAACAAATGAGTCCGAATCATCGTAGCTTTGCAGAAGCATTACCGCTAACCGTACAGATCGCCGATACGACGTTTGCATTTGATGCCTGCGGCACCCCTGAAGCGCCGGCAGGTGACCCGGCTGAAACACATCTCAGCTGTCACTGGCTTTACGGTACCCAGCTGCAGGCTAACCTTGGAGATCAGCTTCAGCTCCCTATCGATCAGCCAAAGCAACTGGGGGGTGTCGACTGGGCCCCAAATCCCCAGGAATACCTGCTCATGGCGCTGTCTGCCGATGTGCTCAGCAAACTGACAGAACATCAGGCAGTTACGGAGCAGTTAAGCCAGCTGAAAATTGTTGCCAGCGCCCGGGTTGATATCCGTGGTATGTGTGACGTTGCTGATGTACCGGTACATTTACTGAACATTCAGCTTCAGTTACAGGGCAACAGCGATGAAATGAACAGGATTGCGAACCTGAAAGAATACGTACAGGCAGCCATCTCTCAGTCAACCGTCTGCCAGTATCTGCGGCACCCGGTTTCTATGGTTTTCAACTGAAGGGATAATTAAAATTATGGAAGAATACAGGTTACAGATTATCGGTTTTGGCCCGGCTGCACTGGGCATATTTGTGGCAGCTGACCGGGTTGGCAGATTAACTGAACTACTGAACACCGGTATCTGCATACATGAAAAAATCAGCGACATTGAAAGCTGGGAGTCCCTTAAATACCGGATTCCCAGCAACTCACCAGCACTGGATTTTCTCAGTGAAATACGTACTGACGGCATTTTCGCCCCCCTGCTTTCAGGCCCCCTGGGCACTCAGCTAAAAGCATGCGGCACCAATCCCGTATGCCTTACACTGATCGCATCCTTCCTGAAACAAATGCTGCAAACAGTTGTGAAGCTATTGGACACACATTCCCGCTGTCAGGTTATCTGGGGGCACAGTATTGAAAGCATAAAATACGCTGAAGGTTTTATCGTTCACTCTCAGCAAACCCCATTACACAGTCAGTACCTGTTACTCGCAACCGGTGCCTGTGCGAAATCAGTTACTGACGCTGAATTACAGATCACTGTTGATGCAGAACAGTTACTCAGAGGAAACGCTGATGAAGAGATCGCCCGTTACCTGGCTGAAAAAAGGCCTGTATATATCGTTGGCGGATCTCATAGCAGTTTTTCTGCCGCAGGATATTTACTGGAATTTTTTTCCGACCACTTCCACTGTGCGGCTCCCATTAAAATTCTCAGCAAACGCCGGGTAAAGGAAATGTACTCCCCCAGTGAAGCTCAGCAAACGCTGCTGAAAGACAATGACCTGATTAACACTGATACCGGTGAAGTGAATAAATTTGACGGTTTACGCGGTGTAGCGCGGGAACTGTATCGCCAGATCTGTAAGGGTGAAGAAAGCCGCATAGAAATTATATACGGGCCTCAGGCAGACATCAGACTCACTCAGTCTTCCCCCGCCCCCGTGTATATCAACGCCACCGGTTACCGCCCCAGACTGCCAAATATCTGTACCGCTACCGGTGAGCAACTGGTTCCGGACACAACGGTGGGGGGCAACAATGTACTCAAGGACAGCGTTACTTCAATGCTGCTGAATGACGGCAATCCTGTCAGCGGACTCTACGGTATAGGTCTGGGATTTGCAGACCTGAAAACAGACGGTTGTCAGGTAGGCATTAACTTCTTCCACGGCTGCAGTGCAGCCCGGATACTGACCGGTATACTGGAAACACCCGACCACCAGAATCGTCCGCGACCGGTGCAATCCCCGAATTTCTCTCAGCCTGCCCACTGAGTCTGAATCAGTCGGGAACCTTCACAGAAGGTTTCCGGCACCTCACCTTTTTCTGCCCTCCGCATCATAACTACTCTGGATTCGACACCGCAGCTTCCCATCCGGTAACTCGCTTGTATCAATATATTTTTCGGCAACTCTGCAGCCAGGCCTGCCCGGGGAGTTAATGCTGCACGGCCTTTTCCTAACCCGGTAATCACCACCTCATGGAAATCCGCAAACCGGCATATATAAGGATAAATCGCCTTATAAAACGCTTCTTTGACAGAAAATGCCACTGTCAGCAATTCACGCCGACAATGGTACGATTGCAGTAACAACCATTCATCAGTCTGCAGTACCAAAGGCATCACGGTATCCAGACTGTCGTCCGCAATAAAGCCTTCTATATCAACCCCCAGCCCTGCGCAGCCGGTATCGGTGCGACAGAGTATCGCGACCGCCTGCTGACAGCTATGGCTAATAGACCCCCGGATACCCGCCGGCCAGATCGGTGCGCCTCCGGAACCGCGCAGAGGCGGTTCCGGATTCAGTATCCCGGCCATTCCCATGGCCTGAACGGCACAATACCGCCCGGCAAGGTATTCACACTGACGCTTCAGCACGGCCCCCTGCAGATCTGCCGGCACAGAGATCTCCTGGCGTTGAAGCCTGGAGATCCAGTTATAATCATGATCAAACTTGCAACTGACCCGAATAATTCCCCCGGAAACCGTCCGGCTGACAGGAATTCCTTCTGAACAACTGTTGTTCTCTTTACGCCGGCCAGACATTATTCAGCACACAGGCCATTTTTTCACAGGTCTCTTCCCACTCCCGTTCCGGCGTCGATAAGCTAACAACCCCTGCCCCGGCCTGTAGCCAGTGACCTTCGCTGTTGCCATACGCCGAACGTAACACCAGCGCAGCATCAAAACTGCCGGAGCAATCCGCCACGAGCACGCAGCCACTGTACAGCCCCCGCGGCTCCTCTTCATATTCCATAATTGCGGCAATGGATTCCCGTTTAGGGATACCCGAAGCGGTGATCGCCGGAAAAATAACTTTAAACGCATCCCAGACAGACCGGTCATCACGCAGCTGCCCGGTCACTCGGGACGCCAGATGCTGCACCGACCCGCGCTTATACACCGACATAAATTCTGAAACACCAGTCGTACCCGGTGCACAGACCTGTTCAAGCTCTTCAACCGCCAGCTTTACGGATATCGCGTGTTCAGTTATCTCTTTAGGATCACGTAACAGTTCCCGGGTAAGCTCAGCAGCCTCACAGGGATCATCAGGCAATGCACGGGTACCGGCAAGAGGCTGGGTGCTCAGCAGGCCTTTGTGGTCAACCTCAAGTACCGTTTCAGGGGAAAAACCAAATGCCTGAAAATCCCCCATACGCAGACTGAATGAACGGGCTGGCGTGTTATGCCGGCGACCATCAAGGTAACTTCGACCAAAATCAATTAGCCATGGCAGACAGGCCCGTCGGGATAAAATTACCTTCTGATAATCATCACGCTGAATGTCAGCGACCGAGTTGCTGACAGCACTCTTATAATGCTGCCTGGTGGCCGCCTGCTGTAAAATATCCTGCTGCGATAACAGACAGGGTGACCCCGCCGATATAGTGCGCTGCGCCGCGAGCAATCTGGCAGAAGCCACATCAGGCATTGCTGAGGGCTGCAAGGTCCGGACCCGTATCTCCGTCTTACTGATTCTGATTTCCGTTTCCGGCACGAACATATCGACCAGGGTACGTTCAGCCTCTTCCTGCGGCAGGTCCAGCGCAAACCGGCAAAACTCAAAATCCGCCCGTCCATAAAGCCGCCAGTCAGCAATATTTATTGCTGCTGTCTGGGCATCAATGGCAGTGCAAATTTCGCCGGCAGAAAGCTGATGTTTCTGCCCGGAAAAATCACACATCTCTCCCCGGGTATTAACCGTCAGAGACGCCGCCCGGTTAATTCCGATGCTCCATTCACCCGCCTGTTCATAGATTATAAAATCCTGACAGTGTATATCTTCACTCAGACACACGGCTAACGTTGCCGGATCTGAATCATGCTCTAAACAGAATGTTTCATAACACCGACGCTCATCAAAATTATCTGAAGAAGTCTCAGCCCGGCGAATCAGTGCCTGTTTATCAATTTTCCCAACAGCCGTCAGTGGCCAGTTCCCGACACTTTCTATCTGATCAGGAATTTTATACTGGCTCAGCCCTTCACTGACTAACTGTTGCCGCACTGCTGAAGCCGTTACCGCTTCAGACTCCCAGATGACAAATGCGCAAATCCGCTCCCCGTAGTTTTTATCCGGCACCGGCACCACGACCGCGCCGCTGATATCCGGTAATTGTTGTAAGGCATCCTCAACTTCCGCGGCGGATATTTTCTCACCATTGCGATTAATCTGCTCTTTCTTACGACCCATGACCTGCAGATTCCCTTCAGTAGTTAACCGCACCAGATCTCCGGTGCGGTAATATCCCTGTTCTGTAAAGGCCAGCTTATTGTGTGCTTCCGCGTGATAATATCCCTTGATGGTATACGGGCCACGGGTCAGTAACTCGCCGGTTTCACCGGGTGCAACTGGCTGTAACTGATCATCCACAATAAGCACTTCATCATCCGCGGACAACGGCCGCCCCTGGCAATTTACCCGCACATCCAGAGGATCATCCGGCCGGGTATAACATAATAAGCCTTCCGCCATACCGAAGACCTGCTGTAAGGGACCAAGGCTTGTTTCAACTTTCTGCGCCAGTAACGGATCAAGCCTTGCGCCGCCAATCTGTATCATGACCAGACTCGACAAGTCACTGTCTTCCCAGCTGCGGGCTTCAGTCCATAACTGTGCCAGTGTCGGCACCAGTGCAGTATGCGTCACCCGGTAGCGGCTGATCAGAGGCATTGTTTCATCGCAACCTGGATGATCAGGAAAAACCACTTTACCGCCAGCAGCCAGTGTCCCCAGAATCCCCGGGCAGCCAAAAGTAAAATTATGTGCCGCAGGCAACACTGCCAAATACACTGAATCAGAATTAACACCGCACAGGCTGGCAGATGCCGTCACGTTATAGAGATAATCCCGGTGAGTACGCGGAATGAGTTTGGGGGTTCCTGTGGTGCCGCCTGAAATCAGTAACAACGCCATTTCTTCATCCGTCACCTTTACCGACGGTGGTGGGCAGCGTACCGGCAAATCAGCCAGAGAAACATAACAACTGTGCACGCCATCAGCGATCACCTGCAAACCGTCATTATCCTGGGCAAGCAATGCCGCTGCAGTGTCTTCAAACTCAGCCTGACCGGTCTCCGTCACGGTAGCAATAAATACTTTCGGCCGGGCAATATCAGCCAGTCCCAGAAGATCTTTTCTGCGCTGGCTGGGCAGGGTTAAGACAGGAACAGCACCGATCCGGAACAATGCAAAACAGGTAACGACAAATCTCGAGCTGTTATGCATGTGCAACAAGACGTTATCGCCAGGCTGCAACCCCAGAGCGCTGAAACCGGCAGCCTGTTCTTCAATCTGACGGCTGAACTGCACGTAACTCATGCTTCCTTCAGCATCCTGCAAAGCGGTTCTATGTACAAAATGTTCCGCCCAGATCTGCGGCAACGCTCCCAGTGTCATGCTTTCGTATGCAGGAGGAATCATCAGGCTTTGTGGCCCGGACTGTGTGGGTGAAAAAATATCCATGACAAATTTCCTTAAACGGTAACAGTAGATGCAACGCAGGTAACGGTGGGTATCCCCTGTTCACCGTCATCAAAATAACGCTGAACCCTGATCAGAAAATCAACCGGTGAGTCGCTGATATAAAAATGGTCGCCCTGCATTTTAAGCGCAGGCTCCTGATGTATTACGGATAGCCAGTCTTGCCACTGACTGACTTCAGCCCCCCAGGCTTCTTCATCATCAGCGCCATACAGCAGCACCGCAGGCAAATTTAACCGCTGTGTCTGTGACGCTTCCCGGGGATAGCCGTATCCTTCCGTTGCCATAAAATCGGCCCGGAGCATCGGCAAAAACAGCTGGAGTAATTCCGGACTGTCACGCAATGCAGGGCTGCAGCCACCGATCATGCTTAACTGCTCGATAAAATTATGATCATCGAGGTGACTGAGAAGCCGGCGACCACTGAGATGGGGGGCCTGGCAGGCCGAGATAACCAAACCACTGACCGGCGATGATGTGGTATAAAAACTGTTAATCAGACGGCAGGTTTCATAAGCTACCTGAGCGCCCATACTGTGCCCGCAAATGATGACCTGCTGTGGCTGAATTTCAGCGGTATTGTCATACCAGTCACAGAAGCTGCCAGCGATCTCCGCGGCCAGCCCGGCAATACTGCTGGCCGGCACATCACGCATCCGGTGATCCCTGCCGGGATAAGTCACCAGAAACACCGCAGAATCAGGTGGTAAAACGTCTGCAGGCAAAGTCATCCAGCTGCGAAATGCGCTCAGGCTGCCTCCGGCAAACGGACAGATAATCCATAACCGGTCAATGCGGTCACCATTTCGGTACAGGGTCTTAAACACGGTATTTAAAGGCATTGTTCTTCCTCCATGTGAATCCACTCTGCCGCACAGACTGAGCGCTGATGAGGCTCACCGGCCAGCCGGAGTATCTGTTCCCATAATTCGGCCACCCGGATCTGATGCGCAGTATCCAGCCCTCCACAGCCAGTCTCTCCCTCAAGCAGGGCGCAAAACTGACTGAGCACGCGGCCAACCCCCTCTGGCCCCTGTACTTCTATACATTCCCGAACGCAGTCTGCCGGTCGGTGCAATATGATACTGGCGTGTTTATCCTGATAGCTGTTCTCAGTTCCTGACGACTGATACATACCTGAAGACGAATCTAAATGATTATCAGCATATAACACAGGACTCCAGCATACCGGCCCGTAGCTATCATTCAGGGTCAGATAGCCCGCCGGCCACCCCAGCGTTATCTGATGCATCACAAGACTGTGCATATCCGGGTCATCAGGATCCAGATAGTTCTGTAACCGCAACAGCAGTTCAGTTGACCCCGTCTTCAGACTGAAAATATCAAACCGGCTCAGCCGGCCAAGCAACTCAACACTGACAGACTCCCGGCAATCAATTGCCTGCAGTAATATGTCCAGCGCCGAATATAGCAATTGCCGGCTGGTCACAAACGAACCGTCTGATGGCTGATCCGGAAACTGTGCACTTACCTGAATTGCAGCACTGATAAATTTCGCAGCTGCCGGTGTAGTCGCATAAAAGCTGTTCACCCGGTACTGCACGGAGTGCTCCCGGGCCAGACGCAAATGGCGCTGCAGCTCATGGGGAGATACCGGGTGTTCCTGTATTACATGAATGCCCTTTCGGATAAGCTGTTCGGTGAGCGCGTTGCCCGGCCCGCCAATGTTCGCAGCACGGATCACCACACAGGCAACATCAATATCGTCCGGTAACATCTCTGCAGAGGTGTACAGTGGCACACCAAACGCTGTAGCCAGAGAGGCTGACCGTGCACTTCCCGTCGACAATACACCCGCCAGTTCCAGCCCCGGTTGTGGGTCAATAAAATGATTCAGGTACAGCTCACCAAATTTAGCCCCGACGATGACAATACGCCTTTTATTCATGACAGTGTTTCCTTAACGTTTCATCCGTGTTTTCCTGCCCGGAACACAGCAACTGATCCAGCAACCGGGCCAGCTTATCCACCTGACCGGCCTGAAAAATAGAATAATGATCCCCGGATAATGATTCGACTGATACCGGGCACAGATCAGACCAGCCATGACATTCTCTGGCCGCAACCTCCGGTGCCTGATAGCTCATAAAACCATCATGGGGAGTTTCCGTTGCTGAGATCAGAGTAACAGGGAACTCACAGGGAAGTGCCTCGTACTTCAGCATGGCATCAAGATTTGACTGATAGATATTCAGTAACCGCTCCAGCGCCCTGCCATCCGTATGCTGATATCCCGGCAATAAAGACAGCTGCCGGGCCAGATCCGCCAGGAAAACCGCCTCGCCGGAAAAGTCAGGACTGTCTTCACCGTTAAGCGCAGGAAAACGCCCGCAGACATCTGCATAAAAATGACGCCGGTATCCGGCTGCATTCAGTTCCAGACCGTCCCGGGGCTGTGGCCTGAAACTGTCGATCAGAATACAGTGTGAAACTACCTGACCCTGCTGCCTTAACTGGCGCGCCAGCTCATAAATGACCAGTCCACCAAACGACCAGCCTGCCAGCCGGTATGGTCCGCAGGGTTGAACACGGCGAATTTCCTGCAAGTAATGCTGTGCCAGTTCAGTCAGGCTCAGCGACTGACCGGCAAACTCATCCGGGTACTGCACGCCCAGCACCCGGCAACGGTCGAACTGCTCTGCCAGCGCCTGATAGCTAAGTAAGTGTCCACCGATAGGGTGCAACAAAAATACCGCCGGCCTTGTGGCTTCAACATTATTAAGTTCAATAATATTCGACAAGGCAGTCTCAGCAGACCGGTGACTGTCTATATACCCGGCCAACCGTTCAACACTGTTGTGTACCTGCAGAACGCCTGCGGTCAGAGCTGTCTCCATCTGTTTATTGATCGCACTGATCAGGCGCACAGCGGTCAGTGAATTACCTCCCTGATGAAAGAAGTTACCGCTCAGGCAGATCTCTGTAAGACCCAGTTCCTGCTGCCAGATCCCGGCAAGCATCACCTCAGTATCCGTTTCGGGCTGTCGCTGGTCATCCAACGTGGCAACAACTGGCTCAGGTAAGGCTTTGCGGTCCAGTTTGCCGTTCGCCGATAAAGGCATATCCGGTAAAACCACGTAGGCAGACGGACACATATACGCCGGCAGGATATCTGCCAGATACTGGCTGACCGGCCCGGTATCCCTGTTGCTGCCATCAGCCAGTACCAGATACCCTACCAACTGTGCACCGCCGGATTGCTTCACCGTACCGGCAATGGCTTCACGGACAGTTACTCCTCCCCGGCCGGCCGGATAGTTGCGCAGTGCACTTTCAACCTCTCCCAGCTCGATCCGGTAACCATTCACCTTTACCTGATGATCATTACGCCCCAGAAACTCAATATTGCCATCCGGCAATAAGCGCCCCTGATCACCGGTCCTGTAGAGCCGCTCAGATGTCACGGGGTGAGCCATAAATGCCTGAGCCGTTTTATCCGGGTCCTGCCAATAGCCCTGTGCCAGCCCTTCCCCGGCAATATATAAATCACCGGCAACCCAGACCGGACATGTCTCCATCCGGGCATCCAGCACATAAAACCGCTGGTTCGCTAACGGCTTACCGTAAGGAACACTGGCAAGATGGCTGCAACTGCCGGTAATGAGATAACTGATCGACCAGATCGCCGCTTCCGTTGCCCCGCCCAGACTCAGCAAACAGATATCCGGATGAATGGCCATCAGGCGCTGCGGCAAATCAACCGGTATCCAGTCACCGCTCATCATCACCTGGCGCAGTGAATCAATCTGATGACCATCGCGCTCCACACTCTCTGCCAGCATCTGCACGAATGCCGGCACACTGTTCCAGACCGTAATCTGCTGTTCGGCAATCAGTGTCACCAGCGACGCCGGAGATTCAGCCGACGCCTGTAATGGCATGACCAGCGTCGCACCGGCACAGAAGGTGCTATAGATATCAAAGACGGACAAATCAAAATTCAGATTAGAGATCGCCAGCACGTTATCCTGCGCACACAAACCTATTCTCTGATTCACATCCAGTAAGGTATTCACAACCGCCTGATGATCCATCACAACCCCTTTGGGCTGTCCGGTCGAACCGGACGTGAAAATCACATAGGCAAGATCTTCCGGAGCGGTGCTCAGTTCAAAATCCGGCAGCGGCTGAGTCAGCAGATCCGACTGTGGAATGACGCACCGGTAAACGTCGTCAAGTGCCAGACTGCCGGCAACCTCAGCCTGAGTCAGCACCATACTGACATTCCCCTGCGCCAGCAAAGCCTCAATACGCGCTGCCGGGTACGCTGCATCAACCGGCATATAGGCACGCCCCGCCAGGTTAATCGCCAGGACCGCAACCACCTGCTGCCAGCCTTTATGCATAACCACAGCAACCAGCGAACTGCTATCATCTTCTGACTGCTGAATCTGTCTGGCCAGCAACACACTCATATGCCAGAGCTGCGCATAAGTGAAAGACTGCTGTGTGTCAGTCAGGGCAATATTATCCGGATAACAATGCACACCATGGAGCAGCATTTCGCAAAGGGTTTTGAGAGGGGCTTTTGCCATTTTCGGCTGCAGATCTTCACTGCTGACAAAGGTATTATTTGCCACCTCCGCCAACCCCTGATGCTGCGGATCTTCAGATAACTGAAGAGGCTGTTCCCAGTCATCAGCAACCAATTGCTCCAGACTGGCAATAAAGCACTCAAACATCGCATCAAAGACACCCGGTTTAAGCTGGTCACGCTGCACAGCCCACTTAATCTGAATATCACCCCCGGGCAGAGTAATCAGCATACAGTCCAGATATACGTGGGGAGTCTGAGCACCGAAATCCTGCAGTGTTCCCAAACTGCCTGCCCGCTGACTGCCCAGCGCTGTCGTATCGTTAAACACGACCGGCATGCCGGAACTCAGATTCTGATTACGCTGGTTCTTTTCCCGAAGCACCTGCTGACCGTTAAAGTCAGCATGCGCCAGATCATCCATCATTTGCTGCTGAATCCCGCACACCCGGTCAACAAACCCTGCGGATCCGGTCAGCTGTACTTCCAGCATTGAAGTGGTTGAGAAGTTACCCACCAGCTGATCTGACTCAGGCTGTAACAGCAGGCGGTTACTGTGCAGCACATTGATAGCGAAATGCCCGTTGCCACTCCACTTTTCCAACACCTGACAAAAGAGCGTCAGCGCCACCATTGAAGGTAACACGTTCGCAGCGTAAGCCTTTTTCTGCAGAGACTGCCAGTGTTCCGCACTGATAACGCCGGTCAGCAGACTCTGCGCCAACTGACTGCTAACCGCATCACTGACAGGCAGATCAGGCGCTTCGGGTAAACTGTCGAGGCGTGAGAGCCAGTAATCTTTACTGCGCAGATAGGCTGGAGATTGCCGGTGATTTTCCAACGCCTGCATATACTCAAATATATCCACAGAAGTTTCCGGCAAACCGGCATCCGGTGAGTCATATAAGGCCTGTAGCTGGCTAAACACCACCCCCAGGCTCTTGCCATCAGCCACCACCAGATCAATCACAAAATGGATCAGGGTACGCGTCTCAGCCAGCTTAATAATACTGATATCGAACAATGGCCAGCTGTCGGTACTGATACCCTGCCCAATAATCTGCTCACGAATCCGGGCTATCTGTAATGCCTGTTGCTCCGGGTCAGCATAACTCAGATCCATAAACTGCGGGCAGTACTCCGGCACTGCAGACAAAACGCGGTATTCGCCCCCGGTTATCTCCCCTCTTAACTGGGGATGGAAGGCAATCAGCTGATTCCAGGCACGGGAAAACCGTTCCATATTCACTGATGTTGCTTCCAGTTCGGCATAAAAATGAGCAACGCCGTTCCCCAATGAAAACAGATCCGTTTCCCCCAGCCAGTAAGCTTGCTGCAAATCTGTTAACGGATAACTGCACGTTTCCGTTGCAGTTACTTCCCCCTCAGGTTCAGCAACTTCAGATATCTCAGCGGTCCCCAGAACCTGACAGAAATCACTGAACCGGGGATGCTCGAATACCTGCTGCAAACTGATCTGACTAAACCCTGCCTGCTGCGCCGCAACCACCATGCGGGTTGCAGATAAACTATCCCCGCCTGCGCGGAAAAAGTCAGTCTGAGCATTAACCGGCTGCTCAAGAATATCCTCCCAAATGCCGGTCAGCGTTTCACTGAGTAATACGTCATCTCCTGCTGCCTCGGTAACAGGAGCCTCCAGCGCTGCACAAAATGCCTGCAGCACAGGCTGTTCAAATACGTGCTGTAAACTGACCGGCTGTCCAAGATGCTTACTCAGCTCCACTACCATTCGTGTCGCTAACAGGCTGTCCCCGCCGAGACGAAAGAAATCACTGTCAGGGGTAACAGGCTGTTCCAGCAACCGTTCCCAAAACGTCTGAACCTGTAGCAGTAAATCAGCACTGACTGAACCTTCCGTGACATCACCCGGTGAGGAATCCTGCCGGGCTAGCCGCGGTTCAGGTTCCGGTACAGGTACTGAAACGAACGGTACCTCTGTGGTTAACACCTCTGTCGCCTGTCTGTTCTGAACAACGATCAGATGCTGACGCAATGGCGAGATCTGCTGCTGCGGATAATGTAAGACCGGTTCGTAACCGGATGCCTGCAACACGGAATGCCAGGCCGGTAAATCCAGCATTGCGCTGTTCATTGACTCTCTGAAATCAGCAAAAGCATTAATGCCTTCAATAAATCCAACCGTTGCCAGTTGCATGGAACTGTAGGGATCAGTGGCCTCAATCAGAATCAAATGCCCATCAGGTACCAGCATACTGCGCAGATTCTGCAACGTCTGCGGCAAGTCTACCGCATCGTGCAGGACATTCACCGCAAGTATCACCTGATACCCCTCTGACGGATGTTCATCACTCACAACCGGCTGATTAATATCCAGTTTCCCAAAACTCATGCTCGCCGCATACTCTGCCAACCGTTTACGGGCATCACGCAGGAAACTGTCCGCAACATCCGTAAAACAGTAATGATCGATCAGCGACGCAGTCTCTGCCAGCACAACCGCTGAAGTGGCAGCAGTTCCGGCCCCGACTTCAAGCACCCTGAAAGCACTGTCACCGCTTTGTCCGGCCAGTGACTTAACCAGCCTGGCAGCCGTTGCGTTAAGCGCCTGTAAGGCCGGATTATCCGCATACAGACTCGCGGTGATCTGGGGCCTGGCAAACAACAGCTCCAGCGCTGATTTTTTCCTTGCCAGCAGCGCCGGATGATCCGATACACAATCATCCACGTAGCCCGCAAGACACTGGCACCAGGGTGCATCAGGTAAGGCCCCTTGCGGAGCCACCGGCTCCCGGTGCAGGGAATAACCCTGCTCACTTAATTTAAGTACCTGCTCATGACAAAGCTGGTTCAGCCACTGACCAATCAGTTTTTGCCAACGACTGAACAGCGGAATACTAAGAATTTCGTCCTTACGGTAATACTCCTGCGTACCATCAAAAACCCCTTGCCCGCGCAAAGTTGCAAGCAAACCAACACTGGCCTGATGTTCAATATATGCCCAGGCTTCCCGTAATTCGTCACAGTCAGCAGCATCCGGCAAAGGAAGGTTAAGCGCGGATAACGGTCCGGCAGACACCACCTCCTGTGTGACGGTACTGACCGGTTGCTCCAACAACGCCGGTCGCGCCGCAAGCGCCTGCAACGCCAAGCAGTAATCCGAGAACAGTCGCTGCAAGGTATCTCCCTGCAACACGCCCTCCATGCAGTACCAGTTGAATACCAGATCACCGCCTACCTCCATAATCTGATGATCCAGCCATACCTGAGGGGTCTGGCTTAGCACAAATACCGGATCACCCAACATCCCTGTCATGGCTTTTTCTATATCCAGACCATCCATAGACATACCCAGCATGCTGGTGAATACCACCGGCAACAGCGGTTGCTGATCCTCGCCGGTCTCCAGCTGGCCGCTGGCTTTAAGATAACGAGCCAGCTCACGGATAACCTCAACACCATTCACCTGACTGTGTGATAAGCGCTCCCAGAGTTTTTCCTGGGTCAGCGTCATCTGTGCATGCATGCTGTCAGCATCAGTAAAATCAAAGTCCATCAGCAGGACCGAGGTAAAATCACCGATCAGATCCTGCACCTGAGGATGAAACGGCTGCCGGTTAAAAAAGGTCATATTCAGAGTAAAAGATTCACTCCGGGAAAACCGGGCCAGGGTCGCGGCAAAAATCGTCAGCAAGCCGGCAGAGGCGGTGACTCCGGCGCTCTGCCAGACTGTCCGCAACGCCTGCCACTGCTGATGTTCCAGCCGCCCTTCCAGCGTAATAAAAGCAGGTACTCCGTCTCCTGCATCAGCACTGACCGGTAATTGCGGTGCTTTTGGCAACTCAGGAATCAATGCTTGCCAGTACTGCCATGAAGACTGCCAGTCCGGCTGTTGCCGCAGCAACTGCTCATGAACCACATAATCTCTGAATGACATATCCAGATACGGCAAGGACTCTCCCCGGTATGCACGGTCCAGATCCTCCATCATAATTTTGAAACTCTGTACATCAAACTGCAGCAAGTCCAGATTCATATGCAGACGTAGCCGGTCTTCGCCGGTACGGGTGACCGCTATTTCAAATAATGGCCAGACATCAGCCGGACGCACTTCGTAGGACAGCCGCTGACGAATATTTTCCAGTTCGGCCTTCTGCCGCTCAGCATCCAGCCCCCGTAAATCTGTGTACTGAAACAGATATTCCGGCACGTTCTCCAGTATCCGCTGCTCACCCTGGGCATTCACGACCATACGTAACATGTCATGGCGTCTGATCAGCGCATTCCAGGCCTGTCCAAACCGTTCACTGTCGAACTCACTCAGCGCTTTATCCCACTCAAATACTACATGACAGGCAATGCCACCAAAGCTGATCCACGGTTCCCGCCCTACCCAATAGGCATGCTGAATAGGCGTGAGAGGGAATGGCTCATGCCGGCGGGCAGGATCCGCTGTCAGAGTGATTTTCTCCGGTGCTTCCTCCTGACCACCCAGGGTGTTACCCAGCAATGCAGCCAGCCCGGCAAGGGACATATCCCGGTAGGCCTGTGCAGCATCCAGTTTAATGCCGAAATACTGAGAAACAGCGGCATTCAGTTCAAGAAACTGTAGCGAATCCATCCCGACCGTCAGTAAATCCTGTTGCTGATCAAGACCTGCCGTTGCCGGTAACGCCAACTGATAACGCACCCTTTCATCCAGCCAGCCGAGCAGGCTTTCATCATCCCATGACCGCTCAGGAAGCGGGTCTGTGCGCTGAACAATCCTGTTTTCAGTGATCCGGCCCACCGACAGAAATTGCTCTAAATATGCATCCTTCTGATCGATGTTCATTGCCATAACCCGGACATCACCCGTCAGGAATGACTGTTCCAGATGCCAGATCCCTTCATTAGCAGCCAGCGGATACATCCCCTGCCGGGCAAGCTGCCGGAGCAAACCGGCATCACGGGTCATGCCCACCTGATCCCAGGCCCCCCACGCCACACTCATCACCCGGCAATGTTCACTGTTATGCTGCAAGGAAAACCCGTCCAGATAGCCGTTTGCCAGTGCATACGCGCCTTGCCCGGCAGCTCCCAGCACTGCTGCTGATGAATAACTGATCAAGTACCGGCCCTGTCGGGACACAAGCCATGGATACATAACATCCAGTGCACCGGCTTTTACAGAAAGACTCTGCATCCCGCTGTCACCCGGCCAGTCTGAAAAAGCACCGTGACAGACGTTCCCGGCCGCGTGAATAATACCGCTGACAGCTTCCCCGGGCCGAAATGCCTCCAGAGATTCAGCCAGACCGGCCGAATCAGACAAATCACATATCACCGTTTCAATCAGGCAGCCGGCAGATGCCTGGAGGGCGACAAAGTCCGCCCAGTCAGCATGTTCGCTACGTCCGAATACAGCAATATTCCTGACGCCCTGCCGTACCAGCCAGGCGATCGTCAGACGCCCTACGCCCCCCATGCCACCTGTAACCAGATGCCAGCCTTGCGCGCCGGCAAAGACACCCGCCGGAAGCTCAGCTCCCACGGCAGTGGCCTGCCTGAGCTGCTGAACAAAATACCGGGCATCTCTCCAGGCCACCGTATCCGGCAGGTTATCGTGGTGCATCAGTAAAGCAGCTGCCAGAGCAGCGGCAGAACGCTCGGACATATCCAGTTGCAACACCCGGCGCTCCGGATACTCAACCCGGATAACACGTAATAAAGCCATCAGCGCATGCTGAGACGCCCGGACTGAATCATCCGGAAATACGTCGCATGCCTGATGCGTAATCACCAGAATATGCCGGCCGGACGCCTCTAAACACCGGTGTAACAGCGCGCTCAGATCACGGATATCCGCATCCGGTACAATCAGCAATTCCGTGTCGGCCTGATCAGAAAACTGTATACCTGCCGCACGAAGTGCATCCGTCCAGCTATCCGAATCATCCTGCAGGTAATAGTGTTGCGGCTGTGAAGAGCCGCTGTCAGCCGCCTGCCAATACCATTCATAACGGTTTTGCGGAGAGGCCAGGGGGTGCGCCTGCAACGCGTCGGTATTACCGGCTGTTGCCAGTAACCGCCAGTGACCGTCATCAGCCGTTCCGCGAATCACCCATGCAGTTTGTCCCCACAGGCCGGATAAACGGTTAATAACAATCCGGTCAGGCCAGGCCAACTGATCATCACCGGTAAATTTCAGATCAGACAGTGATTCGTTACCCGGTGGCAGCCGTTCTGCCAACTGTGACCTCAACCAGTCGCTTAAGTCCCCGCCCGCCGACGGGCCTGGGCAATCAACAAACTCAGCACTGGCGCTGTCAGTTACTTGCGACGACGCCACCGGCCTGTCAGCCAGAACTCCATCCAGCAGGGAAGCCAGATCCTGTCTTTCAAGCGGTGATGTTTCTGCCTGTTTCAGATCAGCAAATACCGTCTTCAGACGGCTGCCCACATCTGCCAGTTGCCCCAGAGCCGCCCGGTTAATTTTATCCGGGGCAAGATTCACTAAAGCATCAGTCAAAGCCTCCGGCACGGGCTTATCCGGCAGCGCTGCTGACCGAAAGAAATCCCCCTGTTGCTCATAAAACCCGGCAGCGGTCAGCAACCCGGCTATATCCGCCAGTAATGGCCGGTAACGGGGTAAAAGACGCCCGGCGCGAATCAATGTGGCAATGCTGAACCCCTGTTGCGGAATATCCTTCAGGCAATCCAGAACAAACGACTCAGCCACTAACGCCCGAAACTGCAGGAACATATGCTCAAAAGTCTGTGGAGCCTTAACCGGCTCCGATACCGCTGGATTATTAACCGCTGGGTCCGGCACCTCAGACGGAGTAAACCAGTAACGGTGACGGTCAAAGCTGTACAGCGGCCCGTGACATTTTTTGCCCGTTACAGAAAATAATGCTGGCCAGTTCTGGTTCAGACCATGAGCATACAGTTGCATCATCACATCATGGTGTTCTGCTGCGGCATGTATCCAGCCTGCTCTGTCAGCATAAGATTCCCGACGACATGCTGAAATCAACTGCGCAGCGGGACCAATCTCCATACACAATCCAACACCGGCTTCTAAAGCAGTCAGCATTGCCTGATGAAACTTCACCGGTTCGCGCAGATGGCGGCGCCAATACCGGCCATCAGGCAGGTTATCAGCCGATACATAAGTGCCGGTCAGCGTTGATATTAACGGGATCCGGCCCGGTACCGGTGTAATGCCCCGGGTATACTCTTCAAACTGATCCAGCACGGGTTCCAGCAAACGTGAATGTGCAGCACAACTGACGCTCAGTTGTTTACACACAATCCCCCGCCCGGTCAGTAAGGCTTCTGCCTGACAAATATCTTCCTGTTTCCCGGACAAAACCACATGCCGCTCACCGTTTACAGCCGCCAGATCCAGCCGGCTAAAAACCCCATCGCCGGGCAACTCATCCGGTACAGCAAAGATCACCAGCATGGCACCGGACTGCTGCTCCGCACAGGCCTGCATCAGCGTGCCACGCCTGCATACCAGCAGCATTGCCTGCTGCAGAGTTAAATACCCCCCAACCACCGCAGCGGAATATTCACCGACCGAATGTCCAAGCAGATACTCCGGTGTAAAACCAATGGACAGCCAATGCCGGGCCAGCGCAATCTCAAAGGCAACAATGGCCACTTGCGCATACGCCGTTCCGGCCAGCAGATCAGTCCTGTCACCGAACATAACCCGGGTCACCGGGACGTCCAGGTACTTCAGGGCACAGGTCTGCGCCTCATCAATACTTGTTCGGAAAACGGCAGACTGCTGATACAGCAGCTCTCCCATTCCCGGATGCTGACACCCCTGCCCGGTGAAACACCACAGCATTTGCGGAGTACGGACCGCGTCTGAAGCATAGAGTCCTGCGGATGTCTCACCGGTTTCAGCAAACACCCGCAGGGCATCTTCCTTCCCGGCTCCGAGTGTACAGGCCAGCCGGCAGGGTAAATCCAGCTGGCGACCATGCAATGCGGTAAAAGCCAGATCCTGAGTAGCAACCGCCTTATCCGTAATTGCCCGGTGATAATCGCCGGCAAGCCGCTGCAATGCTCCCGAACTGGCCGCTGATAACAATAGAGTGAGGGTACTGTCACCAGCAGACTCTGTACCCGGCGACTGAGTCGTTACACTGAAAACGTCAGGTAATGACTGAACAACCATGTGACAATTCGTACCACCAATACCAAACGACGATACCCCTGCTGTGCGTAACGGTGTTCTCCAGTCAACGGCCTGCTCCGCCAGTTTAAAACCACTGCCCTGCAGACGTAACTCAGGATTTTCTTCACTGATATTAAGCGTTGCCGGTATTTTTCCCCGGGAAACAGACAAAACCGTTTTAATCAGCGAACAAATTCCGGCGGCGGTATCCAGATGCCCGAAATTACTCTTCACTGAACCGATATGACATGGATTAGCGGCGAACGCTGATCGGTTATAAGCCTGCTTTAACGCAGTAATTTCAATCGGATCCCCTAACCGTGTCCCGGTACCGTGGGCCTCCAGCATCTCAATATCATCAGCACTTACATCCGCAAGCTGTAACGCGGTACGTAACACTTCGGTTTGCCCCCGCACCGCTGGCGCAGTAAAACCAACTTTATCATTACCGTCATTATTAACCGCACTTCCACGGATAACCGCCATAACAGGGTCACCGGCTTCAATTGCATCACTGAGGCGTTTCAGAATAACGGCTCCGGCACCGCTCCCCCCATAGGTGCCGTTTGCATCCGCAGAAAAAGGCCGGCACTGACCATCCGGCGAGAAAATCATACCCGGCTGATACAAATAACCGGCAGTCTGTGGAAATGAGATCGCCACCCCGCCAGCAACCGCCATATCACACTCTCCGGAGCGCAAACTTTCACAGGCCATATGCACCGCCACCAGCGAACTGGAACAGGCCGTCTGGACCGTCATGGCCGGCCCTTTCAGATTCAGCCGATGAGCAACCCGGGTTGCCAGATAATCTTTATCGTTACCCAGCAACGCCTGTAAACCACTGACTTGCCCCACCCGGGTAACATCAAACTGAGACTGCGACGGATACGTGCTGATCCTGCAGGCACCGAACACGGACGTTTTCAGCTGGATATTTCTGGGCGCATAACCGGCATCTTCCAGTGCATGCCAGACCACCTGCAGGAATACCCTCTGCTGGGGATCAATGGTTTCAGCCTCCGCCGGTGAAAAGCCAAATAAACCGGCATCAAAACATTCCGGTTCAGCGATCACTGAACCGCGTGCAACAAAGTTTGCACCTGCCATCACATCTGCAGCCACACCTGCCACGCGCAGCTGCTGCTCAGAAAATACTGACTGGCCGCTTTTTGCCGCCAGCAAACTTTCCCAAAAGCACTCTGCCCCGTCAGCACCGGGAAACCGGCAGTCTAAACCTACGACAGCGACCGGATCACAGTTTTGGTAATAGCTATCAAAATGTTCCATTTTAATCCTCGGTAAGGCGTTACAGTGAATTCCGGCGCCGGCCGGCTTTACGGCGTTGTTGAAAAACCTGCTGCTGACCATCAGCAACTTGCGGCACAGCAATGCCGCCCAGGTATTCCGCCAGCGATAATGCAGAGGGATAGGTAAATAAATCTGTGACAACCAGAGGCATTCCCTGCGCCAGCAACTTCCCATGTAACTGCACCAGTTGCAGCGAATTAGCACCGGCATCAAAGAAGTTATCGGTTTCAGACAAAGACAACGAAACCGTTTCGCGGAACTGCTCACAAATGGTTCGCACAACGGCAGCGTCGGCCTGTCCGGGACAGGCAACTGCCCCCCCGTCCGGTAAAACAGACTGCGGCACAGTCGCCTTATCAACAACTGTTGGCGTACCGGTCAGTTGGCCCAGCGGCAACCCCCAGCGCTCCGGATGACGTATAAGCGTGTTCAGTAACTGACAGTAATCATCAAACATCGGCTCAAGCACCGGCTTCGGCAGTAACGCTTCAACCGCATCCCAGTTAAAACATAACTTACCGTCTGATTCGTAAACCTGATGGTCCAGCCACACCTGAGGCGTTTGAGAAATACCCCATACCGGCTTCAGCCAGCCACTGTCAGAAAGAAATGACCCGGAGCCGATACCGAGCGCACTGGTAAAAACAACCGGCATTGATGCGCTGGCAGTACTCTGCAGCCGTGCCAGTTCTCGCATTACCCATACAGCGGAAACATCCTGATACCGGAGATCTTCGGCCAGTTGCTGCTGCAGACGCTGAATACTGGCAAGCCAGGTATCCTCCTGACGCCAGGCCAGCAATGACAATGATGTAAAATCGCCAAGTATCTGGCCGATCTGAGGATGTACATCCCGACGGTCAAATAACGTCAGATTCAGTGTTACATCGGACTGCCTGCTCCAGACTGCCAGCGTCGCGGCATAAGCCCCCATCAGCACCACTGACGGCGTCAGTTGATGACGGGCGGTCAGCCCCCGGAGTGCCTGCCAGTCCGCAGGATTAAGCTCGCCGGCAACTCTGATAAACGCAGCTTTGCGAAGATGATCAGGATCAGCCTGCAATGGCAGCTGTGGCACCGGCGGCAAGTCTGTTAACTGCTGCAGCCAGTAGCGGCGGCTCTCCGCCTGCTCCGGCTCTGAAACAGAGCAGACATAGTCGCGAAAACTGATCTCAAGGGCAGGCAGCTTCCCGTCCGGATGAAGATAAAGTGTTTCCAGATCGCTGAGGAAAATCTGCATACTCAGCCCATCGAGTAACATATTATCCAGACACACAAATAAGCGGGCATTACCCTGCCCGTCAGCACAGGCCTGAATATCGAATACCGGCCAGATAGCCGGATCTCTTACCTGATGTGATAAACGGTCACGCAGTTGCTCCGCTTCCGCGCCGGTAACATCAGCAACCTGATGTAACGGCAGGTTAAACGCGGGCACAGCGTTTAAAATCTGTTGCTGGTGATTACGTACCACCGCTCGCAGCATGTCATGCTGCGCAATCAGGCGATCCATCGCGCGGTTAAACCGCTGTGTATCAAGATTTTCCACCTGAAATTCAATGAAAAACTGTGAACTCACCTCGCCAAGTGCAAAACCCGGTTGCCGGCCAATCCAGTAAGCCTGCTGAACAGCGGTCAAGGGGAATGGCTGATGAAGACC
Organism: Aliamphritea hakodatensis; assembly: GCF_024347195.1. NCBI lineage: Bacteria > Pseudomonadati > Pseudomonadota > Gammaproteobacteria > Oceanospirillales > Oceanospirillaceae > Aliamphritea > Aliamphritea hakodatensis. Next base: position 3,665,626 of record NZ_AP025281.1, read on the forward strand.
ATCTCTGTCGCTAACCAGTACAGACGTCTGCGTACAGCACTGAGCAGCATCCGACAACCGGGCTGCAAACCCGGATAACTGGGGATAACTGAAAACATCGGTAAGCTCAGCATGATATCCCCGCCCGGCCAGCTCTCCAACGCAGCGGGTTGCCATCAGGCTGTCTCCCCCCAGCAAGAAGAAATCACTGTCACGCTGAAACGGCCCTGAGCCGAATAACACCTGCCAAACCTCAGCCACTGCACACTCAGCGGCAGTTTCCGGCAACCGTACAGGCTGGTCTGAAAGAAGGATTTCCGGACGGACTGATTCAGCCAGTGCTTTACGGTCCACTTTACCGTTAAGGGTCAGGGGCAAACTGTCCATAAACGTGAAGCGTCTGGGCACCATATAGCCGGGCAAGAACTGTGCAAGCGCCTCAGCAGCCTGACCAGCATCCCCCCTGTAAACAGGGTCTTGAAAACGTAAAATGAAGCCGAACTGGCTACCTGTCTGCCACTGTAATTCCAGTCCCAGGCCCTCCCTGGTAAAACTATCCAGAAGAGTGGACTGACTGAGCAAAACAGGCACAGACATTTCCAGCAGCCGGGCACTGATCAGTACCTGCGGTAATAACGTCTGGATTTCCAGCACCGCCAACATCGCTTGGGGGGCAGCCAGTTCGGCCACAACTTTTAATCTGGCATCAATGTCCTCATGCCGGTGCAGACAGTTGTTAAGTAAAATGACATCTGCACAGTGGTGTAAATCTGCAGGCCAGGCATCTGAACCATGTATAGCCTCTGCATGGCTAAAACGCTGCAAGCGCTGAGTCGCTTTCTGCACCATTGCCAGCGATCCGTCCAGCGCCGTATAGCTGATCTGCTGCGGACTCAGCAGTGTGGCAATATGAGCGGCACAAATACCACTGCGGGCATCCACCTCAACAACCCTCACAGGCCGCTGTAACTGAACCGACAATTCAGCGATTGCCAGCACTATCGTCTGAATACATAAACTGTTATCAATATCTGCAAATAGCTGCGCCTCTGGCGAAAACGCCGTATCCAGTAACACCGGAGGAGGGACTGTTCCGCGCATAACTGCCGCCAGCTGCCGATCCGAATGTTCATCCACTTCAAAACATGCCTGAGGTTCCGCCGGCAGTGACAATGCATATTCGGCCAGTTGATGCCTCCCGGCCACCCGGCATGCCATCCCCTGCCGTTCCAACAACTCAAACCAGTCAGCAAACACCTCACTGAAAGGACCGGCCAGTTGGTAATCCGACTCCCAGGCCTTTACCGGCTTAGAAATACCCGGTTCGGCACAATAACGCTGCAAATGTAAGCCGATATAATTGGCAAGAGCAGCAGCCTCCTGATCCCTGTTCCCACCGGGAAATCTTTCAGCGACATCAAACAAGGCACGGTAAGAATCCGATAGCCGGCTGTCCGGCATAACCTGATTCATTAAGCCAGCGCCCTCCGGCACGATGAAGCTTTCCAGATATTTATCCGCACCATTGCCATTTCCGAGTGCAAGGGTGACACCGTTTTTCACACCTGCCAGACGGTTCAGGGCCGCATCGATCTCACCGAGTTCTATCCGGTATCCGCCCACTTTAACCTGGTTATCCCGTCGCCCCAGAAATTCCAGCATACCGTCCGGCCAGTATCTGCCCATATCTCCGGTCCGGTACCAGCGGCCTGCGTAAGCGCCTTCAGACACGCCGATAAAGTGTGCCGCGGTTTTTTCAGCATCGTTGCAATATCCCAGCGCAACCCCGGCACCGCCAATCCACAGTTCTCCGGCAACCCAGTCAGGGCAATCCCTGCCTGATTCATCCACCACCCGGTAGGCCTGATTGCTCAGTGGATATCCGTACGGGACCGATGGCCAGTGCGGCAACACCTCATCCACCATACATTCGTTGGACCAGATAGCCGCTTCAGTTGCCCCGCCCATTGCACTGAACCGGCCTGCCTTATTAAAAGCCCGATAACGGGCCGGCAATGACAGACTTATCCAGTCACCGGACAACATCACAGTCCGTAACAACCCCGGCCCCGGCAATCCCATGCCTTCGCAAAACGTCAGCAACATATCGAACAGCGCAGGCACTGTATTCCACAGTGTGACGCCGTGATGAACAAGCAGTCTCTCCCACGCCATCGGGTCACGCAGCTGAGTCTGTTGCGGAACGACTAAAGCCCCGCCAACACTCAGCACACCAAAAATATCGTACACAGAAAGATCAAAATGCAGTGCCGACAGTGCCAGCATACGGTCATGATGGGCTACGCCATGACGCTGGTTAATATCCATACAGGTATTCAGCGCCGCCTGATGCGATACCACGACCCCCTTGGGCGTTCCGGTCGAGCCTGAAGTAAAAATAATATAGGCCGGCGCCAGCGGGTCAGCACCTCCCTGCTGAACAGATAACGGCTGTGTATCAGATTGCCAGAAAACATACGTCTTATCAGGGTGCCACTCATACTGACCGTGGCTCATTTCACAGCGAATTACGATGTCAATTTCAGCACTGTCATAAATAGCAGAGCGCCTTGCCAGTGGCTGATCCGGCGGCACCGGGACATATACACCACCGGCATACAAAATGCCCAGCACCGCTACTGTCTGACCTGCCCCCTTATCCATACTGACAGCCACATTACCACCAGGCTTCAGTCCGCAGGTTACCAGATCAGCGGCAAGCCTCCGGGCCGCCAGCGTCAACTCTGCAAAGGTCAAATCCAGATGCTCGCTCAGCAACGCCGGCGCATCCGGACAGCATTCAGCATGGTTAAAAATGCGCTGATGCAATAAACCTTGCGGTAACTTTTCCCGACAGCTGTTAATTTCATCACGCACAGCCTTCTGATCGACCGGCAACAGATCAGGTAACGGCAGTTGCCAGTGCTGCTGTGAGGTCAGCAACCGGGTTACCAGATGACTGAACGCAGTGAACATGGTTGCCACCAGATCATCAGGAAAGATCTGATCAACACTGTCCCATTGCAATATGACCCCGTCACCGTGCTTAAACGCAACAAAATCAATCCACACCTGAGGCGTTTGTGAACTCCCCCAGCCCGGCACGCCTAAGGGACCGTTCAGATCATCCCCGTACAGTGACTGATTCAGGTTACTGGTAAACACCACCGGGCAGCCATGGGGATGAGAGCCCTGTTTTCGCAACTCACGCAGCACTTCAACACCGGACATACCGCGGTGCTCATAAACCTCCGTAAAACGGGCCTGCAGCCGGCGAACTGCGCTGATTAAATCTGCTTCGCTGACGGCATAATCCAGCAGCACAATATTGGTAAAATCTGCCAGCATCTGAGATACCGCTTCATTAAACGGATGACAGTCAAACACGGTGAGGTTAAGCAAAACCCGGGGCAGACCACTCCAGCGCGCAAGAACTTCACCATAAAGCGCCGCCAGTACCATCGTCGGCGTCACACCCAGGCCGTTAGCATACGCCTGAAACTGCTGCCATTCTGACGACTGCAATTCCAGCCGGCGACGGACAAATGCCGGACGGGTCACCAACCCTGGATCCGTACTCAGCGGCAAAGCTGGCGCAGGCGGCAGATCTTCAAGCTGCTGCCGCCAAAAAGCTTCTGCACTTTCCCGGCTATCATTCAGAACACCCTGCTCCTGCACCAGGTAACTGCAAAAGTCATAATCCGTAGCGAGCGCAGGTAATATATTCCCCCTCAGCAGGTCAGACAGCTCATTAAAAAACAAGCTAAAACCCGAAGCATCCATGATCACCAGATCAATATTGACATGTATCCGGTGACAGCCATTCCCCAGCAAAGACAGCTGAACATCAAAAGTCTGTCCGGACTCAATATTTAGAACACGGTGGCTTAGCTGCTGACGTAACTCCTGTAACGCATGCTGTCTATCGGCATCAGACAGATCAGCAAAATCATGTACCCTGACACCGCTCCACACAGGATTAGCCTGCCAGCACTGCGTTCCGTCCGCAGCAAACGCGACATTCAGCATGGGATGCCGCCCTACCAACTGACTGATCGCAGCGTTAAGCTGACCGGCCGACAACTGCTCACCATCGAATTCCTGATACAGATGGCAAGCGTTCCCTCCCAGCGGCTGATGCTCACCCCGTCCGATGAAATATGCATGCTGTACCGGAGTCAGCGGAAAGGGCTTACCATCGGTCATCACCGGCCAGCGACACTGCTCATCCACCGGGTCTGTTGCATCAGCAAGTTCAAGACGGGAACAAATTAACTGCTCAAGCAACTGCCAACTGGTCGCCTGATAAATTTCTTTCAGCGAAACTTTGCAGCCCTGCTGACGCAGACTGTTAAGTAATTTCATCATGAACATTGAATCCAGCCCTGACTCCAGTAACCGGGTTTCCCCGTGTAACTGTGAGTCCTCTGTTTTGAGGGCCTTACAAATGGCTGAACGAGTCTGAGTTATGATATTTTGCTGGCGCTGCACAGCGTCCTCCCGGCTAAATTTTGGACGAACGGAACCGTCCCGCTGATCAGGAAATTTACAAAAGGATTAAGCGTAATTTCGGTTTAAAACAGAGGTCAGCTGATTACTCCGCTGGCCTCAGGCATTTCCGGACCACATATGACAACAGGCATAATGCCGCCTGACCGACCGGAAAACAGTCACACCCGCCACAGCAGTCGCGATGACAGCTACAGCAAACAACACGTTGTATCCATACCCGGAAACCAGCCACCCACCCAGCAGGGCGAATATAATTGCAACCGACATATCCGCTGATTGCAGCACGGTGAAATCAACACCCGCTTGTGAACCGTAAGACCAGTCCATCATCAGAGAAAACAAAGCAACAAATTTTCCGGCGGAAACAGCAGATACCAGCACAAACATCACAGCCAGCGAACCGGCACCCGGCTGCCAGCCGGTTGTCAGCAGATACAGCCCCAGATAACAGAAAAACTCAGCGACCAGAAAAACGGCTAACATCCACAGAAAACTGATACGCTGCAATAAAAAACCGGCCAGTAACACACCGCCGAGGCTGGCCAGCGCACCGCCACCAGCCGCCAGTATGCCCAGATCAGCCAGTTGCATTCCCTGATCAATCATGAACGGAAACAGCATCGCCAGCACACAGCGGGTACCCGCCTGACAGACCACCACCCACAAAATCCCTTTGCGCATAACCGGATTTCGCCACACTTGCAGCAGCGACGGGCTGGTACCGTTCACAACCGGCCGTGCGCCCTGCCGGCGCACCAGCAACCAGAAAAACCCGGGGAGTAGCATTAACACAGCAATCAGTATTCCCACACCGTATTGCCATCCCCAGGTTCCGGAAATATAGATAAACAAACCACTGCCGATGATCGTGCCCAGGTAGGCACCACCCACCTGCATGACATTCCCCAGGCTGCGCTTGCTGTCCGGCAACTGATCCACTGCTAATCCGTCAGCAGCAATATCAGTAACCGTAGAAATCATGGCGATCACTATCAGCCCACAAAACAGCACAGTAACCTCAGACAATAGCGGGGTCATCAGTAACCCCAGCATGCCCAGAGCAATCAGCCACTGGGGAAACATCAGCAACAAACCGTGATTTCGCAATCCGGGGCCCGCGTGCCGGAAACGCTCAACCCGGGGGGCCCAGAGAAATTTCAGCGCCCAGGGCAGCATCGCCAGATACAACATGCCGATCTGAGCCGTCGAAACACCTTCAGCTCTCAGGACGGCAGGTATTCCCTGCAGACTGAACATGCCGATCACACTCTGCAATGTGTAAACGCCAGCCAGCGTCGTCAGTAATAACGGCAGACTCAGCTCGGGAGTTGCCAAATCACGGTTACTCATCAGCTTAGAATTCCGCTCTGAAAGTCACACCAAATTCACGACCTTCACCGTAGTTACTTAACACGGTTGCCCCCTGCTGGAAGGCATAGGTTGTGTAATCTTTATCCGCCACATTGTTCACATAAAAGCGGTACGTGAACCGGTCATATTCAAGCTCAGCCGCCATATCCACAAGCGTCAGAGCCGACTGTGACAAAGTATTGGTTTCATTGAAATAAACAGTAGAGTTATGGCGTGCATTAGCGAGCAGACTCAAACCACCGCCAGCAACAGATACCGGCAACAGATAATCCACACCTAATACGACGGTTGTATCCGGCGCATAAGCCAGGCGGTTGCCGTTAAGGGCACCATTGCCATCCCGGAACTCAGACTTACCGAATGTTCCTCCCAGGTTCAGGGTCAGATTATCGGTGGCATACCAGGCCAGATCCAGTTCCACACCCCGACTCCGCGCCTCGCCAAAGTTATCTAACACCTGATTGGGAATATTCCCGGTATACAGCTGGATATCATCGGTATCGATCTGATACAGCGCACCGCTGAAATCAAGCGAGTGATCAAACAGCGACGTTCGCCACCCCAGCTCGGTACTCAGAGATTTTTCCGTATCGTAACCGGTACTGTTATTGCCAAAAGGCACTCTGTTAAAACCTTTCGGACGATAGCCACTGGCAACAGATACATAGACCCGTGAATCCTCATTTACCTGCCAGCCAAGCGCTACTTTCGGCGTCACCAGATTATCAGTCACGCTGGAATCATACGCAGCAATACCAAAACCGGCATTACCGGAATAATCTGAATCAGACTCGATTCTTGACCCCCGCAGGCCCACTGTCAGGTCGACAGCTTCCGTCAACGCATAACGCCCCTGACCAAAAATTGCCACCGTATCTACATCAACTGTATTCGTTGCGCCGAATGCTTCACCCTCAAAACGGCGGTTTTCAAAGTAAGCACCAAACACCGTTGACAATTTCTGGCTGTGCTCCGTCTGCAAGCGCAATTCCTGACTGACCGTTTTCTGATCTTCATGCCACTGCCCTCCCACATACAACCGGTCAACACTCCGGTTCTGGAAGCTGGTAATGCTGCTGAATTTCCGGTTACCCATTTCATGGTTGATATTCAGCGTATAGCTCTCTACTTCACGGTCAAGCTTGGGTACTGCCTGAGTGGTAGCCTTATTTTTAAATTCCTGAGCGCTCAGATACCACTCTTCATTGCTGTTCAAATGATCAAAACCCAGTGACAAAGACGCATCCCAGGGGCTGTCTTCCGGCAGGTAGTGCAACCGGATCAGACCACTGTAATTCTCGCTGCCATCAGCATCTTTCTCGCCTGTGCCGGTTGCAGGGCGATGATCAATCCGGCCTTCTGTCTGCTGCGAACGCAGGGCGAAGTCGGTATAAACATCGTCACTTAACGCAAAAGAAGCGGCACCATCCAGTTGCCGGGTCAGATTACTGTAGGTAACACCTGCCGTCGCCTGTGGCTGATCATTCCCCTTACGGGTCACAATATTTATGATCCCTCCCTGAGCATTCCCGCCATACAGGGTGCCCTGTGGCCCGCGCAAAAACTCAACCCGGTCAACATTGATCAGTTGCTGCGTCACAAACGCACTGTCCTGACGCACACCATCCACCAGCACCGTCACCGTTGGCGAATAAAAGTCAGGAGAACTGATTCCCCGGACAGTGGTACTGGTATAGGTCCGGTTACCCCGGCTTTGAATCAGCAGGCCGGGGAAAACCTTCTGCAAATCTTTAACCTCAGTAACTCCCGCCCGGGCTAACTCTTCACCGGTTTTCACCAGCACTGCAGCGTCGGTCTCCGCCAGGCTTATATCCTGCTTACTGGCAACCACGGTCACCACATCTGCCTGCCGGGTTTCTGCCACCGCAGCCTGACCTGACGCGACCACCAGAGCAGTCACTGCAACCCTGGGAAGATAACTACTACTAAACATTTTTAATCCTCTGAATATGAATAAAGTATGTTGCTGATTTCAGCACCCGGCAGCTAACTCAATCAGGGCCAAAAAAAGCGTAATCAGTTCTTTCTTAGCGATACCTACATTGCAGCCCTCTGCCTCAGATGGCTCATCCCGACTGGCAGCGAACGCTTACGGTACTGCAAAGGTGTGGTATGAAAGTGCTGCTTAAACAGCTTGGCGAAATGCGAAGGGCTCGAATAACCGATATCAAAGGTGATATCGATAATGGCCCGGTCAGTTTGCTGAAGCGCCACAGCAGCCCTATCCATCCGCGCTTCCTGCAACAGCTGAGAAAAAGAAGTGTTGTACACATCCCTCAATCCCCGCTTAAAACTGGTTTCATTCGTACCAACTTCCTGACAAAGACGCTTAATTGACCAATTTTTTTCCGGATGGGCCGTAATCAGTTCGTGAGCGCGCTTAACCTTTGCCAGTGCCCGGGCCGATATATTCCGCCCGGCATCTGTGCCGCCATCAACCAGCCTGCGAATATGCACAATGACCTGGCTCAGATACTGGTAAGCCTGAGACACGACAGAAAGATGATCAGCAGCCTGTAACTCTTCAGTTGCCAGATTCTGCTGTAGTTTTAGCAAAACATACTGCAACTTCTCATCGGCCCTGAAAATCACCGGCTCACACGGACTGCAACCCTGTGCCTGCTGAAAACAGGTTACTGACTCAGACAGTTGCTGATAGACAGACTTCAGGTACTCACAGTCAAACGTAATATCAAGTAACTGAATATCGCTGTTGCTCTGAACCGCAGTAAACACATCAGCAAATGCCTCAGCGGAAAACAGTAAAGCAGACTCTCCCGGATGAATGATCCGGATTTCACCGTCATCACGACGCCAACTGATACCGGCACCGGATACCACCGCGATCAGCCGCAAATACCTTTGCGCGCCCCGGGCCAACGCCAAACGGGACTGGCACACCCGGCCCGACAACGCATGAATATTACAACCCAGACAATTCCCGAATGACGTACACCGCCCGTCCCCCGAAACAGCCTCCGTCAGGCCTTCAGGCCTTGCTGTCCGGGATTGCAGATCTAAAATCTGAACATTCATATCGCCGCTCAACTGTCGTTTCAAAAACCTTCAAAAACTGTCACTGACAGGGATCAGCCCTGCCGCCACAGCACCTGATATTCCGGCACACCTGCCAACAAAACCTGATGCGTACCCTCTGCCGCCAACTTACCCTGCTGCAGGAAAACCACCTTATCTGCGCCGGCCACCAGAGTTTCTCTGTGGGCAATCATAATCAGCGTCCTGCTCAGCTTCAGGCGCTGTAGCAGCTGCATAATTTTTGCTTCGTTCTCAATATCCAGAGCCGCACTGATCTCATCCAGCAACAACACACTGGCGTCCGTCAGCAAAGCACGGGCAAGCGCCAGACGCTGACGTTCGCCACCGGATAACAGGCCACCCGCCTCGCCGATATGACTGTCATACCCCGCCGGCAGCCGACCAATGAATTCATGACAACCGGCTTCCTGACACGCCCGGATAACGTCCTCCCGGGTCAACCCTTCACGGGATAACATCAGGTTATTCAGCACTGTGTCGTCAAGCAGAAAAATATCCTGACTGACCAGCGCCAACTGCCCGTAAAACGACCGGTCAGAACAAGCCGCCAACCGGGTATTGCCAATCCTGATTTCACCGTGCTGCTGTGGCCAGAACCGCGCCAGCAAGCTCAGCAGGGTTGTCTTACCTGAGCCGGAGGGCCCGGTAATAACCGTCAGCTCCCCCTGACGGGCCGTAAAGCTGATATCACTGACCGCCGGCACCACGCATCCCGGATACCCGAATCCCACGGCAGTCAGCTTCACATCTCCGTTAACCGGGGCATCTGCCTGCTCAACCACCATAGCCGGGCTGTCTGCCAGTTCGGACAACCGAACCGCCGCCTGTTCAATAAACCGGGTTTCAGCCATCGTGAAAGACACCTGCATCAGGGTCCTGCTCAAACGCGTTGAAGCAACCAGAAACACCAGAAAAACCGCCAGCGACAGCTGCGCTGAAAAATACAGGTAGGTACTGAGCAGTAAAAAGACAACAAAGCCGAATTCAGAAAGGACAGTAAAAAATAAAGGAGCCAGCCCAATGCTCATCTCATGTCGCAAACTTTTATCCCGGGTTTCATTCACCTGATGCCGCAACACTGCAAGCGCTGCGCCGGAACGGCCACTGAGCTGAATATCCCGCACCCCGGATACCCAATCCATCATCACCTGATTCGCCTCACCCAGCATCGAAAGAAAGGCTTTTGAACTGCGGTTACTTTTAGCTTTGAACCAGGCCTGCGCCAGCAATGCCAGAGGCAGACCGCAAAGCAATGCCAGCCCCAGCCGCCAGTCATAAGCAAGCAACCCGGCTGACATCGTCAGATACGCAGCCACCGATGCCACAAACTGTGAAAAAAAGTGCGACAGAATCGTTTCAATGAACTCAATATCTTTGTTAATCGCCTGAGAAAGCTGCCCGGGACTGTAACGTTGAAAAAACCCCAGCGGGACCCTGAAAAAATGCCGGGCAAGCGTCTCTCTTAACACCGCACACCCCCGGTACGTCATCATGCCTGAGCAGATCATTGTTTGCCGGGTAAACCAGGTTCGCAGCATTAACACCAGCATATTCGTCAGCGCCAGACCGACAATCAGCGTTACATCCGCCTGACCCGACAGCAGACTTTCCAGCAACGGAATAAACAGCAGGTACGGCACCGCAATACAGACACCTTCAGCCACGGCAAACAGGAAGCTGTCGCGAAGATCCGAACGGGAAAAAACATCCATTTCAAACAAAGGCTTAAGCACAGACCACCTCCTCAGCTACCGACATTTCGGCCTGAGCACAAAGCGCTTGATAATAAGGACAGGCAACTGCCAGCTCAGCCGGAGAACCATCGCCCACAACCCGCCCGGCATCTATTACCAGAATCCGGTCTGCCTGTTGTGCCATTGCCAGCCTGTGCGTCACGAAAACCATGGTCTTAG